>NZ_MLYN01000051.1:0-210259 GCF_001866675.1 Streptomyces sp. MUSC 14
CCATAAGACACCTCGCTCATAAGACCAGCTTATGCCCTCATAGAGAGGAACTCCCTGGTCAGGGGCGGATCCCAGCGGGACGGTGGAGTCACTCCCGCGCCCGCCCCCGCCGTCCTACCCGACGCCCGTCTCCGGCACCTCGGTCCGAACTGGTACGCCGCCGTCATGGGCACCGCCATCGTCGGCTCGGCCGGCGTCGCGCTGCCCGGGCACGGGGCGGTGCGCAGCGGTGTGCTCGCGGGCGTCTGGGTGCTGTCCCTGCTCGCGCTGACGGCCCTGCTGGCGGCCCGCGCCGTGCACTGGACCCGCCACCGCGACCAGGCCCGGGCGCATCTGCTCGACCCGGGCATGGCGCCTTTCTACGGCTGCCTGTCCATGGGGCTGCTGGCCGTCGGCGGCGGCGCCCTGACCGCCGGACAGCCGCTGATCGGCACACGGACGGCGGTGGCACTGGACACCGTGCTGTTCACGGCCGGTACGGCGGTCGGGCTCGTGGCCGCCGTGGCCGTGCCGTACCTCATGGCCGTACGTCATCGCGTCGAGCCCGCGCGGGCGACCCCGGTGTGGCTGCTGCCGCTGGTCGCGCCGATGGTGTCGGCCGCGCTCGGTCCGCTGCTCGTGCCGCACCTGCCGCCGGGGCAGCCCCGGGAGACCCTGCTGCTGGCCTGCTTCGCGATGTTCGGGCTGAGCCTGTTCGCGACGCTGGTGATGCTGCCGCTCGTCTTCGCCCGGGTGATCGGCCCGGACCCGCTGCCGCTCGCGCTGACCCCGACCCTGTTCCTGGTCCTCGGCCCGCTCGGGCAGTCCACGACAGCGGTCGGCAAGATCGCGGACGCGGCTCCCGGCGTCGTACCGGCCCCGTACGACCGCGGTCTCGACGTCCTCTCCGTGCTCTACGGGGTGCCCGTGATGGGCTTCGCGCTGCTGTGGCTGGCGCTCTCGGTCGCGCATGTGGTGCGGGCCCGGCGCCGGGGCATGGGATTCGCGATGACCTGGTGGGCGTTCACGTTCCCGGTGGGCACCTGTGTCACCGGCGCCGCGGTGCTCGACCGGCACACGGGCCTCGCGTTCTACGACGCCCTGGCCGTGTGCCTGTACGCCGTCCTGGTCACCGCGTGGCTGGCGGCCGCCGCCGGGACCGTACGCGGCCTGCTCAGCGGCCGGTTGCTCGCAGCGCCTCGCCCAGCACCCGTGGCGCTTCGGCCAGCGACGGGCCGTACCACGTCAGGTGCCGTCCGCTGACCAGGGCGCAGGGCAGGCCGGGGAAGGCCTCCGGGCCGTCGTCGGCGGTGAAGCGGTAGGGCTCGTCGGGCAGCACCACCAGGTCGGGGACCGCCGCGCGCAACTCCGCCGGCGGGACACGGGGATAGCGGTCCGGGTGGCCGGCGTGGACGTGGTCCACGCCGAGCCGGGCCAGGACGTCGCCCGCGAACGTGTCCCGGCCGAGGACCATCCAGGGCCGGCGCCAGACCGGTACGACGGCGGTCCGGCGCTCGGCCGGCTCCGGCAGCGCGCTCCAGGCCGCCTCCGCCCGCGCCAGCCAGCGCGGGCGGCTCGGCGCACCGCACGCGGCGAGCACCCGGGCCAGCTCCGTGAAGGCCTGCGGCACCGCGCGCACCTCGGTGACCAGCACGTCCAGGCCGGCCGCGCGCAGGGCGTCGAGGTCGGGGGCGCGGTTCTCCTCCTCGTTGGCGATCACCAGGTCGGGGGCGAGGGCGAGGATCCGGTCGAGGCGGGGGTTCTTCGTACCGCCGATCCGGGTGACGGCCAGGCCGGGCGGCCGGACGCACCAGTCGGTGGCGCCGACGAGGACGCCGGGCAGGGTCGCGGCGACCGCTTCGGTGAGGGACGGGACGAGGGAGACGACCCTCGTCAACGGGGCCGGTCCTGCATGGCCTCGATGTGTTCCGCCACCGCCACCACGATCACCCGGGTGTCCGGCACCGTCGCCCGCCAGCGGTGCCGTACCCCACCGGTCAGGTAGAGGGTGTCGCCGCGGCCGAGGCGGTACGCGCGGCCCTCGGCCTCGATCTCCACCGCGCCGTCGGCGACGTACATCAGCTCGTCGTTGCGGTGCTGGAACTCGCGGCCCGCCTCGTGGTCGCCGGTGATCTCGGAGGCGTGCAGCTGGTGGTGGCCGCGGACCAGGGCGCGGGTACGGGGCTCGAAGTCGCCCTCGGCGGCCGGCTCGGCGCGCACGACGTCCACGCTGGCGGCGGGGTCGGCGGCGGCGAGGAGTTCGACGGCGGTGGTGCGCAGGGCGTCGGCCAGCTTCTCCAGGGAGGTGCGGCTCGGGCGGGCCCGGTCGTTCTCGACCTGGCTGAGGAAGGGTACGGACAGGCCGCTGCGCTCGGCCACGGCGGCGAGGGTCAGCTCCAGCGCGCGGCGGCGTCGCCGGACGGCCGCGCCCACCCGCACGGGCTGTTGCTCTTTGTGGTCGCCCATCGCTCCGGCTCCCTCCCTCGCTCGTCGTGCCGCGGACTCTCCTGATGACTTCTCTGCACCCTACGCATGTTCGGCAAACCGTTTCACGCGCCTGCCACATCCCTGTCCGGTCCGCGCACCCCGCCCTTACGGTTCACGCCAGTTCGTCGGGTTCTCCGGGCCGGTCGCGGGGGCGCCCCGGCCGGTGGTGAATATGCCGACGAGCTGGGTCGGGAGCGCCGGCCCGTACCCACGGCCATCACGTTCCGTGATTGGCCGGATCCTTCTCGTGCCCGCGGGCCCTCGCGCACACGCGAGGGGCGGGGCCTGCCGGACGCGCGACGGCGTACGGCGGGCCCCGCCCCTCGGGTGTGCGGTCCGGACCGGTCAGGTCACCCGGCCGCCCGGCTCCCGGACCCCTGCCCGGCGACCGGGGCCCACTTGTCGACCAGGCCAGGGTGGGCGCGCAGCCAGGAGCGCACGGCGTCCTGCTCCTTGCCCTTGCCGGCCTGCTGGATCTGCGACTCCAGGCTCGTGAGCTGCTGCTCGGTCATCGAGAAGTCCTTCAGCCACTTCCCGACCTCGGGGTTGTCCCGGGTGAAGCCCTTGCGGGTCAGGGTGTGCACGCCGTCGCCCTTGCCCCAGGCGCCCTGCGGGTCCTTCAGCTTCTTCAGGTCGTAGTCGCTGTAGGCCCAGTGCGGGGACCACAGGGTGACGACGACCGGCTGCTTCCTGGCATAGGCGCGCTTCAGCTCGGCGAGCATGGCCGGGGTGGAGCCGTCGATCACCTGGTAGGTGCCGTCGAGGCCGTATGCCTTGAGAACCTTGCTCTTGAGCAGGCTCATCTCGCCCGCGCTGGGCTCGATCCCGACGATCTTCCCGCCGAACTCGGAAGCGTGGACCTTGAGGTCCGCGAGGGAGTTCACGTCCTTCACGTACGAGGGGACGGTCAGCTCCAGGGAGGTGGGGCCGAACCAGGAGCCGAGGTCGTCGAGCTGCTTGCCGTACTTCTTCCAGTACTCGGCGTGCGTGGTGGGCAGCCAGGAGTCGGTCTCGAAGTCGAGCTGGCCGGTGGCGAGGCCGGTGTAGAGGGGACCGGCGGCGTACTGGGTGGTGGTGACCTTGAAGCCGCGTTCCTCCAGGATCTCCTTCCAGAGGAACGTGGAGGCGACGCCCTCGTCCCAGGGGATGTAGCCGATCGTGATCCGCTTGCCCTTGCCCACGTTCGTGCCGGAGGCCTGCGAGGAGGCACCGGAGGAGGTGCCGAAGACCCCGAGGCCGCCCGCGACGAGAGCGAGGACGACCACGCCGGCGACGGCGACGACCGGGCGCGGACGGTACGACCACGCGCGCGTGGGGGCCTTGGCGAGTGCCCTGCGGCCCTGCGGGGAGAGCTGGGTACCGAGGGCGCCGGTGATCCGGTCGAGGTAGATGGCGAGGACGACGATGCCGACGCCCGCCTCGAAGCCGTAACCGATGTCGAGCTGGCCGATGGCCTCGTTGACGGCACCGCCGAGGCCGCCGGTGCCGACCATGCCCGCGATGACGACCATGGACAGGCCCAGCATGATCACCTGGTTGACGCCGGCCATGATGGTCGGCAGGGCGAGCGGCAGCTGGACGCGGAACAGGATGTCGCGCGGGGTGGTGCCGAACGCCTCGGCGGCTTCGACCAGGTCGGCGTCGACCTGGCGGATGCCCAGCTCGGTCATGCGGACGCCGGGCGCGAGCGCGAAGATCAGGGTGGCGACGACACCGGCGGCGGTGCCGAGGCCGAAGAAGAGCATGGCCGGGATCAGCAGGACCATCGACGGCATCGTCTGGAGCAGGTCCAGGACCGGCCGCAGGGCCGAGCTGACCGCCTTGGAGCGGGCCGCCCAGATGCCCAGCGGGACGGAGATCACGAGCGCGAGCACGGTCGCCACGAGGACCAGGGCGAGCGTCGACATGGCCTGGTCCCACAGCTGGAGCGAGTCGACCAGCGCGAATCCGGCGAAGGCGACGACACCGGCGACGAGGCCGCGCAGCCACCAGGCGAGGACGGCGAGGATGCCGGCCATGAGCAGTGGCTGGGGTGCGCCGAGGACGGCGTCGATGCCGTTGTACATGCCCTCCATGACGGCCTTGACGGCGTCGAAGAGCCAGGAGAGGTGGTCGACCAGCCAGTTGACGCCGGAGTCGACCCAGTCGCCGAGGTGGATCCTAGGCACGGCCGATCACCTTCTTCGCGTCCTTGCCGCCCTCGTTCCCGCAGGGCGTCGGCTCGGCGTCCTCGTCGCCGAGGAAGCCGACCAGACGCTGCCGGGGCACGACGCCGACGAGGGCGCGGTCCGTGCCGAGGACGGCGACCGCGTGCGGCACGCGCGCGCTGATGGCGCACAGCTCGGTGAACGGCGTGTCGGGGGTGGCCGTCTCGCAGGCGCAGTCGGCCTCGTCGCCGCGCAGGTGGGTGTCCATGACCGCGGCCGCGGTCAGCACGCGGGAGCGGTCGACGTCCTGGATGAAGGAGGCGACGTAGTCGTTCGCGGGGCGCAGCAGGATGTCCTCGGCGGTGCCGGTCTGCACGATCCGGCCGTCGCGCATCACGGCGATGCGGTCGCCGAGGCGCATGGCCTCGTTGAGGTCGTGGGTGATGAAGACGATGGTCTTCTTCAGGGTCTTCTGCAGTTCGAGGAGCTGGTCCTGCATGTCACGGCGGATCAGCGGATCCAGGGCGCTGAAGGACTCGTCCATGAGCAGCAGGTCGGCGTCGGTGGCGAGGGCGCGGGCGAGGCCGACGCGCTGCTGCATGCCGCCGGACAGTTCGTCGGGCCAGGACTTCTCCCAGCCGGCCAGGCCGCACAGGGCGAGCGCCTCGTCGGCGCGGCGCTCGCGCTCGGCGCGGGGCACGCCCTGCACTTCCAGGCCGTAGGCGGCGTTGTCGCGGACGCTGCGGTGCGGGAAGAGCGCGAAGTGCTGGAAGACCATGCTGATCTTCCTGGAGCGGACCTCGCGCAGGGCGCGGTCGGTGAGCGCGGTCAGGTCCTGGCCGTCGTAGCGCACACTGCCCGCGGTCGGCTCCAGCAGCCCGTTGAGCATGCGCAGCAGGGTGGACTTGCCGGAGCCCGAAAGGCCCATGACGACGAAGATCTCGCCCTCGCCGACGCTGAAGGACGCGTCGATCACGGCGGCGGTGGTGCCGTCGCCGCGCAGTTCCTCACGGTCGGCACCCTGTCGCAGGCGCTCCACCGCCTCGTCCGGTCGTCTGCCGAACACCTTGAACAGATGCTCCGCCTCAAGCCTGGCTGACACGCGTACCTCTCGAATCGGGGACAGAACAGAAGCCGCGCCTCCCCGGTAAGGAGATGGTCAAACTTTTAAGTGGGCCACCTCACATGATCGCGGTCTTCGCTGGTGTGCGGTTCGGCGTGACTGTCAGTGGGGTGCGGCATGATGCGAACGTGACCGGACGACTCATGCTGCTCGACACCGCATCGCTCTATTTCCGTGCCTATTTCGGCGTCCCGGACTCCGTGAAGGCCCCAGACGGCACGCCGGTGAACGCCGTGCGCGGGCTGCTCGACTTCATCGACCGGCTGGTCAAGGACCACCGGCCGGATCAGCTCGTGGCCTGCATGGACGCCGACTGGCGCCCGCAGTGGCGGGTGGACCTGATCCCGACGTACAAGGCACACCGGGTCGCCGAGGAGCGCGAGGCGGGCCCGGACGCGGAGGAGGTGCCGGACACCCTGGCCCCGCAGGTGCCGGTCATCGAGGACGTCCTGGACGCGATCGGGATCGCCCGGGTCGGCGTCGCGCGGTACGAGGCGGACGACGTGATCGGCACGTTCACCGCGCGCGCCGCGGGCCCGGTGGACATCGTCACCGGCGACCGCGATCTGTACCAGCTGGTGGACGACGCCCGCGGCATCCGGGTGCTGTACCCGCTGAAGGGCGTGGGCACGCTCCAGCTGACCGACGAGGCGGTGCTGCGCGAGAAGTACGGCGTCGACGGGCGGGGGTACGCGGACCTGGCGCTGCTGCGCGGCGACCCGAGCGACGGTCTGCCCGGCGTGGCGGGCATCGGCGAGAAGACGGCCGCCAAGCTGCTCGCCGAGTTCGGCGACCTGGACGCGCTCATGGCGGCGCTGGACGACCCGCGGGCGAAGCTCACGCCGTCGCAGCGCAAGCGGCTCGACGAGGCCCGGCCGTACGTCGCGGTCGCGCCGAAGGTCGTGCGGGTGGCCGCCGACGTGCCGCTGCCCGACGTCGACCCGGCGCTGCCGCACGCCCCGCGCGACCCGCAGGCGCTGGAGCGGCTGGCCGAGCGGTGGGGGCTCGGCGGTTCCCTCCAGCGGCTGCTGACGACGCTGGCCCGATGACCTTGACCGGGATTTTCCGGCAAAGGGCGCTCGGTGCGCCCACGGACACGAGGCGTTCTCAAGGAGCGAGATGCTAACTTAGGTAAACCTAACCAATTCGCAGGAGGTCCGTGATGGCAGAGCGCCCGGGACGTAAACCGCGCAAGGCCCGCACCGCCCAGGTGGTGCGCACCGAACGGCTGACTCCGCACATGCAGCGTGTGGTGCTCGGCGGCGAGGGTCTCGCCGACTTCGCGGCGGACACCTGCACCGATCACTATGTGAAGCTGCTGTTCGGCCCCGCGGGCGTGACCTACCCGGAGCCGTTCGACCTGGAGCGGATCCGCGAGGAGTTCCCCCGGGAGCAGTGGCCGGTGACCCGGACCTACACCGTGCGGGCCTTCGACCCCGAACTGCGGGAGCTGACGCTGGACTTCGTCGTCCACGGTGACGAGGGACTGGCCGGCCCGTGGGCGACCCGTGTGCGGCCCGGCGAGACGGTCCGCTTCATGGGCCCCGGCGGCGCCTACGCCCCCGACCCGGAGGCCGACTGGCATCTGCTCGCCGGTGACGAGAGCGCGCTGCCCGCGATCTCCCGGGCGCTGGAGTCGCTGCCCGCCGGTTCCCGCGCGCATGTGTTCGTGGAGGTCTCCGGCCCCGGGGAGGAGCAGAAGATCGACTCCGACGCTGCGGTCGTCTGGCTGCACCGCGGGGACCGCCCGGTCGGCGAGGCCCTGGTGGAGGCTGTACGGGGGCTGGACTTCCCGGAGGGCCGGCTGCACGCGTTCGTGCACGGCGAGGCGGGCTTCGTGAAGGAGCTGCGCCGGCTGCTGCGGGTCGAGAAGCAGGTCCCGCGCGAGGACCTGTCGATCTCCGGCTACTGGCGCCTCGGCCACAACGAGGACGGCTGGCAGGCCTCCAAGCGCGACTGGAACGCCCGCATCGAGGCCGAGCAGGAGGGCGGCGCGGCGGCGGCCGCGTAGGGGGTGCCGTTCGGATCAGGCCGGCCATGAGGAACAGCGCCTGCTTGCCGGCCGGCCCGAGCGGGGTCATGGGGGTGTCCCCTCCGGGGGAGGGCGTGCCGGGCCCCGCGGCGCCCGAATGATCCATTCGCCACCCCCTGTGGCGCACCCGCCCCGGACAGCCTCAGAGTGCCGTCTCGTTGAGCTTGCCGAACGGGACGTGCACGCTGGGCGTGGTCCGCGACGTGCTCTCCAGGTGGGTCACCTGGTCGTCGAAGAAGATGTGCGGCCGGAGCACCTTCAGGACCGCGCCCTTCTCGATCCCGCCGAGGAAGAAGGCGTCGTTGACCCGCACACCCCACTGCTTCAGGCTCCGTACGGCCCGCTCGTGCGCCGGTGCGGCGCGGGCGGTCACGAGCGAGACGTGCACCCGGCTCGGGTAGTCCGGGTCGGTCCGGCGCCGTTCCTCCTCCCGCCGCTGTATCCGGTTGACGCCGGCCAGGAAGTCGCGCAGCGGCCCCGGATCGTGCGGGGTGGCCGCGTTGCGGGTCTCGTGCTCGCGGAACTCCTCCAACCCGCCGGACTGGTAGACCTGTTCGGCGGCGTCACCGGCGAGCACCCCGTCGAAGTCGAACGCGATCCGCAGCTCCCCGTCCGCGGGGTCGTCCGCGTACGACGATCCGAGCACATGCCCGGCCGGCAGTCCGGCGGCGACCGCCTCGCGCACGTCGGCGCCGTTCGCGGACAGGAACAGGGACATGTTCAGCGCGGTGACGAACGCGTACGGCGCCCTTCCCTGCATGAACACGGCCCGGCTGATGGGCAGTTCATGGGTCTGGATGGAGCGCATGACCCGCAGGCCGGTGTCGGGGTCGTTACGGGAGAGGATGATGACCTCGACGAGCGGATCGCCCGGCTCGCCGAGGTCGTTGAGCGACAGCAGCCGGCGGATGAACGCGAACGCGACACCGGGCCGCAGCGTGTCGTCCAGGTGCGCTTCCTGGTGGGCCCGGTAGGCCTCCTCGCCCTGCTCGCGGAAGACGGCGTCCGACTCCCGCAGGTCGAACAGGGCGCTGGAGGCGACACCGACGACGAGTCGGTCCGCGAGATCGTAGGGCGGCATGCCCTCCATCTTCACACCGGCCGGCCCCCGGAAACCGTCACACCGACCGCTGGTAGGAGCGGACGGTACGGATCGACAGCCACACCGCCGCGACCGCCAGGGCGAGCAGCGCGCCGCCCCGGCCGAGCACGGCACCCCAGTCGGGGTGCTCCGACATCGCCGAACGGCCCGCCACCATGGCCCAGTTGACAGGGTTGAAGTCGGCGATGTGCCGCATCCAGCCGGGCATCTGGGCCGGCGCCATGAAGGCGCTGGAGAGGAAGGTCAGCGGCAGCAGCAGGAAGGTGTTGATGCCGATGATGGACTCCCGTTCGCGCACGACCATGCCGAGCGCGTTGGACAGTGCCCCGAAGACCGTGCCGAGCAGGACGGAGGCGAGGACGAGGATCACGATGCCGCCGACGCCGCCGGGGTAGTCCGCGCCGCCGAGCAGGCCGAGCAGCACGATGACCACCGACTGGAACGCGGTGACCAGGCCGTTGTTGACGACGTTGCCGTTCATCAGCGCGGCCCGGCTGACCGGGGTGGTCAGAAAGCGGTCGAGGGTGCCGCGCTGGATCTCCTCCAGCGTGCCCATCCCCGCCCACATGCTGGCGCCGAGGGCGCTCATCACGACCACGCCCGGCACCAGGTAGTCCAGGTAGGAGGTGGTGCCGAAGCCGCCCAGCCGGACGATCTTCTTGAAGAGGCTGCCGAACAGGAACAGCCAGATCACCGGCTGGATCAGCGTGATGACCGCGTAGGCGGGCTGCCGGGCGATCACCCGCAGCTGGCGCTGGGTCATGTACCAGGTCTGGGTGACGGCGGTGCTCATCGCACACCTCCCGCGAGGCCCGCGAGCGCCGTGCCGGCCCCGGCCCCGGCCCCGGCGTAGTGGCGGCCGGCGTGCCGGAGGTACACGTCGTCCAGCGAGGGCCGGGCGACGGTGGCCGAGGCGACGCCCGCCCCGGCGCGGTCCAGCGCGGCGAGCAGGGCGGGCACCGAGGCCGCCCCGTCGTCGGCGCGCACGCTGATCCGGCGCCCCTCGCACACCACCTCGTGCACGCCGGGTACGGCCGTCAGGGCGGCGGTGAGCAGGGTGCGCCCCGCCTCGCCGACCGGCTCGCGCAGCTCCACGTGGACGGCGTCCCCGCGCAGTTCGCCCTTGAGGGAGTCCGGGGTGCCCTCGACCACGATCCGGCCGCGGTCGACGATGGCGATGCGCTCGGCGAGCCGGTCGGCCTCCTCCAGATAGTGGGTGGTGAGCAGGATCGTCAGTCCCTCCTCGCCGGCCAGCCGGCCGATCTCCTCCCACATCGCGGCGCGCGCCTCGGGGTCCAGCCCCGTGGTCGGCTCGTCGAGGAAGAGCACCTTCGGCCGGTGCACCAGCCCGAGGGCCACGTCCAGGCGGCGGCGCATGCCGCCGGAGTAGCCCTTGACGGGACGGCGGGCGGCGTCGGCGAGGGCGAAGCGCTCCAGCAGCTCCTCGACCCGGCGCTCCAGCACGCTGCCGCGCAATCCGTGGAGCCTGCCCTGGAGTTGGAGGTTCTCCCGGCCCGTCGCGACCGGGTCGGCACCGGAGTGCTGGGCGACCACGCCGATCGCGCGGCGCACCCGGTCGGGGTGGCGCAGCACGTCGTGCCCGGCGACCGCGGCGGTGCCGGAGTCGGGGCGGGCCAGGGTGGTGAGGATCTTGACGGTGGTGGACTTGCCTGCGCCGTTGGGGCCGAGCAGTCCGAAGACGGTGCCCGGTGCCACGGTGAGGTCCATGCCGCCCAGCGCGGTGACCTCACCGGGATAGGTCTTGATCAGCTGACGCGCCTCGACCGCGGGCGCACGGGTGTTCATGACGAGTGCTCTCCTGACTGAGCGGATGCGGAAGATCCGCGTGCGAGAGCGCCGGGCTATCCTGGGTGTGCCGCACCTCGATCGCCCGGAGCCGCCGCACGGCGGGTCCGTCTCGGGGTTCGAGACCCCGGCGGAGCTGCTGCAACAGCCCGTCGGGGTCGTTCTTCTCAGCTGAGTTCTCAGGTGAGTTCCGCGGGCGGCTCCCCCGTTTCGTGGAAGTGCCGCCATGCTTCGACGCCGGGCAGTGAGCCCTTCCTGATCTCCTCCAGGAAGCCGCGGACCCACTCCGCCTGCGCCAGGATCATGTGCACCTGGTACTCGGTCTCCACGAGCAAGAGCCTCGGCAGCGTCTCGTACAGCTTCTCCAGCCCGCCCCGCGCCGCCGCGGCCTGGTACTCCAGGGCCGCGAGCCGCTCCTCCAGCAGCCGCACCACCTCGTCGGGGTGCAGCGCGCCCACGAGGGACAGGGCACTCGCGAAGATCGGGTACTCCTTCGCCGGGACGGCCATGAGGTCCGACAACCACTCGGTCATCTCCTCGCGGCCGGCCTCGGTGAGTCCGTACACCGTGCGCTCAGGGCGGTTGCCCTGCCGCTCCACGTCGGTCACCTCGACGAAGCCGTGTCTTTCGAGGTTCTGCACGACCGTGTAGAGCGAGCCGTAGTTGATCTTCGTGCTGCTGTCCTTTCCCTGGCGGCGCAGGGTCTGGGCGATCTCGTACGGATGCATCGGCTTCTGCCAGAGGGTCACCAGGACGGCGAGCGCCAGCGGATTGCCGAGCTTGCGACGCTTCCCGGCCATGACACCCTCCCCGGACCCCTCGACATCGAATATCCGCATCCGAACATATCGCGTATGCGTCGCGACGGTCAATGCACACGATGTATCGCGTTCAACTCGGTCGCTCCGCAGGAGGCTTCGTCGGCGGTGGCATGGGACAGTTCGAGGCGGTGCGGTCCGGTCTCCTCGAACGCCCACCGGGACAGCGCGGTGGTGGCCCGGACCGCGACACCGCGGCCACGCGCCGCCGCCACCGTCCCGTAGGCGACCGCGGAGTCGCAGGCTCTGATGTGCCACCGGTGCACCACCGGGTCCGGGAAGGCGGCGTGCACGACGGGCGAGGGTTCCGGCGGGTACGACCGGTTGCGTGAGCCAGGGCAGGATCCGCATCCTGCCGACCCCGGCGCCCGCCGGCCCACCCCTTTTCCCGGCGCCCCGCCCGTCCGTGACCTCTCGTACCCTTGACCCCGATGAGACGCCGTACCCCGCCCCCGCCCGCCCCGCTCCCCCAGCGCGACGGGGTCGATCCCGTACGGCTCCGGCTGCCGCACGACGGAGCGTGGGCCACCGTGCGGGAGCATCTGGTGGAACGGCTCACGGGGGCCGGGCCCGGCACGGTCGAGGGCATGCTCGCCGCGGGGCTGATCGTCGGCGCCGACGGGCGGGCGGTGGCGCCGGACGCGCCGTACCGGCCCGGGATGTTCGTGTGGTTCCACCGCGAACCGCCCGCCGAGGTGCCGGTGCCGTTCCCGGTGGAGGTCGTGTACCGGGACGCGCACATCGTCGTCGCCGACAAGCCGCACTTCCTCGCCACGACGCCGCGCGGCTCGCACGTCACCGAGACCGCGCTGGCCCGGCTGCGCCGCGAGCTGGACCTCCCGACGCTGGGCGCCGCGCACCGGCTGGACCGGCTGACGGCGGGGCTGGTGCTGTTCACCGTACGGCCCGAGGAGCGCGGCGCGTACCAGAACCTGTTCCGGGACCGGCGGGTGCGCAAGGAGTACGAGGCGGTCGCGCCGTACGCCCCCGGGCTGGCCCTCCCGCGCACCGTGCGCAGCCGGATCGTGAAGGAGCGCGGGGTGCAGGCCGCCCGCGAGGTCGAGGGTGAGCCGAACGCCGAGACGTATGTGGAACTGGCCGCGCACCGCGGCGGGTTGGCCCGCTACCGACTGCTGCCGGCCACCGGCCAGACCCACCAGCTGCGCGTCCATCTGAACGCCCTCGGCATCCCCGTCCTCGGCGACCCGCTCTACCCCGAGGTGACCGCCCCGGTCCCGCCCGACGACTTCGGCCGGCCTCTCCAACTGCTCGCCCGGCGGCTGGAGTTCAGGGATCCGGTGACGGGCATGGAGCACACGTTCGTGAGCGGACGCGTGCTCGACACGCTGGTGCAGAGCGCCCCGTAGGACCCCTACTCCCCCCGCCACCACCTCAGCAACCGCTGCCAGACCCCGCGCCTGCGCACCGGCTCAGGCGCCGCGGGAACGGGTGCGGGCACAGGCGGGACGGGGCGCGGCGCGGCCGGTGGCGGCTCGGTCGCCGGCGCCGGGTCCGTGTGCAGCGTACCGACCTGCCAGCCGGAGCGCGGTGCCGAGACCGCCATCGGCCGCGGTGGCAGCCCGACGTCCTGCTGCGGCTTCGGCTCGAAGCGGATGGGCAGGGCCACCAGATGCCGGGAGGCGATGGAGGAGCGCCAGCTCAGCTCGTCCTCGGGACAGTCGAGCTGCACGTCGGGCAGCCGCATCAGCAGCGCGTCCACGCCGACGTCGGCGATGGCACGGCCGATGTCCTGGCCGGGGCACTCGTGCGGGCCGCCGCCGAAGGCGAGATGCGAGCGGTTGCCCTGCATGCTCGCGGACAGGTCGGGGCGGATCCGCGGGTCGAGGTTGCCCGGCGCGGGCGCGAAGAGCAGTCCGTCGCCCTTGCGGATGCGCTGTCCGCCCAGCTCGGTGTCCTGCTTGGCGTAGTACGCCAGGACCGTGCTGAACGGCGGCTCGTCCCACAGGGACTGCTCGATCGCCTCCGGCACGGTCATCTGGCCGCCGCTGAGCTGGGCGCGGAAGCCCGGCTCGGTCAGGACCATGCGCAGCGCGTTGGCGAGGAGGTTCGCGGTGGCCTCGTAGGCCGCGAAGAGGACGAGCCGCAGGTGTTCGCGGACCTCGTCGTCGCTGAGTCCGGCGGGGTGGGTGACGAGGTGGCTGGTGAAGTCGTCCTCGGGCCGGGCGCGGCGCCGGGCGGTGAGCCGGCTCAGCGCCTCCATGACGTAGGTGTGGCTCTGGATGGCGGTCTCGGTGCCCTTCAGGGCGTCCCGGGCGGCCTGCACCATCCGGTCGTTGTACTCCTCGGACATGCCGAGGATCTCGCACATGACGGCCATCGGCAGATGCTCGGCGAACTGGGAGACCAGGTCGGCCCGGCCGCGTTCGCAGAACCTGTTGACCAGTTCCTGGGTGTAGCGGCCGATGTGCCGGCGCAGGCTGCGGTGCTCGATGGTCTCCATGGCCGCGGTGACCGCCGCCCGCAGCCGCTGGTGCTCGTCGCCCTCGGCGTGGGAGCAGATCGGCTGCCAGGCGATGTGCGGCATGAGCGGATGGTCGGGCTTGACGGTGCCCTCCGCCAGCGGGGTCCAGATCCGGCTGTCGCGGGTGAACACGGAGGAACTGCGCACCAGATGGAGGTTCTCGGCGTGCCCGAGGACCACCCACATCGGCACGTCGTCGTGCAGCAGCGCGGGCGCCACGGAGCCGTGCTCCTCCCGCAGGCTTTCGTAGAGGTCGCCCAGTTCCTCCGCGTCGGGGCCGTAGAGGCGGTGCAGCGCACCGGGGCCGCGGCCGTGCGCGGGGCAGCCGGGAGGGGGGCCGGAAAAGGGGTCGGTGCCGGTCAGGGACGTGGGTTCAGACGTCACGGTGTCGCTCCGGAACGGAAAAAGGATGTGAGGGCCGAAAAGTGTGTGGGGGCGGTGGCCCCGCGGGTCAGGCGCGGGCGCCGGACAGCGCGATGGAGTGCAGGAAGCGCATCAGGGTCAGCAGCACGTCCTTGCTGGAGGCCCGGCGGCGTACGTCGCAATCGATGATCGGGATCTCCGGGGCCAGGTCGAGCGCGGTGCGCAGTTCCTCGACCGCGTAACGCGGCGCGTCCGGGAAGGAGTTGACGGCGATGACGAAGGGCACGCCGCGCTCCTCCAGCTGGTCCATGACGTCGAAACTGACCTCCAGGCGCCGGGTGTCGACCAGGACGACGGCGCCGAGCGCGCCTTCGAACAGGCCGTTCCACAGGAACCAGAAGCGCTCCTGGCCGGGGGTGCCGAACAGGTAGAGCACCAGCTGCTCGGTGATGCCGATGCGGCCGAAGTCCATGGCCACGGTAGTGGCCGTCTTCGTGTCGGAGCCGTAGTTGTCGTCCACGCCGATGCCGGCCTGGGTCATGGTCTCCTCGGTGGTCAGCGGCCTGATCTCGCTGACGGAACCGACCATGGTGGTCTTGCCGACGCCGAAGCCGCCCACGATCACGATCTTCACCGCCGCCTGGGTGGTGTGCGGCAGATGATCCTCGGTTCGTGGGCCGGGGATGGTGTCAGAGCCGTTGTAGTCCATGCATCACCGCTTCGAGGATGGAACGGTCGGGGAGCGCCTGTCGGACGATCGGGGCGCGCGCCTGCACCAGTTCGGCCGTGATCAGTTCGGTGATCAGTACGGTCATCGCGCTGAACGGCAGGTTCAGATAGGCCGACAGCTCGGCCACGGACAGGGGGGCGACGCACAGCCGCAACACCGCCGTGTGCTCCGGCGAGGCGCCCGGCTGAGGTGCGGAGCGCGCCACGATTAACGTCACGAGGTCGAGTTCGGCGCGTGCGCCGTCCTCGGCTTCGGCGAAGGCGTACAGCCGCTCGGGGTTCTTGGGCTCGGCCTGGCCGTCCGGCACCTCGGCGGCGGGCGGCGTCGGCCGCGGAGGAGGCGGCGGTTGCGGTCGGCGCCGTTTGCGTCGTGGAGGCGTCATACGGTCTGCCCGTTCCGCCGGGGCGGACTGGTGAGGTGGGCGCCGATCCGGACGACCAGGTCACGCATCATGCCGCTCATCCGGCCGGGTTCGCAGGTCACGTCGGCGAGTACGGCGAGGTAGGCGTTGTCGCCGGCGTTCATGAGGTAGAAGTAGCCGCCCTCGATCTCGAAGACGACGACCTGCATGTCACCGGCGCCCGGCAGCTCCTGGATGATGGCGCCCGCCAGGCTCTGCACGCCCGCGCAGGCGGCGGCCACCCGGTCGGCGGCGTCGGGGTCGCCGCCGTAGCGGGCGATGCGCAGTCCGTCGGCGGAGAGGACCACGATCATCTCGATGCCCGGCACACCGTCGTTGAGCTGCTTGAGCATCCAGTCGATGTTGCCTCGCTGCTGGATCACTTGAGGTCCCCCTCGTCATAGGCCTCGGTGGCGCCCTCGGCGGGCTCGTCGGCGTAGTCGTTGAGCAGGTGCACGTACTTTTCCGGGTGCCTCGTGAAGTCGGTCAGTTCGGGCCCGGTGGCGTCCTCGGGCATGCCCTTGCGCAGGCCGTTCCAGAAGTCCTCGATCCCCTGGCCGATCGGCCGTTCCCGGAGCTTCTTGATCTCGGGGTCCAGCTCGGGCTCCGGTTCGCGCTTGGCCTGCGACCAGACGGTCGGCCTGCCCTCACGCTCGGCGCGCTCGATCTCGGCCTGTTCGGCGTACCGCTGGCTCAGCGGGGTCTTCATCTTGCTGCGGCGCTGCGGCAGACCGCCCGCCGTCCACTCGGTGACGACCGGGACGTCGTCCTCCATGGAGATCCCGGCGGGGATCTTGGGGCTGGTCGGGCGGCGCTTCTTGGGCCGGCGCTTCGGGCCCTCCACCGCGCCGAGTTCGGGCTTGGGGATGCCGGTGGCGCCGATGCCGTGGGCGGCGCCCACGCCGGGCTCGGTCGTCGTCATGACGCGCGGAACGATGAGGATCGCCCGGACGCCGCCGTAGGCGGAGGCGCGCAGCGACACCTCCATGTCGAACATCTTGCACAGCCGGCCCACGACCGCGAGGCCGAGGCGCGGGTTCTCGCCGAGGTTGTGCGCGTCGTCGCCGTTCTTGGCGTCCTCGATCATCCGCTCGATGCGGACGCGGCCTTCCTCGCTGAGGCTGACGCCGGCGTCCTCGATCTCGATGACGACGCCGGTCTGCACCTCGGTGGCGGTGACGTGCACCTTGGTCGAGGGCGGCGAGTAGCGGGTGGCGTTGTCGAGGAGCTCCGCGGCGGCGTGGATGACCGGCTCGACGGCGGTGCCCTTGATGTTGATGTTGACGATGGAGTTCAGCTGGATACGGCGGTACTCCAGGATGCGCGACATGGCGCCGCGCAGCGTGCTGTAGAGGGAGACCGGCAGGGGCCACTGACGGCCCGGCCGGCCGCCGCCGAGGACGGAGATGGTGTCGGCGAGCCGGCCGATCAGCGAGGTGCCGTGGTCGATGCGCAGCAGGTCGTCGAAGACCTCGGCGTTGCGGCCGTGGTCCTCCTCCATCTCCCGCAGTTCCTTGGCCTGTTGGTGGACGATGGCCTGGACGCGGCGGGCGATGGTCACGAAGGAGCGCTCGGTCGCGTCACGCATCGAGATCTCGTGGTCGGCGCCGCGCAGCCCGACCCGGAACATCTCCCGGTACATCGGGGGCAGCGCCCGCAGCTCGGGGTCGGCGTCGTAGACGTTGGCCAGCACGGTGCGCAGCGGGGCGCCCGCGCGCAGGTGCAGCAGACCGGTGGGGATGACGTCCGTGGCGAACTTCTCGATCAACTGGTCCTGGGCGGCGATCCGGTGTTCCAGATACGCGGTGTGACGGGCGTGCTCGGCCTGTTCCGCGCGGAGCCTGCGGCCGCGCCGGGCGGCTTCCGCGCCCAGGGCGAGGACCAGGAGCAGGGCCAGGGCCCCGACCGCTCCGGCGACGATCCGGGCGGACTGTGGTGCCAGGGCTACCGCCGCCCCGGTCGCGGCGGCCATCAATATGGCCGGTGGCAACAGGACGCGCGCATAGGGACGTTCACGGCGACCGGGCGGCTTCTGAACACTCACCATGGATGCCTTCTGAGACGAATCGGCTGGGTGTCGGAGGTGCTTGTGGGGGGAAGGTTCATGGAACCGAAGGGATCTATCACCTGTTTGGGAACAAGCGCACGAATTACCTCAACTCGGTGCGCCGCGGGCGAGCTTAGTCCGACCGGATCATCGCCGTGTCATATTCAGCAAGCACCTGAAATCGCCCTCGCAACAGGAGTACGCTCGGCCCCATTTATACGCACGGCTGCGATTCGAACACATGCAGTAGCGACTTCAGGGCATGCGAAAGCGACTCACCGTAACGAGTGAGCAGAAGGGCAGCGCCCTAAAGGGGCGCGGGGAACTGCGCGATCAACCACAGCCCGCCCGCACCCGCGAACGGCCAGGTCACCCCACGGACGAGTAGGCGACCACACCCCGCAGCAACTGATCGACAGCCTTGCGCGCAGCCTTCGCCACGGTCGAACCCCCGGAGGGAGACGCCGCCGAGATCTGCCCCAGCACGTCGATCACCTGCTTGCACCACCGCACGAAGTCACCGGCCGGCATCTCCGCCTCGCGCAGCACCTCGTCGAGCCCCTTGCCGGAGGCCCACATGTACGCGGCCCAGGCGAAGCCGAGGTCCGGCTCGCGCTGGCCGACGCCCTCGGTCTGGTTGATCCGGAAGTCCTCCTCCAACGCGTCCAGCCGGCCCCAGATCCGGACCATCTCCCCGAGCGCGGCCTTCGCCTTGCCGGACGGGAGCTTCGGCGCCATCGCGTCGTCGCTGAGCCGTGCCTCGTACACCAACGCCGAGACGCACGCGGCGAGTTCCGCGGGAGCGAGGCCCTCCCAGACGCCGGCACGCAGGCATTCGCTGGCCAGCAGGTCGAGTTCGCCGTAGAGCCGGGCGAGGCGCTTGCCGTGTTCGGTGACCTCGTCGCCGCGCAGGTAGTCCAGCTCGGTCAGCAGGGCCACGATGCGGTCGAAGGTGCGCGCGATGGTGTTCGTACGCCCCTCGATCCGGCGTTCCAGCTGCGAGGTGTCGCGCAGCAGCCGGTGGTAGCGCTCGGCCCAACGGGCGTGGTCCTCGCGGTCGTCGCAGCCGTGGCAGGGATGCGCGCGGATGGCCGTGCGCAGCCGGGCGATCTCTCGGTCGTCGGCGGCCTGCGAGCGCTTCTTGCGGGCCCGCTCCGGCGGGACGTGCCCGGCCTTGGAGCGCAGCGCGGAGGCGAGGTCCCGACGGGACTGCGGCGAGCGCGGGTTGAAGCTCTTCGGGATCCGCATCCGGTCCAGCGGTTCGACCGGCACCGGGAAGTCCATCGACGCCAACCGCTTGACCTGCCGTTCGGCGGTGAGCACCAGTGGGCGCGGGCCGTCGTGGTGGTCGAAGCCGCGGTGGCCGGTGGCCCGGCCGGCGGGCAGGCCCGGGTCGAGCACGAGAGCGAGGCCGGCGTACTTGCCCGTGGGGACGTGGATGACGTCGCCCGGCTTGAGCTTCTCCAGGGCGGTGGCGGCCTCGGCGCGCCGCTGGTTGGCGCCCTGCCGGGCCAGCTCGGTCTCGCGGTCCTTCAGCTCGCGGCGCAGTCGCGCGTACTCCTCGAAATCGCCGAGGTGACAGGTCATCGACTCCTGGTAGCCGGCGAGTCCCTCTTCGTTGCGCTGCACCTGGCGGGAGATCCCGACGACCGACCGGTCGGCCTGGAACTGCGCGAAGGAGGTCTCCAGCAGCTCGCGCGAGCGGGACCGGCCGAACTGCTCGACCAGGTTGACCGCCATGTTGTACGACGGCTTGAAGCTGGAGCGCAGCGGGTACGTACGGGTGCCCGCGAGACCGGCGAGGTGCTCGGGGCTGATGCCGCGCTGCCACAGCACGACGGCGTGGCCCTCGACGTCGATGCCGCGGCGCCCCGCGCGGCCGGTCAGCTGCGTGTACTCGCCCGGCGTGATGTCGGCGTGCTGCTCGCCGTTCCACTTGACGAGCTTCTCCAGCACCACCGAGCGGGCGGGCATGTTGATGCCGAGGGCGAGCGTCTCGGTCGCGAAGACGGCCTTGACCAGACCGCGCACGAACAGTTCCTCCACGACCTCCTTGAAGGTCGGCAGCATGCCCGCGTGGTGCGCGGCGATGCCCCGCTCCAGGCCCTCCAGCCACTCGTAGTACCCGAGGACGTGCAGGTCCTCGGACGGGATGGCGGCGGTGCGCTCCTCGACCAGGGCGCGCACCTGTTCGCGCGCCTCCTCGTCGTTGAGCCGCAGGCCCGCGTACAGGCACTGTTGTACGGCGGCCTCGCAGGCGGCGCGGCTGAAGATGAAGGTGATGGCGGGGAGCAGGCCCTCGGAGTCGAGACGCTCGATGACCTCGGGGCGGCCCGGCGTCCACACGCGCGAGCGCTGTCTGCGCTCCCGCTCCCGGTCCGCCTCGCGCATCGCCCGGCCGCGGCGGCGGTCCTGGTACGACGGTCTGGTGGCCTCCATGCGGGCCAGCCGGACGAGGTCGGGGTTGACGGCCTTCTTGTGGCCCTCGCCTTCCTCGAACAGGTCGTACATCCGGCGACCGGCGAGCACGTGCTGGAACAGCGGGACGGGCCGGTGCTCGGAGACGATCACCTCGGTGTCGCCGCGGACGGTGTCCAGCCAGTCGCCGAACTCCTCGGCGTTGGAGACGGTCGCCGACAGCGACACCAGCGTCACGGACTCGGGCAGGTGGATGATCACCTCTTCCCAGACGGCGCCGCGGAAGCGGTCGGAGAGGTAGTGCACCTCGTCCATGACCACGTGGCCGAGGCCGAGGAGGGTCTGGGAGCCGGCGTACAGCATGTTCCGCAGGACCTCGGTGGTCATCACGACGACCGGGGCCTCGGAGTTCACGCTGTTGTCACCGGTGAGCAGGCCGACCTTTTCGGTGCCGTAGCGGCGGCACAGGTCGGCGTACTTCTGGTTCGACAGCGCCTTGATCGGCGTCGTGTAGAAGCACTTCCTGCCCTGCTGGAGGGCGAGGTGCACGGCGAACTCGCCCACGATCGTCTTGCCCGAGCCGGTGGGGGCGGCCACCAGCACGCCCTTCCCCGCTTCGAGCGCCTCGCAGGCCTCGATCTGGAAGGGGTCGAGGCCGAAGTCGTACATCTCGCGGAAGGACGCGAGCGCGGTGGCCTGCTCGGCTGCCCGCCTGCGGGCTGCCGCGTACCGCTCGGCCGGTGAGAGGTCCTCTGTCATCGTGCTTTCGAGCGTACCGGGCCCCACTGACAACCGGACGATCATTATCCCGATCGTGTGCCACGCGATACGGCGCTGCCCCCGTCCACCTGGGCGGGGGCAGCGTGCGCGGCTCGGTGCGGGTGGGGATCAGGTCACGTCGTCGTATCCGTTGACCCGGTCCGTGCCCGGCTGTTCGGGCAGGGCCCGGCTGGCCGGGACCGGCTCGACCTCGTCGATGGCCTCGGGGGTGAGGTCCAGCTCGGAAGCCTCGTCGTCGGCGGGGCCCGCCTCCGCACGGCGGCGCCTGCGCTTGTCGTTCATCAGCGAGAAGCCCGTCGCGGCGAAGTACAGCAGCCAGATCGGCCCGGCCAGGGCCAGCATCGACAGCGGGTCGGTGCTCGGCGTGGCCACGGCCGCGAAGATCGTGATGCCGAGGATCATGCCGCGCCACCACCCGAGCATGCGCTGGCCGCTCAGGATGCCGGTGAGGTTGAGGAAGATAAGCAGCAGCGGCAGCTCGAAGGAGAGGCCGAAGACGATCACCATGCGCGTGACCAGCTGGAGCAGGTCATCCAGCGGCAGCAGGTTCTTGATGCTGCCGCTCGGCGTGAAGTCGATCAGCACCTTCGCCGTGGTGGGCAGCACCTCGTACGCGAAGAAGGCGCCGGCGAAGAACAGCGGGGCGCCGATGAGGACGAAGGCGTAGGCGTACTTCTTCTCGTGCCGGTGCAGACCGGGCGCGACGAAGGCCCACAGCTGGTACAGCCAGATCGGCGAGGCGGTGACGACACCGGCCATCAGCGAGACCTGGAGGGCCAGGGTGAACGGCGCGAGCAGGCCGTTGATGGTGATCTCCGCGCACTGGTGACCGCTCTTGGTCTTCGCCAGTTGCTCGAAGCTCTGTGCGCAACCGACCGAGTCGAGGATCGGCTTGGTCAGGAAGTTGATGATGTCGTTGTAGAAGAAGGCGGCGACGATCGTCACGACGACGATGGCCAGCATTGCCTTCGCGAGCCGGTTGCGGAGCTCACGGAGGTGATCCGCGAGAGGCATACGCCCCTCGGGATCCTTCTCCTTCTTGCGGGCAGGCTTGGGCAACCCACGTCCTCATCTCGTGCGGCAGGCCGGTGGCTTCCGGCGCTGCGTCAGCGCTGGGTGGTGTCCGTCGGCTCGTTGACCGGGCGCGAGCTGGTCACGTCGCCGGGGGCCGCCTGGATGGTGCGCTGGGACTGGGCCTGCTCGTCGGAGGCGGGCGCCTGGGCGGAGGCGTTGCCCTCCTCCTTCATCGCCTTGGCCTCGCTCTTGAGGATCCGCGCGGACTTGCCGAGCGAGCGGGCCATGTCCGGAAGCTTCTTCGCGCCGAACAGCAGGAAGATGACGACGAGGATGAGAATGATCTCGGGGGCTCCGAGCCTTCCGAACATAAGTCTTTACCTTCTCACCGAGGCGGCTGGGGTGGGATGCTGTCCGATCAGTCGGACATGCGTCCGATGGTCGTGCTGGCAGCGATCGTAACGCCGGGGGGTAAACACGAAGCAATCCCCTTGCGTACTCCCGTCCACGGCACGGGCCTCGTTCTCCGCACCGCGACAAGCAGCGTACCTGTCCCGATGGGCAGCATGACAGGCCGAAGGGGCCCGGGCACGTGCGTCGCGGCGCTCACAGGAGTCCCGCGGGCGGGCTCACAGGGAATCGGCGGCACGGGCCGCGCTGACGGCCGCCCGCTCCAGGTCCTCGGCCGCCCTGCTGATCCGGCGACCGGAGTCGGCGACCTGTAGTCCGAGGCGCCGCGCCGCCAGGAAGACCCGGACGGCGAGCACCCCCAGGACGACGAGACCCAGGAAACCCAGCGCTACCGCACACATCGGCCAGAACATGACGTCGAGACTAGACGGTGGAGTGCAGACGCAGCGTCCTGACCCCACCTCCGGTGAGCAGCTCGACAATGCGCTCACCGGCCGGTTTGCGCACGGCGGCGCCGCAGTCGGGGCAGGTGAAGGAGTAGAACGTCGTACGGCTGGAGGCGCCGATGGCCAGGCGCAGCGCGCTCGCGGCGAGCTCGAAGCGGCCCCGGCAGTCCGGGCAGCCCGCCTTGAACATCACGGGGACGACTCTTCGCATCCCGGCGAAGGCGGATGCCACGGTCATGCCACCAGCAGTGGTCACCGGAGACTCGGTCATGGGCCTGCTCCTCCTTGTGATGGTTCGCCAGCCGTCGTGCGTGATGTGCCGTGACGTCCCGTGCCGCGGCTGCCGCGCGTCCTTGCGGCCGCGCGTCGTGGCCGGCCGCGCCCCGCGGCGGAGCCGTACCTCTCCCACGGCCCCGCGCCCCTGCGGGGGCGCCGCCCTCACTCCGCGTATGCCGCCAGAGCCTCTCCGGCTGCCCTCCGGGCGCTCTCCGCCAGCTCCGGCGGAGACACGATCCGGCCGTCGGCGCCGAGCCGTAGGGCGAGACGGCGCAGGGAGGCCGGGTCGGGAGTGCGCAGAGTGATACGCAGCCCGCCGTCGGGACGCTCATCGGCGCTGTCGTGCGGGTAGTACTCGGCGACCCAGCGGCCGCCGGGGCCGACCTCGACCACCACCTCCGGGTCCTCGGCGGCCGGCTGCACCAGGGCCTCGGAGAGGTCCCGCAGCTCTATCTCGGGCGGTGCGGACGGCTCGTCCAGGATCCGGATCTCGGCGACCCGGTCGAGCCGGAAGGTACGCCGGGCCTCGGAGCGGCGGCACCAGGCCTCGACGTAGGTGTGACCGACGCTGACCAGGCGGATGGGGTCGATCTCGCGCTCGGTGACCTCGTCGCGGGCCGGGGAGTAGTAGCGGATCCACAGCCGGCGGCGCTCGGAGATCGCCCGGTCCACATCGGCGAAGACGCCGCCCTCGGACTCGAAGGTCACCGACAGCCGGGAGCTGGCGCCGGCCGTCTCCCCGGCCGCGGCCTCCACCTTGGCGGTGGCCCGCAGCAGGGCCTGGCGGTCGCCTTCGCGCAGGCCGGGCAGGGTGGCGACCGCACGGGCGGCCACCAGCAGGGCCGTGGCCTCGTCGGCGGCGAGCCGCAGCGGCTCCGCGGCCTCCTCACCGAGCGCCGCCGGGTTGTGCCACCAGATGCGCTCGCCGTCGGTGTCGATGTCCAGCAGGTCGCCTCCGCGGAAGCTGGTGCCGCACATCGGCAGCAGATCGAGGTCCGAGACCAGCTCGTCCTCGGTGATGCCGAAGGCGCGGGCGACGTCCGCGATCCGCGCGCCGGGGCGCTCCTTGAGATAGGTGACCAGGGACAGCATCCGCCGGGTCTGGTCGATGGCGTTCACGGGCCTGACCGGTTTGCCTGCCACAGTTCCGCTCCCCCACTCAGCCCTTGGCCACGGCGCGCAGCCGCTCCACGACGTCCGCGCGCAGCTCGGCCGGCTCCAGCACCACCACGTCCGGCCCGAACTCCACCAGCCAGGCGTCCAGGCCGTGCCCGTACGGAATCTCCAACTCGTCCCAGCCGTCGCCGAGTTCCCGGACCGCGGTGGCCTTCGCCCGAAGGGGGTACCCGGAGCCGGAACGCAGCCGGATCAGTGCCGAGCGGTCGGCGATCTCGCCCGCCCAGCTCGCGACGGTCTCGCGCACGGTGACCACGTCCGGCACGGGCACGGTGAAGCCCGTGCCGCGCGAGCGGACCCGCCCGGTGATCCGGGACAGCCGGAAGACGCGCTCGGCACCCCGGTCGCGGTCGAAGCCGGCCAGGTACCAGTGCCCGCGCCAGCACTCCAGGGCCCACGGCTCCACATGCCGGGGCTCGGGGTGGACGGCGGAGGCCTTGCGGTACTCGAAGAGGACCGGGCGGCGGTCGCGGCAGGCCAGCATCAGCGGCTCGAACGCGGCCTCGTGCACCGGGATACGGGGTTCGAGCGCGCCGTGCGCCTCGTACGGATCGACGTCCTCCGGGAGCCCCGCGGCCCGCAGCTTCTGCAGGGCGCCGCTCGCGGCGCCGGCGAGCCGGGCCTGCTGCCACACCTTGGCGGCCAGGCCGAGCGCGGCGGCCTCCTCGGCGTCCAGGGTGATGGGCGGCAGGCGGTTGCTGTCGCGGCGGGCGAGGTAGCCCACCTCGCCGTCCAGGTTCTCGACCGTGTCGATGACCAGGCCCAGCTCGCGCAGGTCGTCCTTGTCCCGCTCGAACATGCGGTTGAAGGAGTCGTCCGAGCCCGCCTCCAGATAGGCCTCGACGGACCCCCGCAGCTCACGCTTGCTCAGCGGCCGGCGCGCCCCCAGCAGGCACAGCGCGAGGTTCATCAGCCGCTCGGCCTTGGCAATGGCCATCGACGCCCTTCGCCTCCCCTTTTCATGCTTCCGACCGACGACCGTACCGCTCCTCGGTGCGGTGGCAAAAGCGAGGGCCCATGCCCGGGCAGGCATGGGCCCCAACCGATCGGATCCGATCAGACGGCGAGGAGGTCGACCACGAAGATCAGGGTCGAGCCCGCCGGGATGAGCGGGCTCGGGCTCTGGTCGCCGTAGGCGAGGTGGGCGGGGATGGTCAGCTGGCGACGGCCGCCGACCTTCATGCCCTGGACGCCCTGGTCCCAGCCCTTGATGACCCGGCCGCCGCCCAGCGGGAAACGGAACGGCGAGTTGCGGTTCCAGCTCGCGTCGAACTCCTCACCCGTCTCGAAGGTGACGCCCACGTAGTGCACGGTGACGTTCTGACCGGCCACGGCCTCCGCCCCGTCACCCTCCCAGATGTCCTTGATCTCAAGGTCCTTCGGGGGCTCGCCGCCGGGGAAGTCGATCTCGGGCTTCTCGATGCTCACGTCAAAGCTCCTGCTTGTGTACGACACGAATCACGGACAGTCTTTCATCCCCGCGGCCCCACCACCCGCCACCGGGACCCGGGGCTACATCGCGGCGAGCACGTCCACCGTGAACACGAGGGTGGCGTTCTTCCCGACGGGCCCGCCGCTCGGCGGGGTGTCGCCGTATCCCAGCTCCGGCGGGACCACGATCAGCACGCGGCTGCCGACCTTCTTGCCGGTCAGGCCCTGCGCCAGGCCCTTGACCGTCTGCTGCATCCGCTCCAGCGAGAACTGGGCGAGCCGGCCCGAGCCGTACGTCCGCTGGAACGTCTTGCCGCCGTCCCAGACCAGGCCCTGGAACTGGCACAGCACCGTCTGGTCGGCCTTCAGCTCCTCGCCGTCGCCCTCCAGGACATACGTCGACACGAGCTTCTTCGGCGGGTCGGTCTTCGGAACCGTGACCTTCGGGACCTCGCCGTCGGTGTTGGTGGCCACCTTCGGCAGCGCCGCGTCGCTCTGCGCGACCGCCTTGCCCGTGACGGAGCTCTTGGAGTTGTACGACTCGATCACGTCGATGACGAACACCAGGGTGTCGGTGCCCTTGATGCCCGCCTGCGGCTCACCGGACGGGCCGTAGCCCCACGTGGGCGGGACGGCGATCTGGACGCGGCTGCCGACCTTCTTGCCCGTCAGGCCGTACCGCCAGCCGTCGATGATGCTGCCCTGCGCGAGCTGCATGACCAGCGGGCGCTTGCGGTCGTAGGAGTTGTCGAAGACCTTGGCCGTGTCCCAGATCTGGCCCAGGTAGTTCGCCTTGATGAAGTCGTTCTCGGCGACCGTGCGGCCGCTGCCCGCGATCACCGTCCTGACCGCGAGGTTCTTCGACGGCTCGCCCGCGCCCTTGGCGACCGTCGGCTTCTCGCCGAACTTCGTGCCCGCCGTGATCGCCGGCAGCGGTCCCGCCACGATCTTCGGCGGAGGTGCCGTGGACACCGAGGGCGTCGGCGAGGCACTCGTCTTGCTGGAGGCGGACTTGTTGTCACCGCACGCGGAGAGCGTGACCAGTCCCGCGGGAACGGCGGCGAGGAGGAGCGAGCGTCGGCGCACGGAAGGCCTCGTAATCGGTCGATCTTGTGGATTGGCGTGCGCGCAACTCTACGACGCGAGAAGGGCGCCGTACGGGAAACGTACGGCGCCCGTGTGGCGTTCCGGCATTGCGGTGCGGAAACGCTCGACTCGGAATGCTTCGTCACATTCCGGCGATGAGCTTCTCCACCCGGTCGTCCACCGAACGGAACGGGTCCTTGCACAACACGGTGCGTTGTGCCTGGTCGTTGAGCTTCAGATGGACCCAGTCGACCGTGAAGTCCCGGCGCTGCTCCTGTGCCCGGCGGATGAAGTCGCCGCGCAGACGGGCCCGAGTGGTCTGCGGCGGAACCGACTTGCCCTCGAAGATCTTCAAGTCGTTGCAGACCCGCGTCGCTTGACCCTTGCGCTCCAGCAGGTAGTACAGGCCACGCCGGCGGTGGATGTCGTGGTAGGCGAGGTCTATCTGCGCGACCCGCGGATGCGACATGGTCATGTTGTGCTTGGCCCGGTACCGCTCGATGAGCTTGTACTTCATGACCCAGTCGATCTCGGTGCCGATCCGGTCCAGTTCCTCGGTCTCGATCGCGTCGAGCGTGCGGCCCCACAGCTCCAGGACCTGGGCGACCGTGCCGGTGCGGATGCCCCGGCGGTCGCAGAAGTCCACGGCCTTGTCGAAGTACTCGCGCTGCACCTCCAGCGCGGAGGCCTCCCGGCCGCTGGCCAGCCGCACCTTGCGGCGGCCGGTGATGTCGTGGCTGACCTCACGGATCGCCCGGATCGGGTTCTCCAGGGTCAGGTCGCGCATCACGGTGCCCGCCTCGATCATGCGCAGCACCAGGTCGGTCGCCCCGACCTTGAGCAGCATGGTCGTCTCGGACATGTTCGAGTCGCCCACGATGACGTGCAGCCGGCGGTAGCGCTCCGCGTCCGCGTGGGGTTCGTCGCGGGTGTTGATGATGGGCCGCGAGCGGGTCGTGGCCGAGGAGACGCCCTCCCAGATGTGCTCGGCACGCTGGCTGACGCAGTACACGGCGCCGCGCGGCGTCTGGAGCACCTTGCCCGCGCCGCACAGCAGCTGCCGGGTGACCAGGAAGGGGATGAGGATGTCCGCGAGCCGGGAGAACTCCCCGTGCCGCGCCACCAGATAGTTCTCGTGGCAGCCGTAGGAGTTGCCCGCCGAGTCGGTGTTGTTCTTGAAGAGGTAGACGTCGCCTGCGATTCCCTCCTCGTGCAGGCGTCGTTCCGCGTCCACCAGGAGTCCTTCGAGAATGCGCTCGCCGGCCTTGTCGTGGGTGACCAGTTCGATCACGTTGTCACATTCGGGTGTCGCGTATTCCGGATGTGAGCCCACGTCGAGATAGAGCCGGGCGCCGTTTCGCAGAAAGACATTGCTGCTGCGGCCCCATGACACGACACGGCGGAAGAGGTACCGCGCCACCTCGTCAGGCGACAGGCGGCGCTGTCCCCTGAACGTGCACGTGACGCCGTACTCGTTCTCCAGCCCGAAAATGCGGCGGTCCATGACTGAACATTACGCCCGATCCCCTGAGCTGAAACGGGGTTCGACAGCACGATTTGGATCAGTTTCCGATGAAGCCGCAACCACCGCGCCCCGCGCGGGAGCTGCGAGGACCCGCCCGGTGCCGAGCAGGACCAGCAGCGACACGGCGCCCGCGACACCGGGAACGGCGAAACCCCACACCGTGCCCCCGGCCTGGACCACCGGACCGGCGAGCCCCGTACCGACCGAGGCACCCACGGTGAACGTGGTGACAAGCCAGGAGAACGCCTCGGTGACCGTGCCCCTCGGCGCATGCCGGTCGACGATGATGAACGCACAGGCGATACAGGGCGCGAGGAACACGCCCGAGACGACCGAGAGCAGCACCATGGACGGCGCGCCCGGCACCAGCATGAGCGGCAGGTAACACACCGCCAGAAGCGCCACCAGGAGCCGCAGTCGCCGCTCGGGCGCGCCGGACCACTGGCGGGCCCCGTAGACCGCGCCGCCGACCAGCGCGCCGAGGCCCAGCCCGGCCATCATCCAGCCGTAGACCGCGTCACCGCCGTGCCCGTCGGCGTACGACACCGACGCGACCGTGATGGAGCCGAGCGCGATACCGACGAACAGGAAGGCACCGAGCAGGGCGAGCAGGCCGGGCGAGCGCAGGGCGCCGAGCCAGTGGGCCTCGCGCGGAGCCGAACGCCACGCGCGCGAGGGCGGCGAGACGACCACCGAGAGCGCGCCGAGGACACCGAGGACGTTCAGCACGAGCAGGGCGGCGCGCGCGTCCCACACGGACGCGCACAGGGTCACCAGCAGCGGCCCGACGGTGAACATCACCTCCTGCGCGATCGCGTCCATGGCGTACGCGGTGTGCACCTGCTCCTCACCGCGCAGCACGGACGGCCACAGCGCACGCAGGCCGCCCTCCAGGGGTGGCGCGAACAGACCCGCCGCCGCGACGGACGCATAGGCGAGGGGCAGCGGACCGGTGCCGCAGAAGGCGAAGACGGCCATGCAGGCGGCGGCGAGGACCGCGGCAGGCAGCTGGACACGCGGCTGCCCGTACAGGTCCACGAGCCGGCCCAGCACCGGCTGTCCGACCGCGTTGGCGACGCCGTACACGGCCGCGAGAGCACCGGCGAGGCTGTAGGTGCCGCCCTCGGCGCGCACGAACAGCACCAGGGCGATGGCCGCGGTCGCGTTGGGCAGCCGGCCGACCAGCGTGCCGGTGAGCAGCCGCAGCGCGTGCCGCGCCCGGAGTATCCCCAGGTATCCGGTGGCCATGTCCTGCCCTTCAGCAGCTCGCACGCGGAGCCTCGCGCACCCCACGTGTTACGTATAACGTCCTCCCTCATACGTACCATGTGCGCTGTTCGGACGTCCAGGTGAAGGAGCGCAACCGCGGTGGCACGCAGCAGCACGCGACCGACCAGCCGTGACGTCGCCCAGGCGGCCGGGGTCTCGCAGGCCGCCGTCTCCCTCGTCCTCGGCGACAAATGGCGCGGACGCGTGTCCGAAACCACCGCCCAACGAGTCCGCGAGGCAGCACGCGAACTCGGCTACCGGCCCAACCTCGCCGCCCGCAACCTCCGCCTCGGCCGCACCCGCACCGTCCTGCTCGTCGTCCCCGCCCTGACCACGGAATTCTTCGCAGGCGTCTACACCGGCGCCGCACGCGTGGCAGCCGAGCACGGCTTCGGCGTCGTGCTGTACCCCTCCCCCGAGGGCATCGGTCCCGCCCGCGACCCCTTCGCCTCCGCACAGGCCGCCCTGGACGGCGTCCTCGCCTCCTCCATGGCCGCCGACGCACTCACCGCCATCCGGGGCGACCAACTCCCCCTCGTCATGCTCGACAGCGACCCGGAGGGCAGCCTGGGCGCCGCCACCGTCAACCTGGACATCGCCGACGGAGTCCGCCAGGTCACCGACCACCTGCTGGACCTCGGCCACCGCCGGATCCTGCACCTCGCCGCGGACGTACCCTCCTGGACCTTCGAACTGCGCGCACGGGAACTGGCCACACGCATGGCGGCCGTACCCGGCACCGAGGTACGCACCGCCCGCGCCCCCATCTCCATCGAAGGCGCCCTGAACGCGACCGAGACCGCACTCACCACACCCGGCCCACGCCCCACGGCAGTCGTCTGCGACGACGACAAACTCGCCGCCGGCGCCTACAAGGCCGTACGCCGCCTCGGCCTGCGCATCCCCGACGACATCTCCGTCACCGGACTCGACGACCTCGCCCTGGCCACCGCCATCGACCCCGAGCTGACGACCGTACGACTGGACGCCGAGCTCTTCGGCGAACGCGGCATGCGGGCCCTGCTGGCGGTCCTGGAGGGCGCCGTGCCCGAGAGCGGCGACATTCCGGTCCACCTGGTCGTCCGAGGCTCCACGGCGCCGCCACCGGGCCGCTGAGCGAGCCCGGAGAGACGGATGTGCCCCAGCCGGGACAACGGCCGGGGCACACCTGAGCGGAACGGGGCGGCAGGCTACTCCTCGCCCGACTCCTCGGCCTCCTCGGCGCTCTCCGCCTCCGTGGCCGCACCGTCCGCCTCCAGCAGACGAGCGAGCTGCCGGCCGACGATGCGCTTGAACTTGCGCTTCTGCGGCCGCGTACGGTCCAGCACCGCGACCTCCAGGCGGTCCGCGGGAATCTCCCGCTGCGTGCCGTTGGACTCGCGGGACAGGGCCTGCACGGCGAGCTTGAGCGCCTCGGCCAGGCTCATGCCGTCGCGGTGCTCACGCTCCAGATAGGTGGCGATCTGCTCCGGGTTGCCGCCCACCGCGACCGAGCCGTGCTCGTCCACGATGGAACCGTCGTGCGGCAGCCGGTAGATCTGGTCGCCCTCGGGGGTCTCCCCCACCTCGGCGACGATCAGCTCCACCTCGTACGGCTTCTCGGCGGCCGAGGAGAAGATCGTGCCCAGCGTCTGGGCATAGACGTTGGCGAGACCACGCGCCGTGACGTCGTCACGGTCGTAGGTGTAACCACGCAGGTCGGCGTAGCGCACGCCGCCGATGCGGAGGTTCTCGTACTCGTTGTACTTGCCGGCGGCCGCGAAACCGATCCGGTCATAGATCTCGCTGAACTTGTGCAGCGCACGGGACGGGTTCTCGCCGACGAACACGATGCCGTCGGCATACTGCAGCACGACGAGGCTGCGACCGCGGGCGATGCCCTTGCGGGCGTACTCGGCCCGGTCGGCCATGGCCTGCTGGGGTGAGACATAGAACGGCGTCGACACCGGTTATCCGTCCCTTTCTGTCGTGGTCACTGGATCACCTTGATAAGAACCGGGGCCCGCCGCCTCAGAGCAGGGCGGCCTTGGGGCCGTCGGGCTCCTCCAGACGGCGCTGGAGCACCGCGCGGGACAGCTCGGAGGCCTCGTCCTCGGTGAGCCGGCGGAAGCCGTCCTCGGTGATCACGGTGATGATCGGGTAGATCCGGCGGGCGACATCGGGACCACCGGTCGCCGAGTCGTCGTCTGCCGCGTCGTAGAGGGCCTGGACCACCAGCGTGGTGGCCTGCTCCTCGGTCAGGTCGTCACGGAACAGCTTCTTCATCGCACCGCGAGCGAAGATCGAGCCGGAGCCCGTCGCCGCGAAGTTGTGCTCCTCGCTGCGGCCGCCCGTGACGTCGTAGGAGAAGATGCGCCCCTTCTCGCGGTCCAGGTCGTACCCCGCGAAGAGAGGCACCACGGCCAGGCCCTGCATGGCCATGCCGAGGTTGGAGCGGATCATCGTCGACAGCCGGTTGGCCTTGCCCTCCAGGGACAGCTGGGCACCCTCGACCTTCTCGAAGTGCTCCAGCTCCAGCTGGAAGAGCTTGACCATCTCGACGGCCAGACCGGCGGTACCGGCAATACCGACCGCCGAGTACTCGTCCGCCGGGAAGACCTTCTCGATGTCCCGCTGCGCGATGACATTGCCCATCGTCGCCCGCCGGTCACCGGCCAGCACGACACCGCCGGGGAACGTCACGGCCACGATGGTCGTACCGTGCGGTGCCTCCAGCACGCCCTGGGTGGCCGGCAGCCGCCGGTTGCCCGGCAGCATCTCGGGCTGGTGCTCGGAGAGGAAGTCCATGAACGAAGAAGAGCCCGGCGTCAGGAAGGCAGCTGGTAGACGCCCGGTGCCACGAGTATTGGCTTCCACGAGTTTCCTTCCAGATAGGCAGCGGCACGGCGTACGGCGTCGGGGTCGTCACCCAACTTGCCGATGGCCGAGTTGCAGTTGAAGCACAGTACGCCTCGGACCCTACCCGTCTTGTGGCAGTGATCCACATGCACGGGCAGGGCATCCAGGCAGATCGCACACAGGCCGCGCTGGGCGGCGATCATCGCGTCGCGCTCGGCTTCGGTGAGGCCGTAGTTGCGCTTCAGGTGATCAGCACGCGACTTCGCTGCCCGGCAGGCCTTACAACTCGTTGACAGGCCATCGGAAGCTGTTGCGTTACGGTGCCACTCATTGTGCGGCTTGATCTCCCCGCAACTCCGGCAGAACTTGTGGCCCTCGGGCGTCTCGACACGCGGCCTGACGTTCTTGCCCTTTGCCAACTGCCGGGCGTGGTGGTACTCCGCCCAGCAATGACGACAGTAGGCCTGTAGCCCATCACGGGCCGACTTGTTACTGGCGAAGGCTGCTCGCGGCTTCGACTTCTTGCACCGCGAGCAGCGCTTCGCCGCCTCCTCGACTCCCACTTAGCCCCCGAGACCCAGCCTTTGATTCGAAGGAGAATGTGGCCTACTGGCCACCCTTCTGAACGAATGAGCGCACGAAGTCCTCTGCATTCTCCTCGAGCACATCATCGATTTCGTCCAGGACGGAGTCCACGTCATCCGACAACTTCTCGTGCCGCTCCTTGAGGTCCTCCGAAGCCTGCGCGTCCTGCGCCTGCTCCTCGACTTCCTCGGTGGAACGTGTGGCCTTCTGCTGGCCGCCGCCGGTGTCCTTCGTTGCCATAACCCTCACCCCGCTCAGTTCGCCTGCCGATCGGTGATGATCAGACCCTACAAGCCGGGTCCGACATCGGCCCCGCAGTTTCCACAACGTGCGGGGGCCACCTCGATGATTCCCGGACGGCGGGTTTTCCACCCTGTCCGCCCGGGGCGCCACGGCTGTCCGCCGGCCGCGCTCAGCCGCCCGACAACACCCTGACCAGGTCTTCTGCCGTGCGGCAGCGGTCCAGGAGCTCCTTGACGTGATTTCGCGTTCCGCGTAGCGGTTCCAGGGTTGGAACGCGCTGGAGGGAGTCGCGGCCGGGCAGGTCGAAGATGACCGAGTCCCAGCTCGCGGCGGCGACGTCGTCCGCGTACTGCTCCAGGCAGCGGCCGCGGAAGTACGCGCGTGTGTCCTCCGGCGGCTTCGTGCGGGCCCGGTCGACCTCGGACTCGTCCAGCAGGCGCTTCATGCGGCCGCGGGCCACCAGACGGTTGTAGAGGCCCTTCTCGGCGCGTACGTCGGCGTACTGGAGGTCGACCAGGTGGAGCCGGGCCGCGTCCCAGTCGAGGCTGTCGCGGCGGCGGTAGCCCTCCATGAGTTCTCGCTTGGCGACCCAGTCCAGCTCGCCGGCGAGGCTCATCGGGTCGTTCTCGAGCCGGTTGAGGGTGTCCTCCCAGCGGGCCAGGACGTCCTTGGTCTGTTCGTCGGCGTCGGCGCCGTAGCGCTCCTCGACGTACTTGCGTGAGAGCTCGAAGTACTCCATCTGCAGTTGGACCGCGGTGAGTGTGCGGCCGCTGCGGAGGGTGATCAGGCGCTGGAGGCCGGGGTCGTGGGAGACCTGGTGGAGGGTGCGTACGGGCTGGTCGACCGCGAGGTCCACCGCGATGAAGCCGTCTTCGATCATGGACAGCACCAGGGCGGTCGTGCCCAGTTTCAGGTAGGTCGAGATCTCCGACAGGTTCGCGTCGCCGATGATCACGTGGAGTCGGCGGTATTTCTCGGCGTCGGCGTGCGGCTCGTCGCGGGTGTTGATGATCGGGCGTTTGAGGGTCGTCTCCAGGCCGACCTCGACCTCGAAGTAGTCGGCGCGCTGGCTGAGCTGGAAGCCGTGCTCGTGTCCGTCCTGGCCGATGCCGACGCGGCCCGCTCCGGCGAAGACCTGGCGGGAGACGAAGAAGGGCGTGAGGTGGCGCACGATGTCCGAGAAGGGGGTTTCCCGTTTCATCAGGTAGTTCTCGTGCGTGCCGTAGGAGGCGCCCTTGTTGTCGGTGTTGTTCTTGTAGAGGTGGATCGGCTGGGCGCCGGGGAGCTGGGCGGCCCGCTCTGCGGCCTCGGCCATGATCCGTTCGCCGGCCTTGTCCCACAGGACGGCGTCGCGGGGGTTGGTCACCTCGGGGGCGCTGTACTCGGGGTGGGCGTGGTCGACGTACAGCCGGGCGCCGTTGGTGAGGATCACGTTGGCGAGGCCGATGTCCTCGTCGGTGAGCTGGCTGGCGTCGGCGGCCTCCCGGGCGAGGTCGAAGCCTCGTGCGTCCCGCAGCGGGTTCTCCTCCTCGAAGTCCCAGCGGGCCCGGCGGGCCCGGTGCATCGCCGCCGCGTAGGCGTTGACGATCTGGGACGAGGTGAGCATGGCATTGGCGTTGGGGTGGCCGGGGACGGAGATCCCGTACTCCGTCTCGATGCCCATTACTCGCCGTACGGTCATGCGGCCCTCCTTGCCCGGCGGCACCCTCGGTCGTGGGCGCCGCTCACGTACCACCGGGGCTCCGGTGCGTGCGCGGTGCCCGTCCCCGCACGGCGCGACTCGGCGGCAGGAACGAGCCTAGAACGCCTTTGCGCTGGTGGGGAGATCATTTGCGTCATTGCCTGCTCCGGTCGTGGCCGGAAAAACAGAGGGCTGCGGGTACCCGGTGAGGGCACCCGCAGCCGCCCTGCTTTTACAGGTACTGACCGGTGTTTGCCACCGTGTCGATGGAGCGTCCTGTGTCCGCGCCCTGCTTTCCGGTGATGAGGGTGCGGATGTATACGATCCGTTCGCCCTTCTTTCCGGAGATGCGGGCCCAGTCGTCGGGGTTGGTGGTGTTGGGCAGGTCCTCGTTCTCCTTGAACTCGTCCACGCAGGCCTGGAGGAGGTGGGAGACGCGGAGGCCCTTCTGGGTCTTTTCGAGGAAGTCCTTGATGGCCATTTTCTTGGCGCGGCCCACGATGTTCTCGATCATGGCGCCGGAGTTGAAGTCCTTGAAGTAGAGGACTTCCTTGTCGCCGTTGGCGTAGGTGACTTCCAGGAAGCGGTTCTCCTCGGATTCGGCGTACATCTGCTCGACCGCCGTCTGGATCATGCTCTGGACGGTGGTGGTCTTGTCGCCGCCGTGTTCGCCGAGGTCGTCGGCGTGCAGCGGGAGGCGTTCGGTGAGGTACTTGCCGAAGATGTCCTTGGCCGCCTCGGCGTCGGGACGCTCGATCTTGATCTTCACGTCGAGTCGGCCGGGGCGCAGGATGGCGGGGTCGATCATGTCCTCGCGGTTGGAGGCGCCGATCACGACCACGTTCTGCAGGCCTTCCACGCCGTCGATCTCGGCGAGCAGCTGGGGGACGATGGTGTTCTCCACGTCCGAGCTGACGCCGGAGCCGCGGGTGCGGAAGAGGGATTCCATCTCGTCGAAGAAGACGATGACGGGGGTGCCCTCGCTGGCCTTCTCGCGGGCGCGCTGGAAGACGAGGCGGATCTGCCGCTCGGTCTCGCCGACGTACTTGTTGAGGAGCTCGGGTCCCTTGATGTTCAGGAAGAAGCTCTTGCCTGCGGCTTGGCCGGTGACTTCGGCGACCTTCTTGGCCAGCGAGTTCGCGACGGCCTTGGCGATGAGTGTCTTGCCGCAGCCGGGCGGGCCGTAGAGCAGCACGCCCTTGGGCGGGCGCAGCTCGTGCTCCTTGAACAGGTCGGGGTAGAGGTAGGGCAGCTCGACCGCGTCGCGGATGGCCTCGATCTGGTTGCCGAGGCCGCCGATCTGGTCGTAGCCGATGTCCGGAACCTCTTCGAGGACGAGTTCCTCGACCTCGCTCTTGGGTACGACCTCGTAGACGTAGCCGGAGCGGGGTTCGAGCAGGAGGGCGTCGCCGGGGCGGATGGTGACGTCCAGCAGTGGCTCGGCGAGCCGGACCACCCGCTCCTCGTCGGTGTGTCCGAGTACGAGGGCCCGCTCGCCGTCCTCGAGGATCTCCTTGAGGGTGACGATGTCGCCGACGCTCTCGTACTCCATGGCCTCGACCACGTTGAGGGCCTCGTTGAGCATGACTTCCTGGCCGCGCCGCAGGTCGTCGAGGTCGACGCTTGGGCTGACGTTCACCCGGAGTTTGCGGCCGCCGGTGAAGATGTCGGCGGTGCCGTCCTCGTTCGCCTGCAGGAAGACGCCGAAGCCGGCGGGCGGCTGGGCGAGCCGGTCGACCTCTTCCTTGAGGGCCACGATCTGGTCGCGGGCCTCGCGGAGGGTGTTGGCCAGTCGTTCGTTCTGGGCGGACACGCCGGCCAGGTTCGTCTGTAGCTCGACGATCCGCTCTTCGAGAATCCTCGTGTGCCGCGGAGAGTCGGCGAGCTTGCGTCGCAGGACGGCGATCTCCTGCTCAAGGTAGGCGATCTGCCCGGCCGGGTCGTCGGACCCTCGTCCCGGGCGGATGCCGCGGTTCATGTCGTCGTCGTGGGCTGCCACGGTCCTCACCTCCTCCAAGGGGAGCTGGACGCTTCCAGACCCTACCTGGGTGGGTGTCGATTGAAACCCCTAGATCACCAAGACTGTCAAGGTGTGTCGTCGGTCACCCGATGCGCTCTCCCTCGCACGGAGGGGATACCCACTCAACGTGATGTGGAAGCAGCTTGTTCCGGGCATCGCGTGGTCGAATTCCTTCAAAGCTGGCCGGAGTTGTCCGCTCAGGGCTGGTCGGCCCGGACGTGGGCAGCGTGCCGTGCGCCCGCATGTCATCACGCAGAGCGACGGTCCGGGTGGACGGTGTCACCGTCGGTCCGGCCTGAAGTGGTCGTTCCCCTGGCGGGGACCCTCCTGTCCCGGTCGGGCCGTCGTACCCGCGTGTGATCGTGCGGAAACCCGGTCACCGGCGGAAGAGGGCTCAAAAGCGGCGGAGGTAGGGTCGAGGGGTGTTCAACAGCCGCTGGAGCGGACCTGGCTGGCGCTCCCGGCGTCGCGGGCCGTGCGGCGCATCGAGACGGCAGGAGAGGTGACCGTGCAGCAGGAGGCCCCGGGGGGCGAGGCGCTGGAGGTCTGGATCGACCAGGACCTGTGTACCGGCGACGGGATCTGCGCCCAGTACGCCCCGGAGGTGTTCGAGCTGGACATCGACGGGCTGGCGTATGTGAAGGGCGCGGACGACGAGCTGCTGCAGAGTGCGGGGGCGACGACGCCGGTGCCGCTGCCGCTGCTCGTGGACGTGGTGGACTCGGCCAGGGAGTGTCCCGGCGAGTGCATTCATGTGCGGCGTGTTTCGGACAGGGTCGAGGTGTACGGGCCCGACGCGGACTGAGTCCCCGCCGGGTCCTGGGCCGGTCGCCGCGGGTCAGACGCTGTGGGTGTCGGCGGGTGTGGAGCGGACGAACGTGCTGCCGCTCCATTTCCAGGTGACCGGGGTCTTCACGTCGGGGCAGCAGTTGGGCACCGTGTCCGAGGAGTAGCCGAGCAGGGTGGCGCCGACGGCTCCCGCGCGCAGGAAGAAGCCGGTGACGGTGTACCGGTCCTGGGGCTTCACGAGGGTGGCGACCACGCGTGGCCTGCCGCCGTCGGAGGGGCGGGTGACGACGTAGACGCCGTCCGGCGGGGTGCCCATGGCGGTGTCGCAGTGCACCACGGCGACCGTCTCGGGTCTGCCGTCCCCGTCCAGGTCCCCGCTGGCCTTCTTCACCACCACCGCTTTCACCGGGCCGCAGTTCAGCGGGAAGGCCACGCCGTCGGTGCCCGGCGGGGTGACGGCCGCGTGGGCGGCTCTGGGCTGTGTGCCGGTGGCGGCCGTGGCGGAGCCGGGCTGTACGACCGAGGAGAGGGCCACTACGCCGGCGACGGCGGTGGCCGTGGCGACCCAGTGGATGGGCCTGGTCTGGGTGTGGGCGAGCTCCGGGACGGCGGATTGCTGCACGAGGAGTGTCTCCTGTGAGGGCTGTGCCGGTGGGGTGGCCAGCATGGTGCCACACGTCACAGTGCGGGGGAACGGCGGGGTCCGGGATTCCCGTGGGCGCAACGCCCGCGTGCGTGCGGGTCGTACGCACCGTGGGGGACGGGGAACCCTGGCACCGCGTCAACGAACGGGCGCCGTGCCCGAGTTCCCGGTGGCTGGTGGGAACTCGGGCACGGCGCCCTCACGTTGAGCCGTGTGTGCGGCCGTCAGCGGCCGGTGCCGCCGTCGGCGTTCGGTCCGGCGTAGTCCTCGCCGTAGGCGCCCTTGGCGGGGCGGCGGCGGCGCATGGGCGGCTCGACGCCGTCCGCGAGGCGGCGGGCGGTGAGCAGGAAGCCGGTGTGGCCGATCATCCGGTGGTCCGGGCGGACGGCCAGGCCCTCGATGTGCCAGTTGCGGATCATGGTCTCCCAGGCGGTCGGCTCGTTGAAGCAGCCGATCTCCCGGATGGACTCCACGGTCCGGGCGAGCTGGGTGGTGGTGGCCACGTAGCAGCACAGGATGCCGCCGGGGACGAGCGCCTTGGAGACGGCCTCCAGGCACTCCCAGGGGGCGAGCATGTCGAGGATGACGCGGTCGACGTCGGTGTCGGACAGGTTGTCCTGGAGGTCGCCGACGGTGAGCTGCCAGGCGGGGTGCGGGCCGCCGAAGTAGCGCTCCACGTTCGCCTGCGCGATCTCGGCGAAGTCCTCGCGGCGCTCGTAGGAGTGCAGCATGCCCTGGTCGCCGATGGCGCGCAGCAGGAAGCTGCTGAGCGAGCCGGAGCCGACGCCGGCCTCGACGACGCGTGCGCCGGGGAAGATGTCGGCGAAGGCGAGGATCTGTCCCGCGTCCTTCGGGTAGACGACGGCTGCCCCGCGGGGCATGGACAGGACGTAGTCGGGGAGCAGGGGGCGCAGCGCGAGGTAGGCCACGTTGCCGGTGGTGCGGACAACGCTGCCCTCGGGAGCACCGATCAGTTCGTCGTGCGGGAAGGAGCCCTTGTGGGTGTGGAAGTTCTTCCCTGCTTCGAGCGTGAACGTGTAGTGGCGGCCCTTGGGGTCGGTCAGCTGAACCTGGTCCCCGACCTTGAAGGGCCCGCGCCTGCGGGCGGCACCGGTCGGTTCGGACATGTGAACAGACTACCGGGCCCGGCGGGGGCCGCCGACCACTGCGGCTAGGCGGAGGGGCGGGCCATGGCCCTGACGAAGGCGCGCTCGACGTCGGCCGCGGACAGGACGCCGTAGATCTCGCCGGTCTCCTCGACGACGAGGTACTCGGTGGCCGGGGTGGCCCGCAGGACGTCGAGGAGGTCCTCGCCGGCCAGTTCGGCGGAGACGCGCATGCCGTCGGTGAGGTCCTGGGCGAGGCCGCTGACCGCGACCCAGGGGCGGCGGTGCTCGGGTACGCCGACGATGGCGGCCTCGCGGACGAGGGAGAGGGGGTTGCCCTCGGCGTCGACCACGACCAGGGCGCGGGCGCCGGCGGCGTTGGCGCGGCGCAGGGCCTCGGAGAGCGGGGTGTCGGTCTGTACCGGTACGGCCCGCCGGGTGAGGGTGCGGGCGCGCAGTTCGGGGAGGTGCTCGCGCAGCCGGGCCATGCGCAGGCTGTTGCCGGCGCCGGTCCAGATGATCGCGGCGAGGATGGCGGCGAGCAGGGCGTCGGTGACGGTGTCCATGCCGTTGGCCTCGGTGCCGTCGCCGCCGAGCGCGCCGGACTGGTTCATCAGCGGCAGGCCGATCAGGACGGCGACGGCGAGTGCGCGGCCGACCCAGGCGGCGGCGACGGTGCCGCTCATGGGCTTGCCGGTGATCTTCCAGACGACGGCGCGGAGCATGCGGCCGCCGTCGAGGGGCAGGCCGGGCAGGAGGTTGAAGATCGCGACGATCAGGTTGGAGATCATCAGTCCCGCGAGCAGGACGCCGGGCACGGAGCGGGGCTCGACGGGCTGCATGGCGAGGTAGAAGACCCCGGCGAGGACGAGGGAGAGCAGGGGGCCGACGAAGGCCAGCACGAACTCCCGGCCCGGGGTCTCGGCCTCCTTCTCGATCTCGGAGACACCGCCGAAGAACTGGAGCTGGATGCGGCGGACCGGGAGCTTGAAGCGGATCGCGGCGACGGTGTGGGCCAGTTCGTGGACCAGCACGGAGGTGTAGAAGGCGACGGCGAAGAACAGGGAGACCAGGTAGCGGGCGGCACCGAGTTCGGGCAGCACGCGGTCGAGCTGGCCGCCGAACACCCAGGTGATCAGCGCGGCGACGAGGAACCAGCTGGGCGCCACGTACACCGGCACCCCGAAGGGACGCCCCATGAGGATGCCGCCGCCCGGCTCCTTGGGCCGGGGCTGCGGCGGCTCGCCCTTGGCGATGCCGGAGTGGGCGAGGGAGCGGTGTTCGGTGGGACGGGCACCCGTGTCGGTGTCGGTGGCGGCTTCGGGGCGTCGCGGGGTGTCCGCGCGGTCGTCGGCGTCCTGGGCGCCGGTCTGCCGGGCGCTGTCGTCCGCGGCGTCCTCGGGGGCCGGAGGAACCGCGGGGTGCTCGGTCGGCTCGTCGTCGCCGGGCCGTGGCTGCCCGCTCCCGCCGCTCACGTCCACGGTGTCCCCTCGTTCGAAGCGTCTTCCGCACCTGCCGGCCGGAAGGGTCCGGTGTCGATGGTATGCGGCCGTGGTGACGTGTTTCGCCCCGGCACCCCTTGTGTTCGCCGTGTGGTCGCGGGGCCGGTCAGGGCAGCGGGTGGGTCACTGTCAGTGGCGGGCCGTAAGGTCTGTGGCATGGACAGCAGCTTCGAGGGCGCGGCGGCCGAACGCGTCGCCACGGCGCCCACCTCCCTGTCGCCCTCGCGGGCCGGCGACTTCATGCAGTGCCCGCTGCTGTACCGGTTCCGGGTGATCGACCGGCTGCCGGAGAAGCCGAGCGCGGCGGCGACGAGAGGCACGCTGGTGCACGCCGTGCTGGAGCGGCTGTTCGACGCGCCCGCCGGGGAGCGGACCGCGCCGCGGGCCAAGGCGCTGATCCCGGGGCAGTGGGACCGGCTGCGGGAGAGCCGGCCGGAGGTGACGGAGCTGTTCGCCGACGATCCGGACGGTGAGCGGCTGGCGGGCTGGCTCGCGGAGGCCGAGCGGCTGGTGGAGCGCTGGTTCACGCTGGAGGATCCGACGCGGCTGGAGCCCGCGGAGCGGGAGCTGTTCGTCGAGGCCGAGCTGGAGTCCGGGCTGCGGCTGCGCGGGATCATCGACCGGGTCGACGTGGCGCCGACGGGCGAGGTGCGGATCGTCGACTACAAGACCGGCAAGGCGCCCCGGCCCGAGTACGCCGAGGGTGCGCTGTTCCAGATGAAGTTCTACGCGCTCGTGGTCTGGCGGCTGAAGCGGGTGGTGCCGCGCCGCCTCCAGCTGGTCTATCTGGGCAGCGGGGACGTGCTGACGTACGACCCGGATCCGGCCGATCTGGAGCGGGTCGAGCGCAAGCTGCACGCGCTGTGGGAGGCCATCCGGCAGGCCACGGAGACCGGCGAGTGGCGTCCGCGCCCGACCAAGCTGTGCGGCTGGTGCGACCATCAGGCGCACTGCCCGGAGTTCGGCGGCACTCCCCCGCCGTATCCGCTGCCGGTGAGGGCGGCCGAGTCGGAGGCGGGGTCGCAGGGCAGAATGGGCCCGGACTAGCGAAGGAGTGTCACGTGGCCATCCGCGTCCTACTGGTCGACGACCAGCCCCTGCTGCGTACGGGTTTCCGGATGATCCTGGAGGCCGAGCAGGATCTCGCGGTCGTGGGCGAGGCCGGTGACGGCCTGCAGGCTCTCGATCAGGTACGGGCTCTGCAGCCGGACGTCGTGCTGATGGACATCCGTATGCCGCGGATGGACGGTGTGGAGGCGACGCGGCAGATCACCGGGCCCGACCGGTCCGGACCGGCGAAGGTGCTGGTGCTGACCACGTTCGACCTCGACGAGTACGTGGTGGAGGCGCTGCGCGCCGGGGCCAGTGGCTTCCTGCTGAAGGACGCCCCCGCCAACGAGCTGGTGCAGGCGATCCGTGTGGTGGCGGCCGGCGAGGCGATGCTGGCTCCGAGCATCACGCGTCGTCTGCTGGACAAGTACGCGACGCATCTGCCCTCCGGCGAGGAGCCCGTGCCGGACACCCTGCACACGCTCACCGACCGCGAGGTGGAGGTGCTGAAGCTGGTGGCGCGCGGGCTGTCCAACGCGGAGATCGCCGCCGATCTGTTCGTCAGCGAGACGACGGTGAAGACACACGTGGGGCATGTGCTGACCAAGCTGGGGCTCCGGGACCGGGTGCAGGCGGCGGTGTACGCGTACGAGAGCGGGCTGGTCCGCCCCGGCGCGCAGTAGCGGCGGGGAACGTACGACGGCGAAGGGCGCCCCTTCCGTACGGGGAGGAGCGCCCTCGGTGCCGGCGGATGCCTGCCGGTGGGCGGTCAGCCCTTGCTGAGTTCCCAGAACCGGAACACCGTCGAGGCGTCCAGGCAGTACTCCAGGCCGTAGACGCCGTCGCGGGTGACGGCGTACTGCTTGGCCTGCCATACGGGGAGGACGGGCAGTTCGTCGGCGACGATGTCCTGGAGCCGGCCGAAGTCCTGGTCGGTGGCGCCGCGGTCGCTCTGTGCGGCGGTGTGCGGGATGAGCGTGCCGGTGATGGTGCCGTTGCGGTAGTTGTTGTCCAGCACGTTGCCCTTGCCGAAGAACGGGGCCGTGAAGTTGTCGGCGTCCGGGTAGTCCGGCACCCAGCCCTTCACGTAGACGCCGTACTTGCCGGCGGCGATGTCCTTCTCGTACTGGTCGAAGGCGACCGACCTGACGTCGGCGTCGAACAGGCCGCTGGCGTTGAGCTGTCCGGCGATGGCCTTCAACTCCTCGCCGGTGGCGGGGCCGTAGCGCGACGGGGTGGACCACAGGGTGAGCTTCACCCTGCCGGTGATGCCGTCCGCGTGGAGTGCGGCGGCGGCCTTGGTCTGCGAGGGGCGGGCGCCGTAGGTGTCGAAGAAGGCCGTGTTGTGGCCGGCGATGCCCGCCGGGACGATCGAGTACAGCGGGGTGGCGGTGCCCTGGTAGACGTTCTTGATCAGGGCGTCGCGGTCGAGGAGATAGGCCATGGCCTTGCGGACGCCGAGCTTTCCGGCGATCGGGTCCTTCATGTTGAAGACCAGGTGCTGGACCTCGGCGCTGGTGCCCTCGATGACGTCGATGCCCTTGCTGCCGTCCTGCTGGTCGAGGCCGGCGACGTCGGAGGCGGACAGGCCTCGGTAGGCGAGGTCGACGTTGCCGTCGAGGAGGGCCTGCTTCAGGGCGGCGCGGTCGCCGTGGAAGAACTTCAGGGTGATGCCGGAGTTCTTGACCTTCGCGGTGCCCTTGTAGTCGGCGTTGACCGAGAAGACGGCCTGGTCCTTGTCGAGGGAGTCCAGCTTGTAGGGGCCGGAGCCGACGGCCTTGCCGTCCTTGCGGAGCCCGTCCGCGTCGTACTGCCGGTGGTCCACGATGGAACCGGCGCCGGAGGCGAGCTTGCCGGGGAAGGTGGCGTCGGGGACCTTCAGGTGGAAGACGACCTTCTTCGCGTCCGGGGTGTCGACCGAGCCGAGCATCGGGAACATGATCGCGGGCCCCGACGCGTCGTTGATCTTCAGCATGCGGTCGAAGGAGAACTTCACGTCCTGCGAGGTGAGCGCGTCACCGTTGCTGAACTTCAGGCCGTCCTTCAGCTCGCACCGGTAGACCATGGCCCGCGAGTCGGTGAAGGTGCACTTCCTGGCCAGTTCGGGCTGGGGTTCGGTGCCGCCCTTGGGGAAACTGAGCAGCGACTGGAAGACGTTGTCGAACAACAGCCAGGAGCCGGGGTCGTAGCCGGATGCCGGGTCCGTGGCGAGGACGTCGTCGGACATCCCCATCACCACGGAGGAGCCGGTGCCCCCGGAGTCACCGCTCCCCGTTCCGCAGCCGGTCAATAAGCCGGAGGCCAGCCCCGCCACGATGGGCAGGACCGGCCACTGGTAACGCATGTTCACTGCATGTGCCTTGTCGTCGGTTCCGTCACCCCGGGGCCACCGTCCTGGCCCCGGGTCCCGGGCAGCCGTCCCCGGCCCCCCGGATGAGGGGAGCCGTCAGCCGCTCACACCGCGGCCGAGCTCCCACAGCTGAAGTGTCGAGGAGGAGTTGAGGGCGTACGAGACACCCGTGATGTCGTCCCGTGCGGCGACGTACTGCTTGCCCTGCCACAGCGGCAGGACCGGGACGTCCTCGGCGACGGTGTCCTGGATCTGGGTCAGGCTCTTGGCGGCGGAGAGCCGGTCGGCCTCGCGGCGGGACGCCGGGATCAGCGTGTTCTGGATGGTGGGGTTGGAGTACGGCGAGCCGAGGAAGTTGTCCTTGTCGAGGAAGGGCGCGAGGAAGTTGTCGGCGTCCGGGAAGTCGGGGAACCAGCCCATGCCGTAGACGTCGTACTGGCCCTTCTTCTCGGCGGGCCGGAACTGCTCCCAGGGGTGCCCCTGGATGGAGACGTCGAACAGCCCGCTGTCGTTGAGCTGCTTCTGCAGGACCTCGAACTCCTGCTTCGTGGCCGTGCCGTAGTGGTCGGTCGTGTAGTGCAGGGTCAGCTTCACCGGGGTGGTGATGCCGGCCTTGGTGAGCAGGTCCTTCGCCTTGGCGGCGCTGGGGTTGCCGTACTTGTTGAAGAACGAGTTGGAGTGGCCCGTGATGGTGGCCGGGACCAGCGAGTACAGCGGCTCGGCCTCGGTTCCGTAGACCTTGTTGACCAGTTCGCCGCGGTTGATCAGCTGGGCCATGGCCTGGCGGACTGCCTTGGACTTCACCGAGGGCGCGTCGGTGTTGAAGGCGAGGTAGCGGATCTCCAGGCCCGGCATGTCGACGAGGTCGACCTTGTTGTCGCTGCCGGAGTCCAGCTTCTGGATCTGCGCCGGGTCCATGGCGCGGGTCATGACGTCGATGTCGCCCTTGTCGATCGCCGTGCCCATGGCCGCGGCGGAGTCGTAGGAGCGCATCACGACCTTGTCGTTCTTCACCGTCACGCTGCCCTTGTACGAAGGGTTCTTGGTGAAGGTGGCGCTGACGATCGCGTTGTCCTTGACCTCGGCCTGGAAGGTGTAGGGGCCGGAGCCGTCCACCGAGAAGCCGTCGCGCAGCTTGTCCTTCGCGTAGTCCTTCGGGTCGACGATGCCCGCGGGCGGGGTGGACAGCTTGTACGGGAAGGTGGCGTCGGCCGTCTTGAGGTGGAAGATGACGTCGCGGTCGCCCTGCGTCTCGATCGTGTCGATCGTGTTCAGCAGGGCGGAGACACCGCTGTCCGACTTGAGGCTCAGCACGCGCTCGATGGAGTACTTGACGTCCTCGGCGGTCACCGGGTCGCCGTTGGCGAACTTCAGTCCGTCGCGGAGCTTGCAGGCGTAGCGCTCGCTACCGCTGTCCGTGAAGCCGCAGCTCTCGGCGGCGTCCGGGACGGGGTCGCCCTCGCCCTTGGGCTGCGCCATCAGCGTCTGCTGGGTCTGGCGCAGGATGTTCCAGAGGCCGACGTCGTAGGCGTAGGCCGGGTCGAGCGGCGCCGGGGCTTCCTTCGTGGCGGTGAACCGGTCCGTGGTGCCCACGACGATGGCGCCGCCGCTCTTGCCCCCGCCGCCGGATCCGCCGCACGCGGCGAGAACCGGGGTGAGCAGGCCGGCCAGCGCCGGCAGCACCAAAGTCTTGCGGTTCATGCGGGAGTTTCTCCAGAGCTGTTCGGGTCCGTGTATCCGGCACGCGGGGATGGTGCGGCGGAAACGCGGGGGATGCGGCGATGTTCTCGCGACGAGATTAGTCCGCGCCCGCAGGAGGCTTCACGGCCCGGCGAGTTGGTCTGCCATCACGCAGTGAAACCGGCTGCGGACGCACAGAAAACCCGACAGCGGCAGGATTAGTGCAGCTTCTCACCAATCAGGACACAAGGAACCACCGATCCCCCTCGAACGGGACGGCTCAGCACACTCGGGCAACGTTGTCGAGACCCGCGAGGGTGGGGAACGTCACACCCTCAACTGTGCGGGCAGTCAGTGGAATTAGGCCGCGCGGCGGGACGCGAATTCCACTCGGGTGTACTTCCCCGGATATTTGTCCAGGACGTCTCTTCGTAGCGGGGGTACCCGCAGTGAACGGCTAGGGCATTTCCGTCATCAAGCCGCGCAGAAATGCCAGGTCGACCTCTTCCAGGGAGGTCACGACGGTGCGTCCGGAGGCCGGGGCGATGGGGGCGACGGACGGTACGGCGACCACCCGGCAGCCCGCCGCCTCGGCGGCGGCGACCCCGGTCGTGGTGTCCTCGACGACCGCGCAGCGGGCCGGGTCGGCGCCGAGCCCCGCCGCGGCGAGCAGGTACGGGTCGGGGTAGGGCTTGGTGCGCGAGACCTCGTCGCCCGCGATGGACAGCGCGAAGTGGTGCGGGCCGAGCACGCTCAGCACACGGTCGATGATGCGCCGGTGCGAGGCCGAGACCAGGGCCGTGGGCACGGCCTGTTCGTGCAGTTCGGCGAGGAGCCGTGCGGCGCCCGGCATCAGCGGCAGGGTGCGGCCGATGCGGCTCTCGAAGCCCTCGTTGAGCAGCACGCTGAGTTCGGCGAGGGTGACGGCTGCGCCGGTGGCCTCGATGAGGAAGCCGGCGCTGCGCGTCATGGGGCCGCCCACCACGACGTGCCGCCAGGACTCGTCCAGGGTGTGGCCGAGCGCGGCGAAGACCTCGACCTCGACGTCCCACCAGAAACCCTCGGTGTCCACCAGGGTGCCGTCCATGTCCAGGAGCACCGCCTGCAGCGCCGAGCCTTCGGCCGTACGAGTGCCGAGCGCGGGGACCGTACTGGTCATCCACGCACCTCCTTGCGGGACGAGCAGGCCGGTTCCCGCGCGGGAACCGGCCTGCAGTGGACCGACAAGTGTACGACTTATCCGATCAGTGTGCCGGGTGAGACGCGCCTCACCGGGCGTTGAAGTACTTCGCCTCCGGGTGGTGGATCACGATCGCGTCCGTGGACTGCTCGGGGTGCAGCTGGAACTCCTCGGACAGGTGGACACCGATCCGCTCGGGCCGGAGCAGCTCGGCGATCTTCGAGCGGTCCTCCAGGTTGGGGCAGGCACCGTAGCCGAGGGAGAAGCGCGCGCCCCGGTACTTCAGGGCGAACATGTCCTCGATGTCGGCCGGGTCCTCACCGGCGAAGCCGAGCTCGGTGCGGACGCGGGCGTGCCAGTACTCGGCGAGCGCCTCGGCCAACTGCACGGACAGGCCGTGCAGTTCGAGGTAGTCACGGTAGGAGTTGGCCTCGAAGAGCTTGGCCGTCTCCTCGCCGATGCGGGAGCCGACGGTGACGACCTGGAGGCCGACGACGTCCGTCTCGCCCGACTCCTCCGGGCGGAAGAAGTCGGCCAGGCACAGCCGGCGGCCGCGGCGCTGGCGCGGGAAGGTGAAGCGGGTGCGCTCGTTGCCCCGGTCGTCCAGGATGATCAGGTCGTCGTCCTTGGACACGCAGGGGAAGTAGCCGTAGACGACGGCCGCTTCGAGGAGGTTCTCGGTCTGGAGCCGGTCCAGCAGACCGCGCAGCCGCGGCCGGCCCTCGCTCTCCACCAGGTCCTCGTACGACGGTCCCTCACCGGTGCGAGCCTGCCGCAGCCCCCACTGGCCCTTGAACAGTGCGCCCTCGTCGAGCCAGGAGGCGTACTCCTTGAGCTGGATGCCCTTGACGATCCGGGTGTCCCAGAACGGCGGGGCCGGCACCGGGTTGTCGGTGGCGACGTCGGAGCGGACGTGTCCCTCCTCCGGGCGTTCCTCGGTCTCGGCGACGGCCGCGGCCCGCACCCGGCGCTGCTTGAGCTCGGGCAGCCTGGCTCCGGGGACACCGCGCTTGACGCCGATGAGGGCGTCCATCAGGCGCAGGCCCTCGAAGGCGTCGCGGGCGTAGCGGACCTCGCCCTCGTAGATCTCGTGCAGGTCCTGCTCGACGTAGGCGCGGGTGAGCGCGGCCCCGCCCAGGATCACCGGGTAGGTCGCCGCCAGCTTGCGCTGGTTGAGCTCCTCCAGGTTCTCCTTCATGATCACCGTGGACTTCACGAGCAGCCCGGACATGCCGATCACGTCGGCCCGGTGTTCCTCGGCCGCCTCCAGGATCGCCGAGACCGGCTGCTTGATGCCGAGGTTGACCACGTTGTAGCCGTTGTTGGACAGGATGATGTCGACCAGGTTCTTGCCGATGTCGTGCACGTCGCCGCGCACCGTGGCCAGCACGATCGTGCCCTTGCCCTCGGCGTCCGACTTCTCCATGTGCGGCTCCAGATAGGCCACCGCAGACTTCATCACCTCGGCGGACTGGAGCACGAACGGCAGCTGCATCTGCCCCGAGCCGAACAGCTCACCGACGACCTTCATGCCGTCCAGGAGGGTCTCGTTGACGATGTCGAGGGCCGGCCGGTCCGCGAGGGCCGTGTCCAGGTCGGCCTCCAGGCCGTTCTTCTCGCCGTCGATGATCCGGCGCTTCAGGCGCTCCTCCAGCGGGAGGGCGGCGAGTTCTTCGGCCTTGCCGGCCTTCAGCGACTTCGCCGTCGCGCCCTCGAAGAGCTGCATCAGCTTCTGGAGCGGGTCGTAGCCCTCGGCACGGCGGTCGTGGATCAGGTCCAGGGCGGTGGTGACCTGCTCGTCGTCGAAGCGGGCGATGGGCAGGATCTTGGAGGCGTGCACGATCGCCGAGTCCAGGCCCGCCTTCACGCACTCGTCGAGGAAGACGCTGTTGAGCAGGATGCGGGCGGCCGGGTTCAGGCCGAAGGAGATGTTCGACAGGCCCAGCGTGGTCTGCACGTCCGGGTGACGGCGCTTGAGCTCCCGGATCGCCTCGATGGTGGCCAGGCCGTCCCTGCGGGACTCCTCCTGGCCGGTGCAGATCGTGAACGTCAGGGTGTCGATGAGGATGTCCTCCTCGCGGATGCCCCAGTTCCCCGTCAGGTCGGCGATCAGCCGCTCGGCGATCTCCACCTTCTTCTCCGGGGTACGGGCTTGTCCTTCCTCATCGATGGTGAGCGCGATCAGCGCGGCACCGTGCTCCCGGGCCAGCCGGGTGACCCGGGCGAATCGGGACTCGGGCCCGTCACCGTCCTCGTAGTTCACCGAGTTGATCACCGCGCGGCCGCCCAGCTTCTCCAGACCGGCCCGGATGACGTCGACCTCGGTGGAGTCCAGCACGACGGGCAGCGTCGAGGCCGTCGCGAACCGCCCGGCCAGCTCCTCCATGTCGGCCACACCGTCCCGGCCGACGTAGTCCACGCACAGATCCAGCAGGTGCGCGCCCTCGCGGATCTGCTCCCGCGCCAGCTCCACACAGTCGTCCCAGCGGCCCTCCAGCATCGCCTCACGGAACTTCTTCGACCCGTTCGCGTTCGTCCGCTCGCCGATCGCCAGGTACGACGTGTCCTGCCGGAACGGCACCGTCTGGTACAGGGACGCCGCGCCCGGCTCCGGACGCGGGTCACGTCCGGGCGGCGTCACCCCGCGCACCCGCTCGACCACCTGGCGCAGATGCTCCGGCGTCGTACCGCAGCAGCCGCCCACCAGCGACAGGCCGTACTCGCGCACGAACGTCTCCTGCGCGTCCGCCAGCTCGGGCGCGGACAGCGGGTAGCTGGCGCCGTCCTTGGTGAGGACCGGCAGGCCCGCGTTGGGCATGCAGGAGAGCGGGATGCGGGCGTTGCGGGCGAGGTAGCGCAGGTGCTCGCTCATCTCGGCCGGGCCGGTGGCGCAGTTCAGGCCGATCATGTCGATGCCGAGCGGCTCCAGGGCGGTCAGGGCCGCGCCGATCTCGGAGCCGAGAAGCATGGTGCCGGTGGTCTCGACCGTCACCGAGACGATCACCGGCAGGTCGAGTCCGAGGGCTTCCAGGCCGCGGCGGGCGCCGAGGACGGCGGCCTTGGTCTGGAGCAGGTCCTGGGTGGTCTCCACCAGCAGCGCGTCGGCGCCGCCGGCGACCAGGCCCTCGGCGTTGCGCTGGTAGGCGTCGCGCAGGGTCTGGTACGGGGCGTGGCCGAGGGTGGGCAGCTTGGTGCCGGGGCCCATGGAGCCGAGGACCCAGCGCTGCCGGCCGTCCTGCGCCTGGAACGCGTCGGCGACCTCGCGGGCCACCCGGGCGCCGGCCTCGGACAGCTCGTGGACGCGCTCGGGGATGTCGTACTCGCCGAGCGCGGAGTGGTTGGCGCCGAAGGTGTTGGTCTCGACGCAGTCCACGCCCACGGCGAAGTACGCCTCGTGGACGGAGCGGACGATGTCGGGGCGCGTCAGGTTGAGGATCTCGTTGCAGCCCTCGAGCTGCTGGAAGTCGTCCAGGGTCGGGTCCTGAGCCTGGAGCATCGTGCCCATGGCTCCGTCCGCGACCACCACGCGCGTGGCGAGCGCCTCTCGGAGCGCGGACACCCGGGTCCGGCTGTCGGCATGGGGGGACGTTGGCAACGAGGCCATGAAGGGGCTCCCTAGGTGCGACGGCTGTCGGCTATGCGGCTTCCCCGGTTCGGGCTGGGGAAGAGCACGGCGTCAGAGTAACCGGGAGTGGGCTTGGATGGGCAGCGGCGTCCACGAGGCGGACCGGTGGCCCCGGCGTCACGCTCCGGACACGTGTGATGTAACAGGTGTCGGCCGACCATTGGCGGGAGGTCGACATGGACCGGTAGTGTTCGGCATTGCCGAACGCTGGGTAGCACACCATGCGACGATGCTCGGCGCACGACGGGTGACGACAGTCGACGCCGGCACGACGCGCCCCGCGTTCGTCGGCGGTCGAAGGGACGGAGGCAGGACGGCGATGGCACGGAACATCCAGTCGCTCGAACGGGCGGCCGCGATGCTGCGGCTGCTCGCGGGCGGCGAGCGGAGACTGGGCCTGTCGGACATCGCCTCGTCACTGGGCCTCGCCAAGGGCACCGCCCACGGCATCCTGCGCACCCTCCAGCAGGAGGGGTTCGTGGAGCAGGACGACACCTCGGGGCGCTATCAGCTGGGTGCGGAGCTGCTGCGCCTGGGCACCACCTACCTGGATGTGCACGAGCTGCGCGCCCGGGCCCTGGTGTGGACCGACGACCTGGCCCGCTCCAGCGGGGAGAGCGTGCACCTGGGGGTCCTGCACCAGCAGGGCGTACTGATCGTGCACCACGTCTTCCGGCCGGACGACAGCCGGCAGGTGCTGGAGATCGGCGTCATGCAGCCGCTGCACTCGACCGCGCTGGGCAAGGTGCTCTCGGCGTACGACCCGGTGGCGCACAGCGAGGCGCTGGAGACCGAGCGGAAGGCCTTCACGGACCGCACGGTGTGCGAGTGGGACGCCTTCGAGCACCTGCTCGACATCACGCGTGCGCGGGGGTACGCGGCCGACGTGGAAGAGACCTGGGAGGGCGTGGCGTCCATCGCCGCGCCCATCCACGACCGGCGCCGGATGCCCGTGGGCGCGGTCGGCATCACCGGCGCGGTGGAGCGGCTGTGCCGGGACGGCGAGCTGCGGCCCGAGCTGATCGCGGCGGTGCGCGACTGCGCCCGCGCGGTCTCCAGGGACCTGGGCGCGGGCCGGTTCTGACCACCCCTCCCCCTCACCGAGGGTGACCGGGACGCCGGGCGGCGTTCCGGTTCTCGCCCTACCCTGAAGTGGACATATCGGTCTAGATCTTCCGAGATCCCACGTCAGTGCCTACGTCAGGTCTGCGATGAGCGATAACCCGAAGCGATCAATAACGATCCTGTTTTCAATAACAGAACCCTTGACGCATGCCTGACGCCGAAGCAAGACTCCCGTCCATCGGTCGGCATTGTCGAACACCTACCGGCAATACGCGCTAGAGTGTGACAACGCCAAGGGCCGGCATCGCTCTCACCCCCGAGGGCAGCTCGAACTCCCGGAGGGACCCGGGGTTCGGTCCCCTGGACGAAGGACAAAGGAGTCGCGGGTGTCCAGCTCCGACATCTTCATCGGCGAGACCATCGGTACCGCCATACTCATCCTGCTCGGCGGCGGCGTCTGCGCGGCCGTCACGCTGAAGGCCTCCAAGGCCCGTAACGCCGGTTGGCTCGCCATCGCCTTCGGGTGGGGCTTCGCCGTCATGACGGCCGTGTACATCTCCGGCCCCCTCTCCGGTGCACACCTCAACCCGGCCGTCACCGTCGCCCTCGCGATCAAGAACAGCGACTGGACCAACGTCCCGGTCTACCTCGCCGGGCAGCTGCTCGGCGCGATGATCGGTGCCGCCCTGGTGTGGGTCGCCTACTACGGCCAGTTCCACGCGCACCTGACCGACAAGGAGATCGTCGGCGGTCCGGGCGCGCAGGCCACCGCCGCCAAGGCGGTCGAGGCGGAGGAGACGGGTGCCGGCCCGGTCCTCGGCATCTTCTCCACCGGTCCGGAGATCCGGAACGTGGCGCAGAACCTCGCCACGGAGATCATCGGCACCGTCGTGCTCATCCTCGCGGTCCTCACCCAGGGCCTGAACGACAAGGGCAACGGCCTCGGCGTCCTCGGCGGCCTCGTCACCGCGCTCGTGGTGGTGTCGATCGGTCTCTCCCTGGGCGGCCCGACGGGGTACGCGATCAACCCCTTCCGTGACCTGGGCCCGCGCATCGTGCACGCCCTGCTGCCGCTGCCCAACAAGGGTGGTTCCGACTGGAGCTACGCCTGGATCCCGGTGGTCGGTCCGCTGATCGGCGCCGCCATCGGTGCCGGAATCTACAACGTCGCCTTCGCCTGAGAAGCCCGCCGTCTTCCGGCACGCGCCCCACGGACAGCCCCCACACCACGGATCTTTCAGGAGCACACAGTGACCGACGCCCACACCGCAGGCCCCTTCATCGCCGCGATCGACCAGGGCACCACCTCCAGCCGCTGCATCGTCTTCGACCGGGACGGCCGCATCGTCTCCGTCGACCAGAAGGAGCACGAGCAGATCTTCCCGAAGCCGGGCTGGGTCGAGCACAACGCCAACGAGATCTGGACCAACGTCCAGGAAGTCGTCGCCGGTGCCATCGCCAAGGCCGGCATCACCCGGGACGACATCAAGGCCATCGGCATCACCAACCAGCGCGAGACCACCGTGCTGTGGGACAAGAACACCGGTGAGCCCGTCTACAACGCCATCGTCTGGCAGGACACCCGCACCGACGCCCTGTGCCGGGAGCTGGGCCGCAACGTCGGACAGGACCGCTTCCGCCGTGAGACCGGCCTGCCGCTGGCCTCCTACTTCGCCGGGCCCAAGGCCCGCTGGCTGCTCGACAACGTCGAGGGCCTCAAGGAGCGCGCCGAGGCCGGCGACATCCTCTTCGGCACCATGGACACCTGGGTCATCTGGAACCTGACCGGCGGTGTCGACGGCGGCAAGCACGTCACCGACGTGACCAACGCCTCCCGCACCCTCCTCATGAACCTGCACACGATGGAGTGGGACGACAAGATCGCCGAGTCCATCGGCGTGCCGCTGCAGATCCTGCCCGAGATCCGCTCCTCCGCCGAGGTCTACGGCGAGGTCACCGGCGGCAAGCTCGGCGACCTGCTCGGCGGCATCCCGGTCGCCTCCGCGCTCGGCGACCAGCAGGCGGCCCTGTTCGGCCAGACCTGCTTCGCCGAGGGCGAGACCAAGTCGACCTACGGCACCGGCACCTTCATGGTGATGAACACCGGTGACAAGATCATCAACTCCTACGCCGGTCTGCTGACCACCGTCGGCTACAAGATCGGCGACCAGCCGACGGTCTACGCCCTGGAGGGCTCGATCGCCGTCACCGGCTCGCTGGTGCAGTGGATGCGCGACCAGATGGGCCTCGTCTCCACCGCCGCCGAGATCGAGACGCTCGCGCTCTCGGTCGAGGACAACGGCGGTGCCTACTTCGTGCCGGCCTTCTCGGGCCTGTTCGCCCCGCACTGGCGCTCCGACGCCCGCGGTGTGATCGCCGGTCTGACCCGGTACGTCACCAAGGCGCACCTCGCGCGCGCCGTCCTGGAGGCCACCGCCTGGCAGACCCGGGAGATCGCCGACGCCATGGTCAAGGACTCCGGCGACGAGCTGGTGGCCCTCAAGGTCGACGGTGGCATGACCGCCAACAACCTGCTGATGCAGACGCTCTCCGACGTCCTGGACGCGCCCGTGGTGCGCCCGATGGTCGCGGAGACCACCTGCCTCGGCGCCGCCTACGCCGCCGGCCTGGCCGTCGGCTTCTGGTCCAGCACCGACGAACTGCGCGCCAACTGGCGCCGGGCCGCCGAATGGACCCCCCGCATGGACGCGGAGACCCGCGACCGTGAGTACAAGAACTGGCTCAAGGCCGTCGACCGGACCATGGGCTGGATCGAGGACGAGAGCTGAGCTGCCCCACAGTTCAGCTCTGACGAGGAGTAAGTACCCGACATGACCAGTCAGTCCACCCTGTCCGTGCCTGCCCTGGGGACGCACCCGGCCTCCGGCTCCAACCCGAGCCGCGCCGAGACCAGGGAGCAGCTCTCCAAGGCGTCGTACGACCTTCTTGTGATCGGCGGCGGCATCCTGGGCATCTCCACCGCCTGGCACGCCGCGCAGTCCGGACTCAGGGTGGCGCTGGTCGACTCCGGCGACTTCGCCGGTGCCACCTCCTCCGCCTCCTCCAAGCTGCTCCACGGCGGCCTGCGCTACCTGCAGACCGGTGCGGTGAAGCTGGTGGCGGAGAACCACTTCGAGCGCCGTGCGGTCTCCCGCCAGGTGGCCCCCCACCTGGCGAACCCGCTCACCTTCTACCTCCCCGTGTACAAGGGCGGGCCGCACGGCGCGGCGAAGCTCGGCGCGGGCGTCTTCGCCTACTCCGCGCTCTCCGCGTTCGGCGACGGCGTCGGCCACCTGCTGTCCCCCGCCAAGGCGGCGCAGGACGTGCCGGAGCTGCGCACCGAGAACCTCAAGGCCGTGGCCGTCTACGGCGACGACCAGATGAACGACGCGCGCATGGCGCTGATGACGGTCCGCGCGGCCGTCGAGGCGGGCGCGGTCGTCCTCAACCACGCCGAGGTCACCGGCCTGCGCTTCACCCAGGGCCGGGTCACCGGCGCCGAGCTCAAGGACCGTGTCTCCGGCGAGGAGTTCGGGGTCGACGCCCGCCTCGTGCTGAACGCGACCGGCCCCTGGGTCGACCACCTGCGGAAGATGGAGGACCCGAACGCGGCCCCGTCCATCCGCCTGTCGAAGGGCGCGCACCTGGTCCTCAAGCGCACCTCCCCCTGGAAGGCCGCGCTCGCGACCCCCATCGACAAGTACCGCATCACCTTCGCCCTCCCCTGGGAGGACATGCTGCTGCTGGGCACGACCGACGAGGAGTTCGAGGGCGACCCGGCGGACGTCTCCGTCACCGAGAAGGACATAGCCCAGATCCTGGACGAGGCGGCGTTCTCCGTCCGGGACCAGCAGCTCCAGCGCGACCTCATCACCTACGCGTTCGCCGGTCTGCGCGTGCTGCCGGGCGGCCCCGGCGACACCGCCAAGGCCAAGCGCGAGACGGTGGTGACCGAGGGCAAGGGCGGCATGCTGTCCGTCGCGGGCGGCAAGTGGACCACCTTCCGCCACATCGGCCGTACGATCATGAAGAAGCTGGAGGCGCTGCCGGGTCACCCCCTCGGCGACGACTTCGAGCCGATCTCCTCGCTGCCGAAGAAGCTCCCGCTGCCCGGCGTCGCCAACCCGCGCGCCGTCGCGCACCGCCTGCTGGTGGACCACCCGGCGCCCGGTCCGCGCATGGCGGCCGACACGGCGAAGCACCTGGCCACCCACTACGGCTCCCTGGCCTTCGACATCGCCCGGCTGGCGAACGAGAACCCGGAGCTGGCCGCGCGCGTCCACCCGGACGCCCCGGAGATCTGGGCGCAGGTCGTCTGGGCCCGCGACCACGAGTGGGCCGAGACGGCGGACGACGTGCTGCGCCGCCGTACGACGCTGACGATCCGCGGTCTGGCCACGGACGAGGTCCGCGGCAAGGTCCAGGACCTGCTCGACAAGAAGTAGGCGAACACGGCGAAGGGGCGGCCCCACTGCGGTGGGACCGCCCCTTGGCGTCTGCCTCCATAATGTGCTGAGACATCCGATGTCTCAGGTGTGGGGCGGGCGACGGGAGGCCGGTCATGGCAGTCACCGACGAGGCGATCGAGAAGATCAAGGGCATGATCGTCTCGGGTGCGCTGCGCCCCGGCGACCGGCTGCCCAAGGAGAGCGAACTGGCCGCCGAGCTCGGCCTGTCCCGCAACTCGCTGCGGGAGGCCGTACGGGCCCTGTCGCTGATCCGGATCCTGGACGTGCGCCAGGGCGACGGCACGTACGTCACGAGCCTGGACCCCCAACTCCTGCTGGAGGCCATGAGCTTCGTCGTGGACTTCCACCGCGACGACACCGTGCTGGAGTTCCTGGCGGTGCGCCGGATCCTGGAGCCGGCCGCGACGGCGATGGCGGCCTTCCGGATCAGCGAGCAGCAACTGGACGCGCTCTCCGCCCAGTTGGACGCGCTGGGCGCACAACCCTCGGTGGAGGAGCTGGTCGCCGCCGACCTGGAGTTCCATCGCGGCATCGTGCGCGGCGCGGGCAACTCCGTGCTCTGCTCGCTGCTGGACGGCCTGTCGGGGCCGACCACACGGGCGCGGATCTGGCGTGGCCTGACCCAGGAGGACGCGGTCGGCCGCACCCTGCGCGAGCACCGGGCGATCCTGGCCGCACTGCGCGACCGCGACGCGGAGGCGGCCCGCTCCTGGGCCACGGTGCACATCGCGAGCGTGGAGCAGTGGCTGCGGTCCACTCTGTGAGGCAGGGTGTTCCGCACTGGTGAACGGGGCAGTGATCCGTTCACTCCCCCGTGCAAGGGGGCTGCGGGCGCCCCCGCCGGACGCCGTAAGGTTGGTGAGTCAGGCGAGGGCACGTCGGAAGGAGGCACTGGGTGATCGAGCTGGAGGGGGTTCCCGAGCTGATCGACCCAGTCATGGTGGCCGCGTTCGAGGGCTGGAACGATGCCGGTGACGCCGCCTCCACGGCGGTCGCGCATCTGGAACGCGAGTTCAAGGGCGAGGTGTTCGCGGCGCTGGACGCCGAGGACTACTACGACTTCCAGGTGAACCGCCCCACGGTCTTCATGGACGGCGGGGTGCGCAAGATCACATGGCCGACGACCAGGCTGTCGGTGGTCCGCGTCGGCGGCGACAAGCCGCGCGATCTCGTGCTGGTGCGCGGCATCGAGCCGTCCATGCGCTGGCGCTCGTTCTGCAACGAGCTGCTGGGCTTCGCGCACGAGCTGGGCGTGGAGCTGGTGGTCATCCTGGGCGCCCTGCTCGGTGACACCCCGCACACGCGTCCGGTGCCGGTCAGCGGGGTCACGTCCGATGCGGACCTGGCCCAGCGGATGGACCTGGAGGAGACCAAGTACGAGGGCCCGACGGGCATCGTCGGTGTGCTCCAGGAGGCGTGCACGCACGCGGGTGTCCCGGCGGTGTCGCTGTGGGCGGCCGTACCGCACTACGTCTCCCAGCCGCCCAACCCGAAGGCGACGCTGGCGCTGCTCAACCGGCTGGAGGACCTGCTGGACCTGCGCATCCCGCAGGGCGAGCTGCCCGAGGACGCGCGCGCCTGGCAGGTGGGCGTGGACCAGCTGGCGGCCGAGGACAGCGAGGTCGCCGAGTACGTGCAGACGCTGGAGGAGGCCCGGGACACCGCCGAGCTGCCGGAGGCGTCCGGCGAGGCGATCGCCCGCGAGTTCGAGCGGTACCTGCGGCGCCGGGACGTCAGCCCGCCGGGCGGCCACGCGACGGCGGACGGCACGGACACCGGCCCGTGGCTGCGGGACAACCCGGGCGGACGGACCCGGCCGCCCCTGCCGCCGAGGCCCGACGCCTCCGGCGGCCCGGACGACGACGAGGACTCCGAGGAGTGACCCAGGAGTGACGGAAGGGGCGGTACGCGCGCGCGTACCGCCCCTTCTCCGTTCCGCCGTACCGGAGCCGACGTGGCTAGACCGCCACGCCCAGCAGGGCGTCCACCGCCCGTGTCACCAGGCCGGGGGCACCCGTGTCGGCGCCGCCCTCCTGCTCCTGGCGCTCCGCCCAGCGGTCCACCGCGGCGAGCGCGGCCGGTGCGTCCAGATCGTGGGCCAGAGCCTCGCGGATCTCCTCGACCAGGGCGTCGGCACTGGGGCCGTCGGGGCGGGAGACGGCGGCGCGCCAGCGGCCCAGGCGGGCGACGGCGTCCGCCAGGACCTGGTCGGTCCACTCCCAGTCGGCGCGGTAGTGGTGGGCCAGCAGGGCCAGCCGGATCGCCGCCGGGTCGACGCCCTCGCGGCGCAGCGCCGAGACGAAGACCAGGTTGCCCTTGGACTTCGACATCTTCTCGCCGTGCAGCGCGACCATGCCGGCGTGGACGTACGCCTTGGCCATCGGGAACTCACCGGTGAGCACCTGGGCGTGCGAGGCGCCCATCTCGTGGTGCGGGAAGGCGAGATCGGAGCCGCCGCCCTGGACGTCGAAGCCCATCCCGAGGTGGTCGAGGGCGATGGCCACGCACTCGATGTGCCAGCCGGGCCTGCCCCGGCCGAGGGAGGCGCCGTCCCAGCTGGGCTCGCCCTCGCGGGCCGCCATCCACAGCATCGGGTCGAGCGGGTTCTTCTTGCCCGGGCGCTCCGGGTCGCCGCCGCGCTCGGCGGACAGCAGCCGCATCGCGGCCGCGTCGAGGTTCGAGACCTTGCCGAAGTTCGGGTCGGACTCGACGGAGAAGTAGATGTCGCCGTCCAGGTCGTAGGCCGCGCCGAGCTCGCGCAGCCGCTCCACGAGCGGGACGATGCCGGGTATCGCCTCGACGGCGCCTATGTAGTGCTGGGGCGGGAGCATCCGCAGGGCGGTCATGTCCTCGCGGAAGAGGGCCGTCTCCTTCTCGGCGAGGGCGACCCAGTCGATGTCGTCCCGCTCCGCGCGCTCCAGCAGCGGATCGTCGACATCGGTGACGTTCTGGACGTAGTGGACCTGCCGCTTGGTGTCGAGCCACACGCGCTGAACGAGGTCGAACGCGTTGTAGGTCGCCGCGTGACCCATGTGGGTCGCGTCGTACGGAGTGATGCCGCAGACGTAGATGCGGGCGACGGGACCGGGGTCGAGGGTGACCGGACCGCCGGTCGCGGTGTCGTGGATCCTCAGGTCGCGGCCCTGACCAGGCAGGGCGGGGACCTCGGAAGCGGGCCAGGCATGCATGTACATGAGCCTAACCGGCCACGAGCTGCGTATACGAACGGGATCGGGCCGGATGGCCCGTTAGACGGTCTTGAACATCCGCCGGCGTTGTGCTCACACGGGCGGCCACGGGATCGCCGGCCACTCCCCGCCCGGCTCCGGATGCACGCCCGAGGAGAGCAGTTCCTCGGTACGCGCGCGCGTGGCGTCGATCTCGGCCGGCGTGATCAGTGCGGCGAGCCGCTCGCCCAGCGGCCCGCCCAGGCCCTCCCGCAGGCCCGTCAGCACGTCGACGGCCTCCGCGGTCAGCGGCTCCCCCGCCCAGCCCCACAGCAGGGTGCGGAGCTTGTTCTCGACGTTGAAGGTGACACCGTGGTCGATGCCGTAGAGCCTGCCCTCGGCGGTGGGCAGCAGATGACCGCCCTTGCGGTCGGCGTTGTTGATCACTGCGTCGAGGACGGCGAGCCTGCGCAGCCGCTCGTCGTCGGCGTGCACGAGCAGCGCGGTGCGGCCCTCGCCGACCTCGGCCAGGCCGATCGCCTTCCAGCCCGGCTCCGGCTCCTCGGCGTCCACCAGGGCGAGCAGCTCCGCCTCGGCCTGGACGTCGATCCACAGCTGGCACATGCCCTCGCCGTACGGCCCCTCGCGCAGCACGGTCGGCGGGACGAGGCCCCAGCCGGTGGCCTCGGAGACCGCGTAGGAGGCCACCTCGCGGCCGGCCAGGGTGCCGTCGGGGAAGTCCCACAGCGGGCGCTCCCCGGCCACGGGCTTGTAGATGCAGGAGGCTTCCCGGCCGTCGTACGCGACCGTGCAGAACAGTGCGGCGTTCGACGCCTCGCGGATGCGGCCGCGTACGGTCAGCTCACCGCGCGCGAGCAGCTCCGCGGCGGCCGCGTCGGCGGTCGTGTCGACGGACGTCACGCTCCGCGGCGGTATCCGTTCTGGCGCGGACATACGTGTCCTTCCGGATCGAGCGGGAGGCTGCACAGCGGGCACGGCGGCCGCCCGGCGTTGACGACGTCGAGGGCACGCTTGGCGAAGGCCCTGGCCTGCGCGCCGGTCAGCCGGACCCGCAGCATCGGGGGCCCGTTCTCCTCGTCCTGGAGCAGTCGTTCCTCGGCCTCGGCGAGGTCCTCGTCGGTGTCGGCGTCCAGCTCCACGAGGGCCTGCGCCTCGACGATCATGCGCTGTTCCTCGCCGTCCCAGGCCAGCGCCATGGTGCCGACGCGGAACTCCTCGTCGACGGGGGTCTCCAGCGGGGCGGTGTCGGCGATCTCGGTGGGCGCCACGGCAGGGACGGCCGCGCTGCCGCCGCTGCGCCGCACGACCTCGTCGAGCAGTTCGTCCATGCGCTCGGCGAGCGCGGCCACCTGCGTCTTCTCCAGCGCCACGCTGGTCACCCGGGAACCTGCGACGGCCTGGAGGAAGAACGTACGGCGTCCGGGCAGTCCGACCGTGCCGGCGACGAAGCGGTCCGGCGGGTCGTAGAGGAACACCTGACGGGACACGTCCTGATCTCCATTGGGTTCGAGAGCTTCGGCGGTGCTGGCCACGCGGGTCACGCGACTGCGACGGATCCGAGTGCGGTGGATCGCTTCACCCTACTGCGGCCGACGATCACGGTGCGCCCGCACCACCCCCGAGCGGTGCGTCGCCCTCGCCGGTGCCCTCGTCCGGTGCGGCGCCCGGCTGTTCGCGCGGGGCGAGAGAGGCGAGGTCCCCGGTGTCGCCGAGCCGGATCAGGAACGGCCGCAGGCGGGTGAAGCGGATCGCGGTGACGGAACAGGGCTCCACGGAGATCCGCTGGAAGAGGTCGAGATGGAGCCCGAGGGCGTCGGCGACCAGGGACTTGATGATGTCGCCGTGCGAGCACATGAGATAGACGGCGTCGGCGCCGTGGTCGCGCTCCACGCGCGCGTTCCACTCGCGTACGGCCTCGGCGGCGCGGGTCTGCATGGCCCGCAGGGACTCGCCGCCCGGGAACGCGGCGGCCGACGGGTGGGCCTGGACGACCTCCATCAGCGGCTCGTCACTCAGCTCGGCGAGCTTGCGGCCGGACCAGTCGCCGTAGTGGCACTCCCCGATCCGTTCGTCGGTGTGGACGCGCAGTCCCGGGCGGGCCTCCAGCAGCGGGCGCACGGTCTCCTGGCAGCGCTGGAGCGGGCTGGCGACGACCTCCGAGATCGGCAGGCCCGCGAGCCGGGCCGGCAGCGCGGCGGCCTGCGCGGTGCCCCGCTCGTCCAGGGCGACGCCGGGCGTCCATCCGGCGAGCAGACCGGAGGTGTTGGCGGTGGACCGTCCGTGCCTTACGAGGATCAGGGTGGGCATGCGGCCCAGGGTAGGCGTATCAGCACGTGCGCCGCTGGGCGGACGAGGGGAGAATGCGCTCCGTGATCGTGGACTGCGCTGTCTACCGGCACGGGCTCCGCACCGAGGGCCCGGAGGACCTGTCCGACGCGCTGGACGAGGCGCGGGCGGCGGGCGGGTTCGTGTGGATCGGGCTGTACGAGCCGTCGGAGCGCGAGTTCGGCCTGGTCACGGAGGAGTTCGGGCTGCATCCCCTGGCGGTCGAGGACGCCCTCAAGGCGCATCAGCGGCCGAAGCTGGACGTGTACGCCGACTCGCTGTTCATGGTGCTGAAACCGGTCGTCTACGAGCCCGAGGGTGGCACCGTCGCGACCGGCGAGATCATGGTCTTCGTCGGCGACTCCTTCGTGGTGACCGTGCGCCACGGCACATGCTCGCCGCTGGCCGCCGTACGGCACCGGCTGGAGGACGAGCCGGAGCTGCTCGACAAGGGCCCTACCGCGGTGCTGTACGCGATCTCCGACGCGGTCGTCGACCACTATCTGGACGTGGCCGCGGAACTCCAGCGGGACCTGGAGGAGTTGGAGACGGAGGTGTTCCAGCCGGAGCGCGGCGGCTCGCGGCACACCGCGTCCCGGATCTACACCTTCAAGCGGCAGGTCCTGGAGTTCCGCCGGGCCACCGGCCCGCTGACGGTGCCGCTGACCCGGCTCGCCGGCACCGGTCCGTTCGGCGGCTCGGTGCCGTTCGTGCACGACAAGGCGCGGCCCTTCTTCCGCGACGTGGGCGACCATCTGCTGCGGGTGAACGAGTCCGTGGAGGCGCTGGACCGGCTGGTGTCCGACATCCTCTCGGCGCATCTGGCGCAGATGAGCGTCCGGCAGAACGACGACATGCGGAAGATCTCCGCGTGGGCGGCGATGGCCGCGGTGCCCACGATGATCGCCGGGATCTACGGCATGAACTTCGACCACATGCCGGAGCTGCACTGGCTGTGGTCCTACCCGGCGGTGATCCTGCTGATGGCCGCCCTGGAGGTGCTGCTGTACCGCCTGTTCAAACGGCGCGACTGGCTGTAGGCCGGGGGCGGCTCAGGCGAACTCGTGGGCCGGGGCGGCGGGCCCGCCGAGGGCGTCGCGGCGCTCGGGCATGCGCAGGGCCGTCAGCCGGTGCCAGCCGGCCAGGCGCTCGTAGCCGTACAGCGCGTGGATGGCGGCGGCGAGCAGCGCGGACCTGGCCCGGGGCCAGCCGAGGATGCGCCCCATGTGGGCCATGACGGCGAGGCTGACGTCCCGGTGGACGGCGATCTCGGCGAGCGCGCATGTGCGCAGGGTGCGCTGGATCAGCCGGCCGTGTCCGGCGGCGGCGAGGCGCAGCAGTTCCTCGTGGGTGTAGGCGAGGTGGTTGTCCTCGTCGGTGGAGATCACGCGTACGGCCCTGCCGACGTCCGGATCGTCGGCGAAGTACCGGCGGAGCATCGCCATCTGCTCGGCGGCGCGCTGCTCGGTGACCCGGCTGTGGGAGAGGTAGACGACGATGTCCCGCACGGACAGCGGCGCGTCGCGCCGGAGTCTGTCGTGCGCGAGGCCGATGCCGCGCCGTTCCAGGAGCATCGTGTAGTCGGTCTCGGGCGGTACGGCGACGGGGGTGAGCCCGCGCTTCCTCATCAGGGCGCGGAAGATCCGGCCGTGCTTGTTCTCGTCGGCGCCGTGGCGGGCGATCTTCGGGGCGAGCGCGCGTTCGCTGCGCGGGACGAGCGCGGCGATCCGCCCGTTCTCCCAGCCGCCCTGGGACTCCCCGCCTGCGGCGATGGAGCAGAACAGCCGGAAGGACTCGTCGTGGTCGAGGATCTCCTGGAACAGACTCCTGGCCGAAAGCATCGAGGTCACCTCTCCGCAAGATGCATGATTTCGCATCATCCGCGACATTTCGCAGAGCACGAGTCAAATGCGGGCGGAGAGGAGCCGCAACACGGATGCCGGGCGACTGGTCCGGAAGAAGGAACGCCGGGGTCGTAACCGCGCGGCGCCCGGCGCGTTGTTCCCGGTGACGGCCGTGGCGGGGAAGACCCCCGAGCCCCCACCACGGCCGCAGAAACCTTTATTGAGACCTTCGGCCGCGGCCGTCAGGCGAGCCCGGCGCGCCCCAGCGCCTCGCTGCCGGCCCGCAGGGAGGCGAGCCGCTCCTCCAGCGTGAAGCCCGCGGGGTTGAGGCTGAGGGTGGTGACCCCGGCCTCGGCGTAGGCCTTCATCCGGTCCGCGATCCGGTCGACGGAGCCCAGCAGCGTCGTCTTGTCGATGAGGTCGTGCGGCACGGCGGCCGCGGCACCGGCCTTGTCCCCGGACAGGTACTTCTCCTGGATCTCGGCGGCCTCCTTCTCGTATCCCATGCGCCGCGCGAGCTGGTTGTAGAAGTTCTGCTTGGCGCTGCCCATGCCGCCCACGTACAGGGCGGTGTAGGGGCGGAACGCGTCGGCGAGCCCGGCCACGTCCTTGTCGTCGCCGACGGACAGCGGCAGGGTCGGGCACACGTCGAACCCGTCGAGGGTCTTGCCGGCCTTCTCGCGCCCCGCGCGCAGGTGCGTGATCGTGGTCTCCTCCAGGTGCTCGGCGGAGGGGAAGATCAGCAGGGCGCCGTCGGCGATCTCGCCGGTCTGCTCCAGGTTCTTCGGGCCGATCGCGGCGATGTACAGCGGGATGTGCTCGCGCTGCGGATGCACGGTCAGCCTGATCGGCTTGCCCGGGCCGCCGGGCAGCGGCAGCGTCCAGTGCTCGCCCTCGTACGTCAGCCGCTCCCGGGTCATCGCCTTGCGCACGATCTCGACGTACTCACGCGTGCGTGCCAGGGGCTTGTCGAACGTGACGCCGTACCAGCCCTCGGAGACCTGCGGGCCGGAGACGCCGAGGCCGAGCCGGAAGCGCCCGCCGGAGAGCGAGTCGAGCGTCGCGGCGGTCATCGCGGTCATCGCGGGCTGCCGGGCCGGGATCTGGAAGATGGCCGAGCCGACGTCGATGCGCTCGGTCTGCGCGGCGACCCAGCTGAGCACCGTGGCCGCGTCGGACCCGTACGCCTCGGCGGCCCAGCACACGGCGTACCCCAGCCGGTCGGCCTCCTGGGCCACGGCCAGATTGTCCCCGTCCATCCCGGCACCCCAGTAGCCGAGGTTGATCCCGAGTTGCATGGCCCACTCCCCTTACCCGTGAGTAACGTCTCTGTGGGGGCGACCTTAGCGCGGGGGCGTGGGTCCGAGGCAGGGCGCGGCCGGGACCGGGGCCGGGATCACCGTTCCCGGGGGATCTCCGGCGCCCGTCCGCCGAGTTATCCACAGGCCACCCACCGCATGGGTTCTGGCCAGTAATCTCGCGGTCATGGAGCAGAGGCATCTCGGCCGTACCGGCCTGCGCGTGTCCCGGATCGGACTCGGCACCCTCACCTGGGGCCGGGACACCGACCAGCACGACGCCGCGGACTTGCTGAAGACGTTCTGGGAAGCCGGCGGCACGCTCGTCGACACCGCGGACGTGTACGGCGGCGGGGAGTCGGAGTATCTGCTCGGACAGCTGATGGAGGGTCTGGTGCCGCGCCGGGACCTCGTGATCTCCACGAAGGCGGGCAGCGTCCCCGATCCCGACCGCCGCTTCGACGGCTCCCGCGGTCATCTGCTCGCCGCCCTCGACGCTTCCCTGGCCCGCCTCGGCACGGACTACGTCGACCTGTGGCACGTGCACGCCTTCGACCCCGGCACCCCTCTGGAGGAGACGCTCCAGGCCCTCGACATAGCGGTGAGCAGCGGCCGTGCCCGCTACGCCGGCGTCTCCAACTTCTGCGGCTGGCAGCTCGCCAAGGCCGCCACCTGGCAGCTCGCGGCGCCGGGCATCCGGACCCGGCTGGCCAGCACGCAGATGGAGTACTCGCTGCTCCAGCGGGGCGTCGAGCGCGAGGTGCTGCCCGCCGCGCGCGACCTAGGCGTGGGCCTGCTGCCCTCCTCCCCGCTCGGCCGGGGCGTGCTGACCGGAAAGTACCGGCAGACCACTCCGCCGGACTCGCGCGGCGCCTCCGAGCATCTGGCGCCCTTCGTCGAGCCGTACCTCGACGACACGGCGAGGCACATCGTGGACGCGGTGACGACGGCCGCCGACGGCCTCGCCGTCACCCCGCTCCAGGTGGCCCTGGCCTGGGTCCGGGACCGGCCCGGCGTGGCCGCCCCGATCGTCGGCGCGCGCAACGCGCAGCAGCTCACGGCCGCATTGTCAGTGGAGGCGCTTAGTCTTCCTGACGAGATCTGCCGGGCGCTGGACGACGTGTCGGCGCCGCTGCACCGCTATCCCGATCACGACTGGAGCACGCTGTGAGCACGGAGCCGGAGACCACGGAGAAAGCCGGGCCGGGGACACCGGACACCCCTGAGGCCCCGCCCACGGAGAGCCGTGCGCAGGACGGCGGCGTGGACGAGACCGAGGCCGGGGACGGGAGCGACGGCGCGAGCGAGGCCGGGACCGACGCCGAGGACGGTGCGAGCGCCGGCGTCGCCGAAGACGACAGCGGCTCGGGCGGGGGTGGCGGGGCCGGGGCCCAGGTGTCCGAGGCGGAGGCCGAGTTGGCCGCGCAGCGGGTCGAGCGGGAGCGGATCGCGCGGCGCAAGGCCGAGAAGTCGGGCCCGATCGAGAGCGGTGCCAAGCTCAGCGGTACGGCGGCCGACCTGCTCGCCGCGGTCCGGGCGGTGGAGGGCGGCGCGAAACCGGCGGCCACGGTGTTCGCCGAGCCCGCACCGGCCCCCCGCCGCCCGGCCCCGGAGCCGGCGCGCCGGCCGCAGCCCGCACCGGCCCCGGCCGACGCACCCGGCGCGCCCGGCATGCCCGCGGCGGAGGCCGTCGAGGCCGTCCGGCGGGTGCTGACCGAGGGCGGGGCCCCCGAGGCTCTGGCGCCCCGGATCGCGGCGGCGCTCGGCGAGGGCGCGGACGCCGCACTGCGCGAGGACCCCTGGCAGTTGCTGCGGATCGGCGGTGTCCGGCCGGAGCAGGCCGACGGCTTCGCGCGGGCCCTGCTCGGCGCCGCCTGCGGACCCGACGACGAGCGACGGGGCCGCGCGGTGACCGTCTGGCTGCTGGAGCAGGCCGCCCTCGCCGGGCACACCGCGCTGGAGCTGTCCACGCTCGGCACGGCGCTGGGCCGGCAGGGCGTGCCCGACCCGGACGCGGCGGTGCAGAGCACACTCGCCGAGGCCGAGGCCCTGGCCTTCCAGGACGCCCTGGAGGACACCCCCGGCGCGGCGCCCCGAGCGGCGGACGAGCGTGACGGCGAGGGCGAGGAAGGCGAGGAAGGCGAGGAAGGCGAGGAGGAGCGGCCGGTCCGTGTCCTCGTCGGTCTGGAGCGCTACGCCCTGGCCGAGGAGAGCCTCGCCGACGGCCTCGCGAGACTCGTCAACTCCCTGTCGAAGGAAACCGAGGAGCCCTGGCGGGCGGCGGCCGACGCGGCCCGCGGCGGTGCGGCCGAGCTGGCTCGCGCGCTCGCCGGGCACGGCCTGGTGCTGCACACCGGCGGGGAGTCGGCCCGAGCCGAACCGGCCGCGCTGCTCGACGCCGCCCGCACCGCCGGCCTGCGGGCCTTCGCCGTCTGCCACACGGCCGACGGCAGCCGTCGCCTGGCCGCGCTGCCGGGCCCGCTGGCGAGCGGGGACGCGGCGGAGCGCGGTGTGGGTACGGTGGCCGGGCTGCTGTCCGGTGCCGAGGGCCCGGGCCGGGACGCGGACGGCGCACTGGAGCTGGACCTGCTGATCGTGCTCGACGCCCCGCAGCTCGACGTGGAGAGCGCCGCGATGCTCGTGGAGTCGCTGCCGGACGAGGCCCGGCTGGTGCTCAGCGGTGACCCGGCGGTGCTGTGGTCGGCCGGTCCGGGCCGGGTCTTCGCGGACCTGCTGGCCGCCCGTGCCTGCCCGCAGGTCGCCTCCCGCGTGCCCGACCCCGGCCCGATCGGCGAGCTGGTCTCCGGCATCGGAATCGGCGAGCTGAACCAGGTCGACGCCCCCGGCAAGGAGATCGTCATCGTCCCGGTGCGGGACGCGGGCGAGGCCGTGCACCGCACGGTCCAGCTGGTCGCGGACTCGGTACCGCGGGCGATCGGCGTCCCGGCCGACCAGACCGTGGTGATCACCCCGGGACACGGCGGCGCGGCCGGCACCCGCGCGCTCAACGCCGCCCTGAAGGAGCGCCTCAACCCCGGCCCGGGCCGCTTCGGCGGCTTCGACCCCGGCGACCGGATCGCCTACACCCCCGCCCCGGGTCGTACGGTGCCGGGCGTGGTGGTGACGGCCGACGCCGACGGACTGCACCTGTCCTGTGCGGGCACCCCCGTGGTCGTCCCGCGCGAGCGGGTGGAGGGGGCCGTACGGCACGGCTGGGCGCTGACCGCGCATCAGGCGGTCGGGGCCCGCTGGCCGGCGGCGGTCGTGGTGCTGCCCGGCGACGCGGCGCAGACGCTCAGCAGACCGTGGGTGTATACGGCGTTCTGCCGGGCCGAGCGGCATCTGTCCGTGGTCCACGGGGTGGAGCAGGCCCTGCCGCAGGCGGTCGCGCAGACGCCGGCCAGACCCCGCACGACCCGCCTGCAGACGCTGCTGCGCACGCAGGTGCCGTCGGCGGCCGGCTGACCCCCGGCAGATCCCGGTGGTGCCGCGGCGGCCTCAGGCCGGCCCGGCACCACCGGCGGACGTCATCGTCTGACGCCCTCGACCTCGTCGTCGTCCGCCGCCGCGTCCGCGTCCGTGTCGTCGACGAACTCGAGATCCTCGTCGTCGGCGTCCTCGTCGTCGAACACCGCGCTCACGTCGAACCGGCACACCACCCCTTGCGGGTCGATGTGCTCGAACGGCGTCTCCAGCCACTCGCCGGGTTCCGCGGGCTCCTCCGCCGCGGTGACCCAGAGCGTGGAGTCGCCTTCCTCCAGGCCGAACTCCTTGTGCCGGGAGGCGATCTCGTCCGGTTCGAACTCACCGAAGAGGACGCCCAGTGCGCCGGGGACCGTGCCGGCGGCGCCGTCGGCCGGGCCGCCGGACTCGTCGTACTCCGCCGCCTCGACCCGCTGGGCCTGCGCGAGCAGCCGCTGGGGTTCCGCGACGGCGTAGTCGCGGCGGATCAGCACGCTGATCGCGTTGGGTTCCTCGGGGCCCGCGTACGGCGGCAGCTCCTCCGCACCGGGGATCTCGAAGGGTGTGACCTCGTCGTAGCGGTCGTAGAGCAGCTCGTCGTACACCTCGGCGGCCGCGGCGAGCTGGTTGAACGCCTCGGAGACGGCCGGGTCGTCCTCCCCCGACCTGCGTTCGACCGCCGCCAGATGACGGTCGAGCGCGGTCTTGACCGCCTCGGCGGCGGCACGTACCTCGGCAGCGGTGGGCTGCGCAGCATCAGACATAGTGCAGACGCTATCCGTACCGGACCCCAGCCCGCACAATAGATGCGATGCCGGAATACGAATTTGTCGACGTGTACGTACCTCGCGGGGTCTCCCGCAAGGAAGCCACACGTCTGCTGACGGACCATGCCGAGTACGGACACTGGGAGTTGGACCGACTGAGCCTGATGCGCGACGGCAGCCGCAAGGTGCGGTTGCGCCGGCGGATCATCCGCCAGGTGCGCGCCACGTGGTGAGGCCGGACATCTGAACGGAACGGGCCCGGCCGGCATGGCAGGGCCCGCTCCGTTTTCCCGCGCCGTACGGCCCACAGTGCCGTACGCCCTTGTCCTCAACCGGCGTTGACCGCTGCGGGCCCGCGCCGACCGCTAGACGGAGGCGCGTGCCTTGCGGTACAGCACCGTGCCCGCGAGCAGCGCGCCCGCACCGGCCGGCAGCGTGAGGCCGAGCGGCACGTCACTGCCGGTGTGCGCCAGCTCACCGGTGGTGGGGAGCTGTGCGCCCCGGCCGCCCTGCGCCCCGGCCTGCGAGGCCCCGTGCGGCCCGTGCGACTGCTGCGTCCCCTGAGGCCCGTGGGGCGTGTGACCCCCCGGACCGGGCGGGGTCGTCGGACCTCCCGGATGAGTCGGCTTACCCGGGTGGTGCGGGGTGCCGGGGTGTCCGGGGTGCCCCGGGTGACCGGGATGGCCCGGCTGTCCGGGGTGACCGGGGTGTCCCGGATGGCCCGGCGGGTTGCCGTGCCCACCCCCGGGCGGTTGGGTCGGGTGACCGCCGCCGCCGTTGGCACAGTCGTTGCCCGTGGCGGTGTTGCCCACGCCGATGACGTTCACGCTGTTTCCGCAGACGTTCACCGGGACGTCGATCGGCACCTGCACGGTGTTGCCGGAGCCGACACCGGGCGAGCCGCCGGTGCGGCCGCCCGCGTGCGAGCCCCCCGAACCGCCGGAGCCGCTCGTACCGCCGTGGCCCCCGGACGTACCGCCGTGGTTGGCGCACGAGTTGCCCATGGACGGGTTGAGCAGTCCGACCACGTTCACGGTGTTGCCGCACACGTTCACCGGTGCGTGCACCGGCACCTGCACGGTGTTGCCGGACAGTACGCCCGGCGAGCCGGCCGCGGCGCCCGCGGCGCCGGAGTCCGCGTGGGCGTAGCCGCTCGCGGCGGCGATCACCCCGGTCGCGGCGGCCAATGTCATCAGGCCTTTGCGCGTGCCTTGTCGCATGCTGATTCCCCCCTGCCTTCGCTTCACTTCGGAACGAAAAGGCCAGTCGGCCCCGGAGCGCATGGGGCGCGCTCCGAGGCCGACGGCTTGTCGCGCACGCCCCCTCAGGGAGCGTGCGTCACTTGTTCAGGCAGGTGTTGCCGAAGGCGGGGTTCAGGAGCCCGATCACGTTGATCGTGTTGCCGCACACGTTCACCGGGACGTGGATGGGCGCCTGGACGACGTTGCCGGAGACGACACCCGGGGAGTGCACGGCGGCACCCTGAGCACCGGAGTCGGCGACAGCCAGGCCCGCGCCCGCGAGAACCAGCCCACCGGTGGCAGCCGCAGCAGCGACGACCTTCTTGATCATTACTTCCTCCTCATTGGCAATGCGATCCCAAGATGCGGGGATCACATGAGCTGTAACGAGGAGGAAGTAATGGAGCTACGAGCTTATGGTCGCATTCACCCTTCTCAGTCGGTGTCGTACGCGCGCCCGATTACTCCAGGGCAAGGCTTCACGACGCGTCGATGAACCGGTCCAGCACCCGCACACCGAACTGCAGGCCGTCCACCGGCACCCGCTCGTCCACGCCGTGGAACATGCCGGCGAAGTCCAGCTCCGGCGGCAGCTTCAGCGGGGCGAAGCCGAAGCCGCGGATGCCGAGGTCGTCGAAGGACTTGGCGTCGGTGCCGCCGGAGAGCATGTAGGGGATGGCCTTGGCGGTGGGGTCCTCGGCGAGCAGCGACGACTGCATGGCTTCCACCAGCGCGCCGTCGAAGCCGGTCTCGACGGCCTTGTCGGCGTGCACGTCCTCGCGCCGGACGTGCGGGCCGAGCAGCCGGTCGAGGTCGCCGAGGAACTCCTCCTCGTAGCCGGGCAGGAACCGTCCGTCGATGTGCGCGGTGGCCTCGCCGGGGATGACGTTGACCTTGTAACCGGCGTTCAGCTGCGTGGGGTTGGCCGTGTTGCTGAGGGTGGCGCCGATCAGCTTGGCGATGCCGCCGAGCCTGGCGAGGGTGGCCTCCATGTCCTCCGGGTCCAGCTCGGTGCCGAGCGCGTCGCCCAGCTCGTCGAGGAAGGCCCGGGTGGTCTTGGTGACCCGCACCGGGAACGTGTGCCGGCCGACCCGGGCCACGGCCTCGGACAGCTCGGTGATGGCGTTGTCCCGGTGGATCATCGAGCCGTGCCCGGCGGTGCCGGCCACGGTCAGCTTCATCCAGTGCATACCCTTCTCGGCCGTCTGGATCAGATAGAGCCGCCGCCGCTCGTTCACGGTGAAGGAGAAGCCGCCGACCTCGCTGATGGCCTCGGTGACGCCCTCGAACAGCTCGGGGTGGTGGTCGACGAGGTACCGGGCGCCGTACGTACCGCCCGCCTCCTCGTCCGCGAGGAACGCGACGACGATGTCGCGCGGCGGGCGGCGCCCGCTCCTGAGCCGGTCGCGGACGACCGCCAGGGTCATGGCGTCCATGTCCTTCATGTCGACGGCCCCGCGCCCCCACACGCAGCCGTCGGCGACCTCGCCCGAGAACGGATGGTGGGTCCAGTCGCCGGCGTTGGCCGGTACGACGTCGAGGTGGCCGTGGATCAGCAGCGCCGGCCGCGACGGGTCCTCGCCCTCGATCCGGGCGACCGTGGAGGCGCGTCCCGGGTGCGACTCGTAGATCTTCGGCTCCAGCCCGACCTCGGTCAGCTTCTCGGCGACCCACTCGGCGGACGCCCGCTCACCGGGGCCCGAGTGGTCGCCGTAGTTGCTGGTGTCGAACCGGATCAGCTCGCGGCAGAGGTCCACGACCTCGTCCTCGCCGGTGACGCTCCTGGCCGTGTCCGTCTCCGTCTCGCTCACGCGCTTCCTCCCGCTGTCACTGCTGGTGGGTCCCCTCATCCTCTCTCCGGCCCCGCCCCCGGCCCAAGACGGGGCACGGCCCGACATACGCCGTTCATGCGGCACGGCCCCGGGAACGGGGGGTGATCAGCCATCCCCGAAAGCCTGGTAATGTTTCCTTCGTCGCCGCGAGGGAAACCCCGCCAAAAGGGTCCAGCGCACGACAGACACCTTGTCCGGGTGGCGGAATGGCAGACGCGCTAGCTTGAGGTGCTAGTGCCCTTTATCGGGCGTGGGGGTTCAAGTCCCCCCTCGGACACCACAGTGAGGGCCCCTGTCGATCAGGGGCCCTTTCGCATGCCCCCGAACCGGTCCGCGCACCGGTCGGCGCCCCAACTGCCCCTGGTTGTCCGCTCCTTGGCGGTGTGTGGGACATGTCTCGTACGGCGCGAGGATGCCCAGCTCAGCGCCCTCGGACCGGCTTCGTCGCGTCCACCGGTACGGCCCTCCCGAGTGGCCGGAACCGGAGGCGGCTCCTAGCGTCGGAGTAAAATCTTCGGTTTGTGAGTTCAGCCGGACCGACGTGAGGACCCGATGGCAGCCATAGACGAGAGCAGCGCTCTCGGCCTGCTCGACGAAGAGATCCGCACGGAGTTCGGCGACCGGGCCCGCTTCTCGGCCGGGCCAGCCGGGTCGCCGCGCACGCTGGTGGACGTCTTCGACGCGACCGTGCGGGCCCACCCGGACGAGCCCGCGCTGGACGACGGTACGACGTGTCTCAGCTACCGGGCGCTGGCCGGTGAGGTCGAGCGGGTGCGGCGGCGGCTGACCGATGCCGGGGTCGGGCTCGGGGACCGGGTCGGGGTGCGGGTGCCGTCGGGGACCAACGAGCTGTACGTCGCGATTCTCGCCGTGCTCGCCGCCGGTGCCGCCTACGTCCCCGTCGACGCCGAGGACCCGGACGAGCGGGCCGGGTTGGTGTTCGGGGAGGCGGACGTACGGGCGGTCGTCGGGGCCGGGTGCACCGTCAGCATGCAGGGCGGGGCCGCCGACGCCCCCGCCGCGCGGCCCGGGACCGGGCACGACGCGTGGATCATCTTCACCTCCGGGTCGACCGGCAAGCCCAAGGGCGTCGCCGTCTCGCACCGCAGCGCCGCCGCGTTCGTGGACGCCGAGGCGGCCCTGTTCCTCACCGAGGAGCCGATCGGGCCCGGGGACCGGGTGATGGCGGGGCTGTCCGTCGCCTTCGACGCCTCCTGCGAGGAGATGTGGCTGGCCTGGCGGTACGGCGCCTGTCTGGTGCCGGTGCCCCGGTCGCAGGTCAGGAGCGGTGCCGACCTGGGCCCGTGGCTGGTCGAGCAGGAGATCACCGTCGTGTCCACGGTGCCGACGCTGGCCGCGCTGTGGGAGCCCGAGACTCTGAACGACGTACGGCTGCTGATCTTCGGCGGTGAGGCCTGCCCGCCCGAGCTGGCGCAGCGGCTGGTCACCGAGGGGCGCGAGGTGTGGAACACCTACGGGCCGACCGAGGCGACCGTCGTGGCCTGTGCCGCCCTGCTGACCGGCGAGGAGCCGATCCGGATCGGGCTGCCGCTGAACGGCTGGGAGCTGGCCGTCGTCGACGACGGCGGTGAGCCCGTGGCCATGGGCGACAGCGGACAGCTCGTGATCGGCGGGGTCGGGCTCGCGCGCTATCTCGACGCCGGGAAGGACGCGGAGAAGTACGCGCCGCTCGAGTCGCTGGGCTGGGAGCGGGCCTACCGGAGCGGGGACCTGGTCAGGGCCGAGCCCGAGGGGCTGATCTTCCTCGGGCGGGCGGACGAGCAGATCAAGCTCGGCGGGCGGCGGATCGAGCTGGGCGAGGTGGATGCCGCGCTCCAGGCGCTGCCGGGCGTCGCGGGGGCCGCCGCCGCGGTGCGCACCGCCCGCAGCGGCAATCAGCTGCTCGTCGGGTACGTCGTCACGCAGGACGGCTGGGACCACGCGGCCGCCGTCGAGAAGCTGCGGGCCGAGCTGCCCGCCGCGCTCGTACCGCTGCTCGCGCCCGTCGCCGAGCTGCCGACCCGGACGTCCGGGAAGGTGGACCGGAACGCGCTGCCGTGGCCGCTGGAGGGCCTCGAGACGCCCAAGGCGGATCTGTACGGCACCGAGGCCTGGCTCGCCGAGCAGTGGACCGAGGTGCTGGGCATCCCGGTGACCAGTGCCTCCGACGACTTCTTCGCGATCGGCGGCGGCAGCCTCGCCGCCGCCCAGCTCACCACCCGGCTGCGCACCCGCTACCCGAGCGCGGCCGTCCTCGACATCTACCAGCAGCCCACCCTGCGCAAGCTGGCCCGGCGGCTGGAGCAGTCGGCGCAGGATGACGGCGCCGCGCGGACCGTGGCTCCGGTGCCCGTCCGCGCCCAGGTCGTCCAGGTGCTGCTGCTCCTTCCGCTGTTCACGCTGCTCGGGCTGCGCTGGACGCTCGTCCTGGCCGCCGTCGGCACGGTGCTGCCCGGATACGCCTGGCTGCCGACCGCCCCCTGGTGGCTCCTCGCCGCCGGCGGGCTGCTGCTCTTCACCCCGCCCGGCCGGATCGCGCTCGCCGCGGGCGGGGCGCGGCTGCTGCTGCGCGGGCTCGCACCCGGGCGGTATCCGCGCGGCGGGAGCGTGCATCTGCGGCTGTGGGCGGCCGAGCGGCTGGCCGAGTTCAGCGGGGCGACCACGCTGACCGGCTCCTGGCTGGAGCGGTACGCGCGGGCGCTGGGCGCCAAGATCGGGCCGGACGTGGACCTGCACTCGCTGCCGCCGGTGACCGGCATGCTCAGGCTGGGCCGGGGCGCGGCCGTGGAGTCCGAGGTCGACCTGTCCGGGTACTGGCTGGACGGCGACCGGCTGGAGGTCGGCCCGGTCAGGGTCGGCGCGCACGCCACCGTCGGCACCCGCAGCATGCTCTTCCCGGGCGCCCGCGTCGGCAAGCGGGCCGAGGTGGCGCCCGGCTCGGCCGTCGGCCGGCAGGTCCCGACCGGCCAGCGCTGGGCGGGCGCGCCCGCGGTGAAGCTGGGCAAGGCCAAGCGCAACTGGCCGAAGGAGCGCCCGCAGCGGGGCACGTACTGGCGGGTGATGTACGGGCTGACCGGGCTCGCGCTGAGCGCGCTGCCGCTGGTCGCGGGCGTGGCCGCACTGCTGGTCGCCGGGCTGTTCGTGGCGCCGGGCGACTCCGCGGGCCGGGCCCTGCTCGGGGCGGCGCAGGCGCTGGTCCCGGCCACGCTGGCCTACGGGCTGGCGTACGCGCTGCTGATCCTGGTCGTCGTACGGGCGCTGAGCCTCGGCCTGCGCGAGGGCACGCATCCGACGCACAGCCGGATCGGCTGGCAGGCGTGGACCGTGACGCAGCTGATGGACCGCGCACGCGAGACGCTGTTCCCGCTGTACGCCGGGCTGGTCACGCCGGTGTGGCTGCGCCTGCTCGGGATGCGGATCGGGCGGGGCGCCGAGGTGTCGACCGTGCTGGCGCTGCCTAGCCTGACCACCGTCGGCGACGGGGCGTTCCTCGCCGACGACACGCTGACCGCGCCGTACGAGCTGGGCGGCGGCTGGGTGCGGATCGGGCGCGCGGAGATCGGGCGGCGGGCCTTCCTCGGGAACTCGGGGATGACGGCGCCGGGGCGCAGCGTGCCGGACGGCGGGCTGGTCGGGGTGCTGTCGGCGACGCCGAAGAAGGCGAAGAAGGGCACCTCGTATCTGGGGCTGCCGCCGGTGAAGCTGCCGCGCAGCGCCGCCGACGGGGACCAGAGCCGTACGTACGAGCCGCCCGCGCGGCTGCTGTGGGCGCGGGCGCTGGTGGAGCTGTGCCGGTTCGTGCCGGTGCTGTGCTCGGCGGCGCTGGCCGCGGCGACGGTGGCAGCGCTGTGCGCGCTGGGTGTGTGGGCGTGGGCGCTGTCGGGCGTGGTGCTGCTGGTGGCCGGTGGCGTCGCGGCCCTCGTGTCGGTCGTCGCGAAGTGGGCGCTGGTGGGGCGGCACCGCACCGGTGAGCATCCGCTGTGGAGCTCCTTCGTGTGGCGAGACGAGCTGGCGGACACGTTCGTCGAGGTGCTGGCGGTGCCGTGGCTGGCCGGTTCCGTGCCGGGGACGCCGGTGATGACGGCGTGGCTGCGCGGGCTCGGGGCGCGCATCGGCCGGGGTGTGTGGGTGGAGAGCTACTGGCTGCCGGAGGCGGACCTGGTGACGCTGGAGGACGCCGCCACCGTCAATCGCGGCTGTGTGCTCCAGACGCACCTCTTCCATGACCGGATCTTGCGGACGGATACTGTGGTTCTCCGTGAGGGCGCCACACTGGGTCCTGGCGGGATCGTGCTGCCCGGCAGCACGGTCGGGGCCCGTACGACCCTGGGTCCCGCGTCGCTCGTCATGGCCGCGGAGTCCGTCCCGGACGACACCCGCTGGCTCGGCAATCCGATCGAGGCATGGCGTCCGTGAGCGTGGGCCTCTCGGCGTCGGTGAGCGGTGCGCCGGCGGAGCGGAGTGGTGGCACAGCGCAGGGAGCGGACACAGCAGTGGCAGTTCAGCAGTCGGCCGGCCCGGACCCGTACTTTCCCGACAACGGTGACGCACGGTACCGGGTGCATCGCTACGAGCTGGCGCTGGACTACCGGCCCGGCCCCAACCGGCTGGCCGGCACGGCCCGGATCAACGCCATCGCGGGCCGGGCGGCGCTGACCGAGTTCCAGCTCAACCTGGCCGACTTCAGGATCGGCCGGCTCCGGGTGGACGGCCGCCAGCCGCACTGGACGCACCGCGGCGGCCGGCTGCGGATCAGGCCGGCCAAGGCGATCCGGGCCGGGGCCGCGTTCACCGTCGAGGTGCACTGGTCCGGCAACCCGAAGCCGGTGAACAGCCCCTGGGGCGGGATCGGCTGGGAGGAGCTGGCGGACGGGGCGCTGGTGGCGAGCCAGCCGACCGGGGCGCCGTCCTGGTACCCGTGCAACGACCGGCCCGCCGACAAGGCGTCGTACCAGATCTCGGTGACGACGCCGTCGGCGTACGCGGTGGTCGCGGGCGGGCGGCTGCTGACCCGGACGACGAAGGCGTCCACGACCACGTGGGTGTACGAGCAGTCCGCGCCCACGTCCAGCTATCTCGTGGGCCTCGCGATCGGCAAGTTCCAGACGGTGCTGCTGGGCGATCCGGGTCCGGGCGGGGTGCCGCAGCACGGGCACATCCCGGCGCATCTGCTCCCGGAGTTCTCCCGGGACTTCGCGCGCCAGCCCGCGATGATGGAGCTGTTCCAGGAGCTGTTCGGGCCGTACCCGTTCGACGAGTACGCGGTCGCGGTGACCGAGGAGGAGCTCGATGTGCCCGTCGAGGCACAGGGGTTGTCGCTGTTCGGCGCCAACCACGTGGACGGCGCCCGCGGTTCGGAGCGGCTGGTGGCGCACGAACTGGCGCACCAGTGGTTCGGCAACTGCGTGTCCGTCGCGGACTGGCGGCACATCTGGCTGAACGAGGGCTTCGCCAAGTACGCGGAATGGCTGTGGTCCGAGCGCTCGGGCGGCCGAAGCGCCCAGCAACTGGCGGCCACGGCCCACCAGTTGCTCACCACGCTGCCGCAGGATCTGCGGCTGGCCGATCCGGGGCGCCGGTCGCTGTTCGACGACCGGGTCTACGAGCGGGGCGGTCTGACCCTGCACGCGGTGCGCTGTGCGCTGGGCGACGAGGCGTTCTTCCGGATGCTGCGCGACTGGGTGCGGCTGCACCGCAGCGGCACGGTGACGACGGCCGCGTTCGCCGAGCACGTGGCCCGCTTCGCGGACGCCCCCACGGCCGGGCTGTTCGAGGCGTGGGTGTACGGGGCGAAGCTGCCGCCGCTGCCGGTCCTGGGGCTCGCTCCCTAGACTTGAAGGGTGGCCCGGCCCAACGAGGAGGTCGAGGCGCTCCTGCGGGAGTACGCGGACCTCATCGCGATCACGGGAGGCGACGCCTTCAAGGCGCGCGCCTACGAGAAGGCCGCGCGTGCCATCGGCGGGTATCCGGCGGACGTCGCCACGCTGGACCCCGCCGGCCTGCGGGAGATCCCGCACGTGGGCCGGTCCATCGCCGAGAAGGTCGCCGAGTACCTGCGCACGGGGAAGATGGCCGTCGTCGAGGAGCGCCGGGCGAAGATCCCGGCCGGGGTCCGGGAGCTGACCACGATCCCCGGCCTGGGCCCGAAGAAGGCGCTCGCGCTCTACGAGGGGCTGCACATCGCGTCGGTGAGCGAGCTGGCCGCGGCGATCGAGGCGGACGCGCTGGCCGATCTGAAGGGCTTCGGCGAGAAGACGCAGGACAACATCCGGCACGGCATCGAGCTGCTGCGGCGGGCGGGCGCCCGGGTGCCGCTGTCGGTGGCGCTGGAGACGGCCGAGGAGATCGTCGCCGAGCTGTCCGGGGTGACCGGGTGCAGGCGCTGCGCGTACGCCGGTTCGCTGCGCCGGATGCGCGAGACCGTCGGCGACCTGGACGTCCTGGTCGCGGCGAAGCGGTCGGAGCCGTTCATGGCGGCGCTGTGCGCGTGGCCAGCCACGGCCGAGGTGATCGCGCGGGGCACGAAGAAGACGTCGGTGCGCACCGCGAAGGGGCTCCAGGTGGACCTGCGGGTGGTGCCGCCGGAGTCGTGGGGTGCCGCGCTGCAGTACTTCACCGGTTCCAAGGCCCACAACATCCGTACCCGGACCATCGCCGTGCACCAGGGGCTGAAGCTGTCCGAGTACGGACTGTTCGACGCGGAGAGCGGTGAGTCGCTGGCCTCCCGTACCGAGGAGGAGGTGTACGCCCGGCTGGGGCTGCCCTGGATACCGCCGACGCTGCGGGAGGACCGCGGGGAGATCGAGGCGGGCCTGCACGGCGAGCTGCCCGAGGTGGTGACCGAGCAGGACGTCCGCGGTGACCTGCACACCCACACCGACCTCACCGACGGGCTTGCCCCGCTGGAGGAGATGGTGGCGGCGGCCGCGGCGCGCGGCTACGCGTACTACGCGGTCACCGACCACGCGCCCGGCCTGTCCATGCAGCGCATGACCGACGAGAAGGTCCTCGCCCAGCGGGAGCGGATACGCGAACTGGACGGCGGTCCACGGAAGTTGCGGCTGCTGCACGGCACGGAGCTGAACATCGGGCCGGACGGCGCGGTGGACTGGCCGGACGAGTTCCTGGCGGGCTTCGACCTGTGCGTGGCCTCGCTGCACTCGCACTTCGACCTGGGCCGCGGGGCGATGACGAAGCGGCTGGTGCGGGCCGTCGAGAACCGTCACGTGAACATCCTCGGGCACCCCACGACCCGGCTGCTCGGCCGCAGGCCCGGGGTGGACGCCGACTGGGACGAGGTGTTCGCGGCGTGCGCGCGCACCGGCACCGCGCTGGAGGTCAACGCCCAGCCGGACCGGCTGGACCTCGGGGACGAGGGCATCCTGCGCGCCCGTGAGCACGGGGTGCGGTTCGCCGTGAACACCGACGCGCACGCCGTCCCGCATCTCGCCGCGTTGCGCTACGGCATCGGCACCGCGCAGCGCGGCTGGCTCACCCGTGACGACGTGATCAACACGTGGCCGCTGACGAAGCTGCGGACGTTCCTGCGCAAGGGGCGCTGAGCGGCGGCCTCACTCCCATTCCCGGTCCATCCACAGCGGCGACGGGCCCTCGATGTCGGCCGCGCCGACGTCCTTCATGTCCCCGTCGGCGGCGCGCAGCAGGATCCGGCCCATGGCGATCAGCGCCCGCCCGGCGGCGAGTTCGTCGCCGATCTCGGGTACCTCGGGGTCGTACGGGCTGCGGCGGGCCTCCGCGCGGCTCTCCAGCACGTTGTCCCCGGTGTCCAGCACGATCCGGGCCGTGGTGTCCGGGTCGTGCTCGGACAGATACAGGTTCAGCCGCCACTCCTTGACGGCCGGGGGACGGCCTCGCATGGGATCGGTCATCGTCCGCCTCGCCTCCCTGCACCGCGCGTCGCCCTTCCACTGTGCACCCGACCCGCGGCGGCCGCCTCTCCTCGGCCGGGCAGAATAGGGCCCATGACCTCGCGCACCTGCCCCTGTGGACTCCCCCGGTCCTACGACGCCTGCTGCGGCCGCTTCCATCAGCAAGGTGCCGGCGCGCCGACGGCCGAGGCGCTGATGCGGTCGCGGTACAGCGCGTTCGTGAAGGGGGACACGGGGTATCTCCTGCGCACCTGGCATCCACGGACCCGGCCGGAGCGGCTGGAGCTGGATCCGCGGATGCGGTGGACGGGGCTGGAGATCGTGGACAGCACCGACGGGTCCGCGTTCCACACGACGGGCACCGTGACGTTCCGCGCCTCCTACCGGGGCGGTGCGCTGCACGAGCGCAGCCGTTTCGAGCGGGTCGACGGGGCGTGGGTGTACGTGGACGGGGAGTTCCTGGACTGAGCCGGACCGCCCGGCTGGGGGTGTCGTCCGGACCAGGTCGGCCGTGAGGAACGGCGCCTGCCGACCGACCCCAGACCCCGCGACGCTGGCATGATCCAGACGACGCCCCCTAGGGCGCCAGGACGTCCAGTTCCTGGAGGGCGCCCACGGTGATCTGCCGGGTCAGTTCCTCCGCGCGGGCCGCGTCGCCCTCGCGGACCGCCTCCGCGACCTGCACGTGCAGGGTGACGGCCGCCGGGTCGGGGTCCTCGAACATGACCTCGTGATGGGTGCGCCCGGCCAGCACCTCCGCGACGACGTCGCCGAGGCGGGCGAACATCTCGTTGCCCGAGGCCGTGAGGATCACGCGGTGGAAGGCCATGTCGTGGATCAGGTACCCCACCAGCTGGTGGCCGCGTGAGTTGGCCACCATGCCGAGCGCGCACTCGGTGAGTTCGGCGCACTGCCCGGCCGTCGCGTGCCGCGCCGCGAGGCCCGCCGCGACGGGTTCGACCGCGGAGCGCAGCACGGTCAGCGAGCGCAGCTGGTGCGGGCGGTCGGCGCCCGCGAGGCGCCAGCGGATGACCTGCGGGTCGTAGACGTTCCACTCGCACTTGGCGCGGACGATGACGCCCACCCGGCGGCGGGACTCGACCAGGTGCATCGATTCGAGCACACGGACCGCCTCGCGCATCACGGAGCGTGACACCTCGAAGTGCTGGGCGAGTTCGTCCGTCCGCAGGACGCTGCCCGGGGGGTACTCGCCCCCGGTGATGGCGGGTCCGAGGGAGTCCAGTACATGGCCGTGCAACCCCCGGCCCGGTGTGCTCATGCACTCAGCGTACGGCCTGGATCACCGAGGGAAAAAGTCAGACTTATATGTCACACACTCTTGAATTCGTCGTACCTAATGAGTTTCAGTGTGGCGACGCCGATGTGGCGTCGGATGTCGAGGAAGACAGCGAGGCAGTAATGCGTACCCCCCAGGTCGTCGTCGTGATGGGCGTCGCGGGGACGGGCAAGACCACCATCGGTCCCTTGCTCGCCGCGCGGCTGGGCGTTCCGTACGCCGAGGGCGACGACTTCCATCCGCCGGCCAACATCGCCAAGATGTCGGCCGGGACCCCGCTGGACGACGCCGACCGGTGGCCGTGGCTGGACGCCATCGGGCACTGGGCGCACGGGCGGGCCGGACTGGGCGGGGTGGTCAGCAGCTCGGCGCTGAAGCGGTCGTACCGCGACCGGCTTCGGGCCGCCGCCCCCGGGATCGTCTTCGTGCACCTCACGGGCGACCGGAGGCTCATCGAGGACCGGATGGGCCACCGCCAGGGGCACTTCATGCCGACCGCGCTGCTGGACTCGCAGTTCGCCACGCTCCAGCCCCTGGAGCCGGACGAGGCCGGTGTCGCCGTGGACGTCAGCGGCGGCCCCGAGGAGATCACCGAGCGCGCCGTACAGGCGCTGGCCGCCCTCCCGGCCGCCGCGTGACGCCCGCGTTACCCACGCCTTCGCGTGGCCCCCGCATCCGTGCAACCCCCGCCCCGGCGGGACACCCCCGACAAGTCCCCGTAACCGCAAGGGAACCCCCGTGACCAGACTCAGTGTCGAGATGCTGGCAGCGGACGCGCCTCCGCCGATCACCTCCGCAGGCCACGCCCAGCTGGGCATCGCCGTCCTGGTGGGCATCGCCGTGATCGTCCTGCTCATCACCAAGTTCAAGCTCCACGCCTTCCTGGCGCTGACCGTCGGGTCGCTGGCGCTCGGGGCCGCCGCCGGGGCGCCGCTCGACAAGACGATCACCAGCTTCACCACCGGGCTCGGCTCCACGGTGGCCAGTGTGGGTGTCCTGATCGCGCTCGGGGCGATCCTGGGCAAGCTGCTGGCCGACTCCGGCGGCGCCGACCAGATCGTCGACACGATCCTCGCCAAGGCGGGCGGGCGCGCGATGCCGTGGGCGATGGTGCTCATCGCCTCCGTGGTCGGTCTGCCGCTGTTCTTCGAGATCGGCATCGTGCTGCTGATCCCGGTCGTGCTGATGGTCGCCAAGCGCGGCAACTACTCCCTGATGCGCATCGGCATCCCGGCCCTGGCCGGTCTGTCCGTGATGCACGGCCTGATCCCGCCGCACCCCGGCCCGCTGGTCGCGATCGACGCGGTCAAGGCCAACCTGGGCGTGACCCTGGCGCTCGGCATCGTGGTCGCGATCCCGACGGTGATCATCGCCGGTCCGCTGTTCTCGAAGGTCGCGGCCCGCTGGGTGGACGTCCAGGCGCCCGACCGCATGCTGCCGCAGCGCCCCTCGGAGGAGCTGGAGAGGCGCCCCGGCTTCGGCGCGACGCTCGCCACCGTGCTGCTGCCCGTCGTGCTGATGCTGGCCAAGGCGCTGGTGGACATCGTCGTGGACGATCCGGCGAACCACACCCAGCGCGTCTTCGACGTCGTCGGCTCCCCGCTGATCGCCCTGCTGGCCGCGGTGATCGTCGGGTTCTTCACGCTGGGCCGGCCCGCCGGGTTCAGCAGGGAACGGCTCCAGCAGACGGTCGAGAAGGGCCTGATGCCGATCGCCGGGATCCTGCTGATCGTCGGCGCGGGCGGCGGCTTCAAGCAGACGCTGATCGACTCCGGGGTGGGCCAGATGATCCTGGACATCTCCAAGGACTGGTCGATCCCGGCGCTCCTGCTGGCCTGGCTGATCGCGGTCGTGATCCGGCTGGCGACGGGTTCGGCGACGGTCGCGACCGTGTCGGCGGCGGGGCTCGCGGCTCCGCTGGCGGCCGGCATGTCGACCACCCACACCGCCCTGCTGGTCCTCGCCATCGGCGCCGGCTCGCTCTTCTTCAGCCATGTCAACGACGCCGGCTTCTGGCTGGTGAAGGAGTACTTCGGGCTGGACGTCGGGCAGACCGTCAAGACCTGGTCGGCCATGGAGACGATCCTCTCGGTGGTGGCCGGCGGCCTGGTCCTGCTGCTCTCACTGATCATCTAGGGACACGACCCGGACAGGGGTACGGCGATGACGGCTCACCCGCTCTTCGACATCAGCGGCCGTACGGCCCTGGTCACCGGTTCCGGCCGCGGCATCGGTCTCGCCCTCGCCCGGGGCCTGGCCGAGGCCGGCTGCGCGGTCGTCCTCAACGGGCGCGACGCCGGCCGCCTCACGGAAGCGGCGGCGCAGTTGCCCGGGGACCGGGACCGGATCCGCACGGCGGTGTTCGACGTGACCGACGGCGCATCCGTGGCCGCCGGGATCGCGGACATCGAGGAGCGGGTGGGCCCGCTCGACATCCTGGTGAACAACGCGGGCATGCAACTGCGCGCCCCCTTGCTGGAGTTCGCGGACGCCGACTGGCACCGCATCCTGGACACCAACCTCACCAGCGCGTTCCTCGTCGGACGCGAGGCCGCCCGGCGGATGACGGCACGCGGCCACGGCAAGATCATCAACATCTGTTCGCTGCAGAGCGAGGTCGTCCGCCCCGGCATCGCGCCGTACGCGGCGACCAAGGGCGCGCTGAAGATGCTCACCAAGGGCATGTGCGCGGACTGGGGGCCCTGCGGTGTCCAGGTCAACGGGCTCGGTCCGGGCTACATCGAGACCGAGCTGACCCGGCCCCTGGTGGACGACGAGGAGTTCGGCGCGTGGGTGCGCCGGCGCACCCCGGCCGGCCGCTGGGGCCGCACGGAGGACCTGGTGGGCGGTGTGCTCTTCCTGGCCTCGCCCGCGGCCGACTTCGTCAGCGGGCAGATCCTGTACGTCGACGGCGGCATGACGAGCGTGCTCTGAGAGGGGCCACGGAGATGCTGGGCTGCGTGATCCACGGTGCGGGCGACCTGCGGGTCGCGGAGCTGCCGGTACCCGTCCCCGGGCCCGGCGAGGCCCTGGTCGCCGTCCGCTACGGCGGCATCTGCGGCTCCGATCTGCACTACTGGCGCCACGGCGGGGTCGGTGACTTCCGGCTCCGGGAGCCGATGGTGCTCGGGCACGAGGTGGCGGGCACCGTGGTGTCCTACGGCGCCGGGGCCACGGGTCCCGCGCCGGGTACGACGGTCGCCGTGCACCCCGCCACCCCGTGCGGGCGCTGTCCGGAGTGTGCGGACGGGCGGGCGGGCGTCTGCCGGGACACCCGGTACCTGGGCAGCGCGGCCCGCCTTCCGCATGTCCAGGGCGGGTTCGCGGCCCGAGTGGCCGTTCCCGCCGAGCAGTTGAGGGAACTTCCCGAGGGGCTCGGGCTGCGCCGGGCCGCGCTCGCGGAGCCGCTGGCGGTGGCACTGCACGCGGTCCGGCGGGCCGGGGACGTCACGGGCCGGCATGTGCTGGTGACCGGGGCGGGGCCGATCGGGTGCCTGGTGGTCGCGGCGGCGAAGGCGGCCGGCGCGGCACGGGTGACGGTGACCGACCTGCTGCCCAAGGCGCTGCGGTACGCGGCCGTCGCCGGAGCCGACACGCTCGTGCGGGCCGACGACCCGGACGACGCCGGATGGCCGGACGGGACGCACGAGGCGGACGCGGCCGTCGAGGCGTCGGGGGTCGCGGCCGGACTGGACACCTGTCTGCGGCACGTACGGCGCGGGGGCGTGGTCGTCCAGCTCGGGATGCTGCCGCCGGGCCGCAGCCCGTTCGCCGGGAACCTGCTGGTGAGCCGGGAGATCGAGCTGCGGGGCTCGTTCCGCTTCGGTGCCGGGTTCGACGACGCCCTCCGCCTGCTGGCCGCGCGCGGCGCGTTCGACGGGCTGATCAGCCGCGTGGTTCCGGTACGGGACGCCGCCGCCGCTTTCGAACTGGCCGCCGACCGGAACCGGTCCTGCAAGGTGCTGCTGGAGTTCTGAGCAGCCGCGTTCCGCGCAGGAACCGGTTCACGGGCGCCACAGCGGGTGTTCCCGCTTCGCCCAGTCCCGGCTCACCGTCCCCGTGCGCAGGCCCCGTCGCGCCTCCGGGTCGCCCAGGGCCATGCCGATGTGGCCCGCCAGGACCACGCCGATCGTCAGGGCCAGCCAGTCGTGGACGAAGGTGGCCGAGGTGCGCCACATCAGCGGGGCGAGGTGGGTGAACCACATCAGCAGCCCGGTGCCGAGCATGACCAGCGTGGCGCCGGCGATCCAGGCAGCGTAGACCTTCTGGCCGGCGTTGAACTTGCCGGCCGGGCGGGAGGACCGGCGCTTGTCCCGCAGCAGCGCCGCACGCAGCCACATCCGGTCGTGCGGGCCGAAGCGGTTGAGGAAACGCAGGTCGCGGCGGAAGGCGCGGGAGGCGAGACCGAGCAGGACCGGCACCGGCAGGGCGAGGCCCGCGCACTCGTGGACCCGGACGACCAGTTCCCGGCGGCCGACCAGGATCGCCAGCTGCGGGATGTAGAGGATCGCCGCCGTCACCACGCACACGCCCATCAGGGCGGCCGTGACGCGATGCACCCAGCGTTCGGCCGGGGTGAAGCGGTGGACGCGGGCGGCCGGCGGGGCGGGGGTGTCAGCTCGTAGGGGCATCGGTCCGTCCGTTCGACTTGCCGACCCAGGCGTCGACGTCGTAGCCGAGGTTCTCCCAGTAGCCGGGCTGGACATGGTCGGTGACCGTGATGCCGGAGAGCCACTTGGCGGACTTGTAGAAGTACATGGGGGCGACGTAGAGGCGGACCGGGCCGCCGTGGTCGTGGCCGATGTCCTTGTCCTGCATGCGCAGCGCGACCAGGATGTCCGGGCGGCGGGCCTGGTCGAGGGTGAGGCTCTCGGTGTAGGTGCCGTCGAAGCAGGTGAAGCGGATCGCCTTCGCGGCGGAGCGGACCCCCGCCGCGTCCAGCAGGTCGGCGAGGCGGACGCCCTCGAAGGGGGTGCCCGGCACCCGCCAGCCGGTGACGCACTGGACGTCCTTGACCAGCCGGGTCTGCGGCAGGGCGCGCAGGTCGGACAGGGTGTAGGCGCGCGGGTGGTCCACCAGGCCGTCGATCGTCAGCCGGTAGTTCGCGACCGTCCTGTTCGGCACCGACGCGGCGACCGAGTAGTAGCGGAAGCCGCCGCCGTTGGGCAGCAGGCCGGTCAGGCCCGTGGGGTCCTTGCCGGCGACGGCGCCGAGGAAGCCCTCCATGCCGCGCTGGAGCGTGGGCGCGGCGACCACGCCGAGCGCGCCCAGGCCGAGGGTGCCGAGGAAGACACGGCGGCCGACGGGCGTGCCGCCCCGCTCGCCGTGCTGCTCCTCGGATTGTTCAGAGTTCACGTTTTCATTCGAGCACTCGGGGCTGTGGGGAGCCAGGGAATCGGGTCACCGGTCAGACTTCTGTAATCACTTCTTACGTACGTCTCGGAAACCCGTACGGTTCAGCGGACCGTGCCGTTCAGCGCGCGGGCGCGGGCCTCGCGGAAGGAGGCGCGCGGGTCGCGGTGCGCGTAGGACCAGGGCGCCCGGGTGGCGTGCCGGCCGATGCGCTGGAAGAGGGCCGCCGCCTCGGCGGGGCGGCCGGCGCAGGACAGCGCGAAGGCGAGGTGGTTGAGGTCGACGTGGCGGCGGGGGTGTTCGTCGTGCTCCCACTCCAGCCACCAGTCGAAGCAGGCGCGCAGGATCCGGCGGGCCCGGGGGCCGGACCAGTGCCCGGAGGCGGCCGGGTCGGCGGGGGCCAGGCCGGTGGCGGCGAGGACGCGGTAGCGCTCGGCGTAGGCGACGACCGGCAGGACGGCGAGCGGCGAGTCGGCCGGGGCCTCGGCGGCGGCCAGCTCGGCCAGGTCGTACACCTCGTGGGTCTCGGCGCCCCGGCCGCCCGCGGGCCGTTCGGCGAGCCGGGCGAGGAGCAGGTGGTGGGCGTGGTGGTGCTCGGGGTGGCGGCGGCGCAGCTCGGCGAAGACGGCGAGCACCTCGCGCTCCGGGCCGAGGGTGCGGGCCAGCCGGAGCAGGCCGAGCCAGGGGGTGGGGTCGGCGGGGGCGAGCGCGGCGGCCGCGGCGCAGGCCTCGCGGGCCCGGTCGGGGTCCTCCTTGCCGCGCAGGGCGCGGTGGACCTGGGCGAGGGCGGTCAGCGCGGCGGCGTCGGCGGACTCGGGCTCGGCGAGCTGCCAGTCCCGGGCCCAGGCGACGGCGTACGGCTCGGCGGCGAGCACGGTGAGGCGGTGGCCCCGGCGGTCCCAGTCGTCGCCCGTGTGCAGCAGCAGGGAGCGGGCGGCCTGCCTGCGGCCCTGGGCCGACGCCGCGCGCGCGGTGAGCAGTTCACCGTCGTCCAGGGCGTCGTCATAGGCCCCCGCGGTGGCCTGGGCGGAGTCGTCCGGGGCGGTGTCGCCGGACTGGTCCGTGGGGGCCCGGCCCGCGCCGAGCAGAGGGAGAGGAGGGGGCACCGCGGAACTTCCTGTTTCTCGGGCTGCCATCGACCGATCACGCACAGCAAACCCTCACCCAAGGGTCGCGTCAAGCGGAACGCGGTGTTACGAGCTTCAACTTCCGTTTTCTCAGCGGAACTTGAGGAAGTCCGCGCAGGTGGCCCGGGACGCCGGCGGGGCGGTCCGCGGCCGGCTGTGGCGTACGCCATGGCGCGGACGGACGAGGCCACGGAACATGGCGAGCCGACCGCCCGCCGACTGCTCCGGGTGCGGGCACTTCCGGGTCAAGGCCGCCCCCGGGACGCTACAGTCGGCCCTTGCACGCCCGTGGTCCGCCGATGATCGAGGTACGCAGCGTGTCCGTTCTGGTTCTCCTTGTCGCCGTGAGCGCGGCCTGCTGCCTGGGCCTCGGCTTCGTGCTCCAGCAGAACGCCGCCCAGAAGGCACCGCTCGGCGACTTCCTGTCGTTCCGGCTGCTGCTCGACCTGATGCGGGTGCCGCGCTGGCTGGGCGGGCTCGCCCTGATGGTGTCCGGCATGGTGCTGGGCGCGATCGCCCTCGGCGAGGGCGAGATCTCCCTGGTGGAACCGCTGCTCGCGACCAACCTGCTGTTCGCGCTCGCCCTCTCCCGGTACCAGACGAAACAGCCCCTGGGCCGGCAGGGCTGGGCGGGTCTGCTGCTGCTCGCCGGAGGGGTGAGCGCGTTCATCACGGCGGGTGAACCGCGCGCCGGCCATGCCGTCACCGATCCACTGCGGCACTGGCTGATCATCGGCCTGACGGTCGGCGCGGCCCTGGTGCTCACGACGTACGGCAAGCGCTCCCGGATCGGCTGGGGCCCGGTCCTGCTGGCCACGGCGGCCGGGCTGCTGTACGGCGTGCAGGACGCGCTGACCCGGGTCAGCGGCACCCGGTTCGCCGCCGGCGGCTTCCCGGAACTGCTCACCGGCTGGCAGCCGTACGGCGTGCTGGTGTGCGGGGTGACCGGGCTGGTCCTGGTGCAGAGCGCGTTCGAGACGGCCCCGCTGCGCATGTCGCTGCCCGCGCTCACCGCCGCCGAACCGCTGACCGGGATCCTGTGCGGGGTGGGTTTCCTGGGCGACCGGCTGCGCACCGACACCGGGGCGCTGGCCTGGGAGGCGGCAGGGCTCGCGGCCGTGGTCGCGGGCATCGTGCTGCTCGGGCTGCATCCGGCGATGCCGTGCGGCCCGGCGCAGGCGCAGCCCCCGGCCCGCGACCTCCAGCGCCGCTGAGCCCCGGGGCTGCCAGCGGGGCCTGCTTGGATGAGGGCATGAACCCTGCTGACGTGAACCCCGCGGACGAGATCCTCGACATCGTCGACGAGGACGACCAGGTCGTCGGCCGGTGCCCGCGCGGCGAGGCCTACGCCCGGGGCCTGCGCCACCGTTGTGCGTTCATCGAGGTCCGGGACGCGGCCGGCCGGCTCTTCGTGCACCGGCGCACGGCCACCAAGCTGGTCTTCCCCTCGCTGTACGACGTCTTCGTCGGCGGGGTCGTCGGCGCGGGCGAGTCCTACGACGAGGCGGCGCTGCGGGAGGCCGAGGAGGAGCTGGGGGTGAGCGGGCTGCCGCAGCCGCAGTTCCTGTTCAAGTTCCTGTACGACGACGGTGCCGGGAACAGCTGGTGGTCGGCGGTGTACGAGGTGCGCTGCGAGCTGCCCGTGCGCCCGCAGGCCGAGGAGGTCGAGTGGCACGGCTTCCTGTCCGACGAGGAGGTCGGGCGGCGGCTCGCCGAGTGGGCGTGGGTGCCGGACGGGCGGGCGGCGTACGAGCGGCTGCGGGCGTTCCGTTCCGGCAGGTGAGCGGCCGGTAGGGTCGGCACCGTGAGCGATTTCGTGCGGAACGCCCGGCTGTGGTTCGCGCCGGAGCGGGTGCGGGACGAGGGCAGCACGCCCGACTACCGGTTCTCGCTGGCCAACGAGCGCACGTTCCTCGCCTGGCTGCGCACGGCGCTCGCGCTGATCGGCGGCGGGTTCGCGGTGGACCAGTTCCTGCCGCACCTGAGCCGGCCCTGCCGGGTCGGGCTCGCGCTCGCCCTGCTCGGCGCCGGGGTGCTGTGCTCACTGCGTGCGGTGAACCACTGGGTGCGCTGCGAGCGGGCGATGCGGCGGGGCGAGGATCTGCCCGCGTCCCGGTTCCCGGCGCTGCTGAGCCTGGTCGTGGCGGTGGTGGCCGTCGCGATGGTCGTCGTGGTGCTGGTCGGATGGGAGAGGTGAGCACGACCGGGCGGGACCCGGGGCTGCAGCCGGAGCGCACGCGGCTGGCCTGGCGTCATACGACACTCTCGGCCGGCGTGGCCGCCGTACTCGCCGCGAAGGCCGCGCTGCACGGCGGCGCGTCGGCCACCGGCCTCAGCGTCTGCGCCCTGTGCTGCCTGTTCTTCCTCGGCTTCCTGGGGGTGGCCCACCACCGGATCCAGGCCCTCACGGCCCACGCCCACCCACCCGCACTCACCCCGCACCAGGCGACGGCAGCAGTGCTGTACGCGCTCGCCCTGGTGACATGCGCGACGATCCTGCTGACCTGAACCGCACACTCTTCCCGAACCCCCTCGGGACGACACACCACCGCACCCGAGCCCCCACGGCCCACGGCCGCCCAGCGCCAGGCGACGACGGCGGTGCTCTCCGCGCCGGCCCTGGTGGCGTGCGCAGCGATCCTGCTGGCCCGAGCTGCGCCACGCGCCCGATATGCCCGGATATTTACCGTCCGCGCGTAGCCTGTGCGGCGTCGCAACCCGCCACGACCGCCCCCGCAGGGGCGAGACCCCGCCGCCGAAGGTGAGCACCATGACCACCCTCCACCAGGAACACACCGAGCACGGCACACACCGCCACGGTCCGGGCTGCGGGCACAGCGCCGTGCCGCACGGCGACCACACGGACTACGCGCACGACGGCCATCTGCACCGCGAGCACGAGGGCCACTGGGACGAGTGCGAGCCGGCCGGGCACGCCCCGCACCAGGGCCATGAGCACGTGCACCACGACGAGTGCGGGCACGCGCAGGTACGCCACGGCGACCACGTGGACTATCTGCACGACGGGCACCGGCACGCCGAGCACGGGGACCACTGGGACGACCACTGACCCGGGCGGAACCGGGGCCGACGGCTCTTCGGGCGGCACGCCGGGGAGCCGTCGGCCTATCGTGGCTCCGGTCACGTTCGGGCTTGTCTTCGGCGCACCCACTGGACGACATACCGACCGGTCGGCATCATGAACGGGTCACGTTCACCCGTTCATAGGAGTGATGCATGAGCGCCGACCACCCGCCCGGACTCGACCTGGACCGGCTGCGCGCCCTGCTCGACCGCGAGCGCCCGGGTCTCGTCACCGGCCCGCTGACCGGCCGGCTGATCGAGGGCGGCCGGTCGAACCTCACCTACGCGGTCTCCGACGGCACCGCGCGGTGGGTCGTCCGGCGGCCCCCGCTCGGCCATGTGCTGGCCACCGCGCACGACATGAGGCGCGAACACCGCGTGATCAGCGCCCTGCACCCGACGCAAGTGCCGGTGCCGGGCCCCGTGCTGCTGTGCGAGGACGAAGAAGTGCTCGGGGCGCCGTTCTACGTCATGGAGTTCGTCGAGGGCACCCCGTACCGCACGGCGGAGCAGCTCGCCCCGCTGGGCGCCGAACGCACCCGGAACGCGCTGCTGTCCCTGGTGGACACGCTGGTCGAGCTGCACGCGGTGGACCCCGCCGAGGTGGGCCTCGCCGACTTCGGCCGGCCGGAGGGCTTCCTGGACCGGCAACTGCGCCGCTGGGGCAAGCAGTTGGACGCCTCCCGCAACCGTGACCTGCCCGGCATCGACGAGCTGCACGCGGCCCTCGGCCGCTCCCTGCCCGCCTCCCCCGCCCCGGCCGTCGTACACGGCGACTACCGCCTCGACAACGTCCTGATCGGCGACGACGACCGGATCAAGGCGATCCTCGACTGGGAGATGTCCACGCTCGGCGACCCGCTGACCGACCTGGGCCTGCTGGTGATGTACAGCCGGCCGCTGGAGCTGCCGGACTCCCCCATCTCCACGACCGCCACGGCCGTCGGGCACCCCTCCCCCGAGGAGCTCGTCGAGCGGTACGCCGCGCGCTCGGGGCGCGACGTGTCCGCCGTCTCCTGGTACACGGCGTTCGCCTGGTTCAAGCTCGCCGTGATCCTGGAGGGCATCCACTACCGGTTCACGCTCGGCCAGACGGTCGGGCGCGGCTTCGACCGGATCGGCGACCTCGTGCCCGTCTTCATCGACCACGGACTGACCACTCTTCAGGAAGGCTGATCCAGAAATGGACTTCGCGTTCGACGCGCGCACCGAGGAACTGCGTGCCAAGCTGCTCGCCTTCATGGACGAGTACGTCTACCCTGCCGAGGCCGTCGCCGAGGAGCAGCGGGCCGCGCTCGCCTCCCCCTGGGACACCCCGGCCGTGGTCGGCGAGCTGAAGGCCGAGGCCCGCAGGCAGGGCCTGTGGAACCTCTTCCTCCCGGACGCCGAGTACGGCGCGGGGCTGACGAACCTCCAGTACGCGCCACTGGCCGAGATCACCGGCCGCTCCCCGCATCTGGCGCCCACCGCGACGAACTGCGCGGCGCCCGACACGGGCAACATGGAGGTGCTGGCCCAGTTCGCCGACGAGCGGCAGAAGAAGCAGTGGCTGGAGCCGCTGCTGGCCGGCGAGATCCGCTCGGCGTTCGCGATGACCGAGCCGGAGGTGGCCTCGTCCGACGCCACGAACATCACCACCCACATCGAGCGAGCCTCCGACGGTACTGACGACTACGTCATCACCGGCCGCAAGTGGTACATCTCCGGCGCGATGAACCCGGACTGCAAGATCTTCATCGTGATGGGCAAGACGGACCCGGACGGCGCCGACATCCGCCGCCAGCAGTCGATGGTCCTGGTCCCGCGCGACACCCCGGGTGTGACCGTCAGGCGCGCGATGCAGGTCTTCGGCTACGAGGACCACTCGCACGGCGGCCACGCCGAGGTGGTCTTCGACCACGCGCGCGTGCCGGTCACGAACCTCATCGGCGAGGAGGGCGGCGGCTTCGCCATCGCCCAGGCCCGGCTCGGCCCCGGCCGGATCCACCACTGCATGCGGCTGATCGGCATGGCCGAGCGGGCGATCGAGCTGATGTGCCGCCGCGCGGTGTCCCGTACGGCGTTCGGCAAGGCGCTGGCCCAGCAGGGGGTCGTCCAGAACTGGATCGCCGATGCCCGGGTGACGGTGGAGCAGCTGCGGCTGCTGGTGCTGAAGACGGCCTGGCTGATGGACACCGTCGGCAACAAGGGCGCCCACACGGAGATCCAGGCCATCAAGATCGCCACCCCGCGCGCGGTGGTCGGCATCCTGGACCGGGCGATCCAGCTGCACGGCGCCGGCGGCGTGAGCCAGGACTTCCCGCTGGCCGAGCTGTACGCGAGCGCCCGCACCCTGATGCTGGCGGACGGCCCGGACGAGGTGCACCAGCGGTCGCTGGCGCGGCGGGAGTTGAAGAAGTACCTGTAGAAGCACCCGCCAGGGAGCATGGGTAAGGGGCGTCCGCCTGGCGGACGCCCCTTACCCATGACTCATGCGCTGCTACGGCCGCAACGCCCGCAGCAGCAGGTCCGCCAGGTGGTCGGCGACCTGCTGCGGGGTGAGCGGGCCGTTCGGGCGGTACCAGGTCGACAGGTGGTGGACCGAGCCGAAGTGGTAGTCCACGACCAGGTCGGCCGGGGTCGCCGTGGAGAAGACGCCCTCCTTCTGGCCCTCCTCGATCAGCGCGCGGAACCGTTCGTGGTAGCGCCTGCGCTCGGCGCGGACCTGCTTGCTCTTCTCCGGGCTCAGATGGTGCATCGAGCGGAAGAAGATCATCGCGTCGTCGAGGTTCTCGATCGTCGTGACGACCACGTCCGCCGCGGCGCCCCGCAGCCGCTGCTCGACCGGTGCGGCCATGTCGGCGAAGTGGTCGAGCCGCTCCATCTGGAGGCGCAGCACGCGCGCGTACACCTCGTGCAGGAGGTCGTCCTTGGAGCCGAAGTAGTGGTACAGCGCCCCCTTGGTGACGCCCGCCGCCTCCACGATCTCCTGCACCGAAGTGCGGTCGTAGCCCTGCTCGGCGAAGAGCCGGGTGGCGGCGGCCAGCAGCCGCTGCGGGACGGGCGTCCCGTCCCCGTCCGTCGTCCTGGGCACTGCGGGCCACCTGCCTTTCCGTGTCGCTCGTTGTCGCTCAGTGTTCGTCGTGCGCGCGGGAACGCAGTTCCCGGCGGAGGATCTTCCCACTCGCCGTCTTCGGCAGCTCGGGCAGGATCTCCACCTGACGCGGGTACTTATAAACCGCAAGTCTCTCCTTGCAGTACACCGCGAGTTCATCCGGGTCCGTCTCGGCGCCCGGACGAAGGCTGATATACGCCTTGACGGTCTCGCCACGATAGCCGTCGGGCACCCCGACGACGGCCGCCTCGCGCACCGCCGGGTGGGTGTAGAGCACGTCCTCGACCTCGCGCGGCCACACCTTGAAGCCGGACGCGTTGATCATGTCCTTCTTGCGGTCGACGACGTACAGCCAGCCCTGTTCGTCCATGAAGCCGATGTCGCCCGTGCGCAGCTCGCCGTCCGGGAAGGTCTCGGCGGTGGCCTCCGGGCGCCGCCAGTAGCCGGGGATGACCTGCGGGCCGCGCACGACGATCTCGCCCTGCTCCCCGAACGGCACCTCCTCGCCCTGGTCGTCCAGGATGCGCACCATCACGCCCCGCACGGGCACGCCGACGGCCAGCGTGCCGGAGGCCGGGTCGACGGGTGCCTCCAGGCCGGGCGGCACCGAGGCGCAGGGCGCGCTGCATTCGGTGAGGCCGTAACCGTTGTGGATGTACGGGCCGAAGGTGTCCCGGAACGTCCGCACCAGGGCGGGCGGCAGTGGCGCGCCGCCGGAGTAGACGACCTGGAACGAGGAGAAGTGGTCGCGGGTGACCGCCGGATGCGCCGCCAGTGCCATGAAGGCGGTCGACGGGCCGACCGTGTAGACCGGCCGGTGCTCGGCGAAGGCGTCGAGGACCACTCCGGCCTCGAAACGGTAGGCGAGGACGAGTGTGCCCGCGCTGTTCAGACAGGCACCGAACTGGCACACCATGCCGGTGATGTGGAACAGCGGCGCCATTGCGAAGTACACGGGGGCGTCGGGCAGGCCGAGTCCGGCGGACTGCTGTTCGGCGTTGTGCATGATGTTGCCGTGCGTGTTGGTGGCCCCCTTGGGGGTGCCGCTGGTGCCCGAGGTGTAGCTGATCAGGGCGATGTCGGACGGTGCCGGGGCGCGGTCCCCGGGCACCCGGTGTCCCTGCCGGGCGACGGACGCGAGGTCGTCGGCGTCCGCGGCCTGCGGCAGCCGTTCGAAGGTCAGCACCCGCGCGTCGTCCCGGCTCTGGAAGTCCAGCTCGCAGGCGGTGAGCACGATCCGCACGGGTGAGCCGGCGGCCGTGTCGCGCAGGTAGGACTCCCAGGCCCGGTCGGCGCAGACGAGCGCGGCCACCTCGGCGTCCCGCAGGACGTGGGCCACCTCCGCCGACTTGTACATCGGGTTGACGGGGACGACCGTCGCGCCCGCCTTCCAGGCGCCGAGCACGGCGAGCACGAAGTGCGGGGAGTTCTGCAGCAGGACGGCCACCCGGTCACCGGGCCGCAGGCCGCGGGCGGCGAGGTGAGCGGCGACGGAGTCGCTGAGCTCGTCGGCCTCGCGGTAGGTCAGACGGCCGTCGAAGTAGGCGAGGAAGGTGCGCTCGGGCGCCTCGGCGACGGCCCGGCGCAGAGCATGCACCAGGGAGTCGTCCGGGTCGACCGGGCCGCTCAGGGCGTCGTTGCGCAGGGCCAGCCAGGGCTGGGCCGCGTAGCCGGACCCGGACGCGGTCACCGGGCCTCCTCCCACGTGCGCTGGATGCGGTTCATGCCGTTCAGCCAGCGGTCGGGCTCGGCGGCGCGCGCCTGGTAGAAGCCGGCCACCTCGGGGTGCGGCAGGATCAGGAAGCGGTCCTCCTCGATCCCCCGGAACAGGTCGTCCGCGACGGCCTGCGGCTCGATCGCGGTCGACTGGAGCACCAGTTCCCCGGCGCTGCCGGTCGCGGCCAGCATGTCCGTGCGCACGCCCTGCGGACAGATCGCGTGCACCTTGACGCCCCGGTGCCGGTACGTCAGCGACAGCCACTCGGCGAAGGCGTAGGCGCCGTGCTTGGTGACGCTGTAGGAGGGGGCGCCGATCATGGTGAGCAGCCCGGCGGCCGACACGGTGGACACGAACCGGCCACGGCCGCGCTCCAGCCAGTCGGGCAGCAGCTCGTGGGCCGCGCGGACATGCGCCATGACGTTCACGTCCCAGGACAGCGCCCAGGACCGCTCGTCGAGCGGCCCGCCCGCGCCGCCGTCCTCGAAGGCGACCCCGGCGTTCGCGCAGTAGACGTCGACGGTGCCGCCGAGTGCGTCCCGGGCGTCGGCGACGATCGCGGAGGCGTCGCCGGGCACGGCGGTCCCGCCGATCTCCGCGGCCACCGCCTTCGCCTTCTCGGCGTCCAGGTCGTTCACGACGACCCGCGCCCCCTCGGCGGCGAACCGCCGGGCCAGCGCGGCCCCGATCCCTCCGCCCGCCCCCGTGACGACCACTCCCGCATCCTGCACGGCTTCCACCACCGGTCTCCTTCGACACGACGCGACTCGGCTCAGCGCTCGCCAGACTAACCAGTCGGTATGTGTAAAAGGAAGAGTGACCGCACCACCCTCAAGGCATGCATCTGTCCCGACGGAACCTCCTCGCATCGGCCACGCTGGCCGCCGCCCCACGCCCGCCGCTGCACCGCGGACACGTGCGAACCGGCTTCGAACGGCTCGCGGCCGACGGCTACTCCCTCTTGAAGGACCAGCGCGTCGGCGTCGTCACCAACCCCACCGGCATCACCCGGGACGCCCTGCACATCGTGGACGTGATGCACCGGGACCCCCGGGTCCGGCTGACGGCGGTCTTCGGCCCCGAGCACGGCTTCCGGGGCACCGCGCAGGCCGGCGGCTCCGAGGGCCGCTCCACCGACCCGGCGACGGGCCTTCCGGTCTACGACACGTACCTCAGGAGCGGACAGGCCCTCGCCGACATCTTCACCGCCGCCGGTGTCGACACGGTCGTCTTCGACATCCAGGACGTCGGCGCACGCTTCTACACGTACATCTGGACGCTCTACGACTGCATGGCGGCGGCCCGGCTCGCGGGGAAGCGGTTCGTGGTCCTCGACCGGCCCAATCCGGTGACCGGCCGCGAGGCCCGAGGACCCGTCCTGCACAAGGAGTTCGCCACCTTCGTCGGCCGGCAGCCGATCGCGCAGGCGCACGGCATGACCGTCGCGGAGCTGGCGCGGCTGTTCAACGGGGAGTTCCTGGACCAGCCGGTCAGGCTGGACACCGTCCTGATGAGCGGGTGGCGGCGCCAGGACCGGTACGACGCCACCGCCCTGCCGTGGGTGCCGCCGAGCCCGAACATGCCGACCCCGGACACGGCGCTCGTCTACTCCGGCACCGGCATGTTCGAAGGCACCAACCTCTCGGAGGGCAGGGGCACGACGAGGCCGTTCGAACTGCTCGGCGCCGAGGGTGTCGACGGTCGCTGGGCCGCCGCCGCGAACGAACTGGCCCTGCCCGGCGTGCGGTTCAGGGAAGCCTACTTCGCGCCCACGTTCTCCAAGTTCGCGGGCCGGACGGTCGGCGGGGTGCAGCTCCACGTGACCGACCGGACCGCCTACGACCCCGTGCGCACCGGGATCGCGCTCCTGGTGACCGCGAAGCGGGTCTGGGCGGACTTCGCCTGGCGGCCGGACCACTGGATCGACACGCTCACCGGATCGGCCCGGGTGCGCACGATGATCGACGCGGGCGCGGGCACGGACGAGGTGACGGGCGCCTGGCAGGACGAGCTGGCCGCGTTCCGGCGCACGCGAAAGGGGTATCTCCTGTACGAGTGAGGCGCGATGTATGGCCGAGGGAGCCCGGCATGGCGGATCCTGCAATGAGCGTGACTCCCTACTGGGAGCTGACCTTCGACGCGGACGGGGACGTGGACGGCCCCGAGCGCGACCGGTTGCTGGCAGAGGTCAAGGAGCGCGGCGTCCGTGACCTGATCGTCTTCGCCCACGGCTGGAACGACGACCGTTCGAGCGCGACCGCGCTCTACCGCGACTTCTTCGCCCCGATCCCGGGGCTCGCTCCGCACGCCCGCCTCGGCTACGTGGGCGTGATCTGGCCGTCGATGCGCTTCAGCGACGAGCCGATCCCCGACTTCCCGAAGTCGGCGGCGGTCGCGGCGGCGCAGCCGGCGGGGCTGGACGCGGCCACGCAGCGCGCGCTGGTGGCCGTCTTCCCCGACCGGGCGGCGCTGATCGGCCGGTTGGCCCGGATGCTGGACGAACGGCCGGACGGCGCGCAGGGGCTGGCCGCGTTCGGGCGGCTGGTCCTGCAGCTGATCGACGGGGAGCGGCGGCCCGGCGTCGCCGACACGGAGGAGGAGGGCGAGCCGCGGGTGTTCGCCGAGGACGCGGCGACCGCGTGCGCGGAGTTCGCCGAGGCGCTCGCGGCGGTCCGGTCCGCGGCGGCCCCTGCCGAGGGGTTCAGCATCCCGAACCCCTGGGAGGGTGCCAAGGAGCTGCTGCGGCAGGCGGCGTACTACACGATGAAGCGGCGCGCCGGGACGGTCGGCGAGCACGGACTCGGCCCGGCGATCGGAAGGCTGGCGGAGGCGGCGCCCGGGGTGCGGGTGCATCTGACGGGGCACAGCTTCGGCGGGCGGCTGGTGTCGTTCGCGCTGCGCGGGCTGCCCGACGGGGTGCGGCCGGTGAAGTCGGTGACGCTGCTGCAAGGCGCCTTCTCGCACTACGCGTTCGCGGAGCGGGTGCCGCAGGCTCCGGACAGGGCAGGGGTGTTGAAGGACCAGCAGCGGCGGATCGACGGTCCGCTGGTGGCCTGCTACTCGCACTTCGACACGGCACTGGGCACGTTCTATCCGCTGGCCTCGCGGCTGTCGGGGGACGACCGCTCGTTCGCGGGCGGTGAGATCGCGGCCCTGCTGGGGCCGGAGTGGGGTGCGCTGGGGCACGACGGGATCCAGGCGGTGCCGGGATCCGCGCGGCTGGATATCGCGACGGCGCTGGCCTCGGGGCTGCCGGCGACGGGGTGCGTGAGCGTGGACGCGGCGTCGGTCGTCCGCCGGGGCGGCCCGCCGGCCGGGGCGCACAGCGACATCGGGCACCCCGAGCTGGCGCGGGTGATCCTGGCGGCGGGCCGGATCGGCTGAGCCGGCCCGCCGCCAGGGCGTCACCCCGTGCGCGTCACCTCACCGGTGCGAGGTGTATTCCACCACCTGCTGGAAGGTCGGCCGGTTCTGCCAGCTGATGTTGCCGTGCTTGATCCCGCCCAGGGTGCGCTGCACGATCGAGTCGGCGCACCACTGGTCGCCCGCGGAGCACAGGGAGTCTCCGGGGTAGACCTGGGCGGCGGTCATGCCGGCGGCCTGGTCCAGGGTGCTGATCAGGATGTTGCGGCAGGAGCCGAGGTCACCGCCGCCGCAGTACTTCTCGGCGAGTCCCCCCTGCACGTTCTCCCCGAGCACCGCCCGGATGTCCTTGTCGACATAGCTCCACCAGCCGTACTGGAAGGAGCTGCCGGCGTGCGCGCCGGTCGGGCCGTGTCCGGCGGAGGGAGCCTCGTCGATGTACAGGTTGTCGGTCAGGTCGGTGTAGAGGTCGCTGCCGAGCCCCGGTTCGAACTCCGCCTTGACCAGCAGCGGCCACCACGCGTCCAGGATGCGGATCGCGTCGGCGTCGGCGTACGTCTTCGAACCCGCCGAGGTCTCGGTGCGCTTGGCACCCGCGGTGATCCAGGCCTGGAGCTTGTTCACCGCGGCGGCGGCCGTCGGGTCGGACACCGCCGAGGAGTTGATCACCTTGAGCAGCTTCGGCAGCACGTCCTCGGCGCGCAGGTCGGCGAGGGCCGCGTCCGCCATGGCCTGCACCAGCTCGGTCCGGGTCACCCCGCCGGCCGCGACCAGCTTCTTCACCCGGTCGTCCAGCAGATTGCCGCGGTGCACCGATCCGTCGCCCCAGGACGCGGTCGTGTAGTCCTTGGCCTGCTTGTTGTTCCAGGAGACGTAGTAGTCCTGGTCGATGGAGTTGGGGTGTGCGGAGGCCGGGGTGTAGTCGGCCGTGTTGGTGTCCGGGTCCCAGTTCCGCCACTCGTACGCGGGCTGCGCCCAGACGGGGAACTCGGCGTCGACACCGGCGGCCCGGACCGGGTTGTCCCCGCTGTTGTAGTACGCGGTGTGCCGGGAGTCGACGTAGAACCAGTTGAACGTGAAGTTGATGTGCTGGGCCGCGCTCTGGAAGTCCTGGGGGCCCTTGACGTAGTCGGGGTCGTTCAGCATCTGGAAGCCGATGATCGAGTCGGCCTCGTGCAGGTACGACGAGCGCAGCGTGGTGTAGGCGACCTTCTTGCCGCCGACGGTCGCGCGGTACTCCACCGGCCCGTACTTCGTGCGCCAGACCTTCATCGTGTACGACCCCGCCGGCGTGCTGTCGGCCGTGGTCGGTGACCAGGCGTTCTTCTGCTCGACCTCGTCCATGGCCGTACAGGTTCCGTGGTACAGGTAGTGGTAGTCGTCCTGGCACAGCTCGACGGCGTAGGTGTCGATGATGTCCTGGCCCGAGGTGGTCGCGGACCACGAGTAGTCCTGGCCGCGGCCGAGTTCGACGTACATGCTCAGGCCTGCGAAGGAGGCGCCGCGGGCGCTGATGCCCGGCCCCTGGATCTCCTGGAGCATGAGCAGCTGCGGGGCGAAGTAGCCGGTCTGCGGCCCGAAGACGGCGATCGGATGTCCGCTGGCGGTGTACTTGCCGCTCACGACGAGGGCGTTGGACATCCCGCGGTGGGACGAGCTGAGCGTGGTCTTCGCCGCGGCGGCGGAGGTGCTCCTGGCGGCCGCGGTGGCCGCGCTGCCCGTACGGTCGTAGACGAGCGGTTCCTGGGTGACCGAGCCGGCGTCGGGCAGGGCCTCGCCCTGGGCGGTGTCCGGCTTGCCGCCGTAGGGGAAGCCCGATCCGTCGTGGACGGTCAGGACGGCCTCGGGGTCGTTGCGTTCACGGAAGGACTCCCAGACCTTGGTGCCCTCCTCGACCCCGTACTTCTGCTGGGCGGCGAGCAGGGAGACGGCGTTGTTGACCTCGCCGCCACCGCCGGAGCCGAACAGCGTGCCGATGACGGAGGCCAGCGCGACCAGGTCGGTGATCTTGAAGTGGTCGATGGTGCCGGCGTTGGTGATCGGGTCCTTGTGGCCGGTCAGGTCGTACTCGCCGGGGAAATAACGGCCGCTGTCGGAGGCGTCGATGTACGAGTTGATGCCCGCGAGGTAGGCGTTGGCATCGGCGAGCGCCTGCTGGCCACGGGCGCCGTTCTTGGCCACCGCGTTGTCGATCTGCGCCTGGAGGTCGGCCTCGGTGTAGGGCGCGTTGCGGTAGAACTCCTGCTCCAGGCCCTGGTTGGCGGCGGCGCCGCCGGCGAAGGAGGTCAGCTGGCCGCGGCCGACGTGCCGGAAGACGTCCATCAGCCACAGCCGGTCCTCGGCCGCCGCGTATCCGGCGCCGAACTCGGTGCCGTACCGGGTGGTGCCTGTGATGTGCGGCACACCGGTCTTCTTGTCGCGGACGATCGTCACGTCACTGCGGCCGGCCGGGTTCTCGGTGGACGCGACCTGGTCGGACGGGACGCCGAACGACGAGTCGTTGAAGAAGTTGTTGATCGTCGCGTCGGTCAGGCCCTTGTACCCGTTCGCCAGGTTCGCGTACGGACCGAGCTGGTCCTCGGCGTGCGAAGGCTGGGTGCCGAAGGCCTGGTTGAGCAGGATCTGCGCGAGGGTGGCGTTGCCGTTCTCGCCGGGCGGCAGGATGTCCGAGCACTGGCCGCCGCAGTAGTCGTTCGAGGCGGTGGCCGTGGCGGCGGACGCGGCCGTCTGCGTGAGAGGGGAGAGCAGGCCGCCGACGAGGACGCAGATCGAGGCGGTCTTCAGGAACCTGGTGAAGCGGCGGGACGTTCTCAGTCTGACAAGGGCGGTGCGTGGGGTTCGCCGTGGCATGGCAGCTCCTAGCGACTGGGGTGGCCGAAGGTTACCGCCGGTATCCCCAGCTTTAAAGATGAACATGCGTCACTTTCTGGAGTCAGCAAGCAGAACCACGAGACGAGATGGAGCCGAATCGCCTGTCGATACGTCTACTCGTCGACGCCGTTGCGAAGTCCGCGCGGCAACGCCGAAGTGACCGAAGTACAGGTGCAGGTGTGACGGAGGTGCAGGGCGATGGCGGGTTTCCGGAGTCTGGCGAGACAGGTACGCGATCCGGGCTGCGATCTGGCGCTGCGGCGGTACTCACTGCGCAAGTGCCTTGAGAAGTTCGCCCCTTACGGGCATCGGGCGACCTGGGACCATCTGTGCTCCCGGGCGGGCTTCGGCCCGGAGGACCGCTCCCCCGACCCGGCGCGGCTCGTGGCCGCACTGGAGGAGCTGGAGGAGGCCCGGTCCGTCTGGCTCGCCTACGAGACCGACTTCACCGAGCGGCGCAGGAAGGAGAAGCACGACGGGCTGCGCCGGCCCGGCAGCGTGGACGACTGGCACCGGATGACCTGGGGGGGCTTCGGGGTCGCCTGGTGCGACGACCCGCGGGTGCACCCGGCCGAGCCGCTGGCGGAGGTGCTGCGCCGCCTGATCGCCGCGCTGGGGCGCACACCGGGCTCGTGCTGCCCTGTCTGCGGCGCGGACCGCCTGGTCTGGCGCTACGGCCTGGACCACGAGCCGTCCTCCGGCCCCGTCTGCACGGACTGCGGGATCCTCGTCCCGCGCCCGCTGCTCACTGCGCGCGTACTGGAGTACGCCCGGCGGGGACGGCTGCTGATGTCGGCCTGAGAACAGGGGGTTTCACCCTCGGGGGGTGCGAAGGGGGATGCCGCATCCCTGCTGGGACCGAGCCCGTTGTCAGTGGCGACTGCCACCATCGGGGGCATGGTGCAGGTCTGTCTGAACGGGCGCCGCTCCGCCGTCGACGGCGCGAACGTGCCGATGTCCCCACAAGAACTGGCCCGCAGCGCGGCGGAAGCCGTGGCAGCCGGGGCCACCGAGATCCATGTCCACCCCAGGACGCCGTGCGGCCACGACAGTCTCTCCCCGCGCGCCCTCGCGCCCACGCTGGAGGCGATCCGGGCGCGGGTGACGGTGCCGGTCGGGGTGACCACGGGCGCGTGGGCGGAGCCCGACCCCGCGGCCCGGCTCGCGCGGGTGCGCGGCTGGTCGGTGTTGCCCGACTTCGCCTCGGTCAACTGGCACGAGCCGGGCGCCGAAGCGGTCGCCCGGCAGTTGCTGGACACCGGCGTGGGCGTCGAGGCCGGTCTCTGGTCCGGCACGGACGGCGCGGCCCGGTTCGCGCGCTCCCCCCTCGGACCGAGGGTGCTGCGTGTGCTGGCCGAGGTGACGGATCCGGCCCCGGCGACCGCCGGGTCCTCGGCGCGGACGCTGCTGTCCGCCCTCGGTGAGGCGCACGGCCGCCCGGTGCTGCTGCACGGCGAGGAGGACGGCACCTGGCCGGTGCTGCGCCTGGCCGCCCGCCTGGGCCTCGCGACCCGGATCGGCCTGGAGGACACGCTGTTCCTCCCCGACGGCCGCCGCGCGTCGGGCAACGCCGAGCTGGTCGCGGAGGGCCTGGTCCAGTACGCGCGCTCCCGGGGCCGGACAGGAGCCGGAGATCACGACGGTAGCAGCCGCTAATCCACTCGCTCCACCCGTTTGCGGCTCGCAGAGTAGGGCGCGATGAAACACGTCTGAGGGCCGTCGAGGTGCCCTTCTTCCCGAGGAGTTGTGATGTCGACGCTGCGCGTCACCGCCGAAGTGCTGACCGTCCACGAGCATCCGAACGCCGACGCGCTCGAACTGGCCCAGGTGGGCCTGTACCGCGCGGTCGTCGCCAAGGGCGCGTACCGCACCGGAGACGCCGCCGTGTACATCCCCGAGCAGGCGGTGCTCCCGCCCGGGCTGATCGAGGAGCTGGGGCTGACCGGCCGGCTGGCGGGCGGCGAGGCCAACCGGGTCAAGGCGGTGCGGCTGCGCGGCGAGCTGTCGCAGGGCATCGTGTGCCGGCCGGCGGCGCTGGCCGGCCTCGATCTGGCGCACGCGGCGGCCGAGGGGACGGACTTCGCCGAGCTGCTGGGCATCACCAAGTGGGTGCCGCCGGTCCCGCCGACCATGCACGGCGAGGTCGAGCCGGCGGCGGCGCTGCTGCCCTGGGTCGACATCGAGAACATCCAGCGCTACCCGGACATCTTCGCGCCGGGCGAGCCGGTCGTCCTCACGGAGAAGCTGCACGGCTCGGCGTGCCTGCTGACGTACGTCGCCGGCGAGGGCCGGGCGTACGTGTCCTCCAAGGGCTTCGGCGCCAAGTCCCTCGCTCTGAAGGAGGATCCGCGGAACCTGTACTGGCGGGCGGTGCGCGGACACGGCGTCGCCGAGGTCGCGGCACGGCTGTGCGAACGGCTGGGCGCCACCCGGGTCGGCGTCTTCGGGGAGGTGTACGGCGCGGGCGTGCAGGACCTGGCCTACGGCGCGGACGGCCGGCGGGAGACGCTGGGGTACGCGGCGTTCGACGTGTCGGCCGAGATCGACGGCACCGTGCGCTGGCTGGACGCCGCCGAACTGCTGGCAGGGGAACTGCCGCTGGTGCCCCGGCTGTACGCGGGACCGTACGACATCGATCGGGTACGGGAGTTCGCGAGCGGCCGGGAGACCGTGTCCGGGCGGGCGCTGCATCTGCGGGAGGGCGTGGTCGTACGGCCCGCGGCGGAGCGGTACAGCGCGGTGACCGGGGGCCGGGCGATCGCGAAGGCGGTCAGTCCGGCGTACCTGACGAGGAAGGGCGGCACCGAGTACGAGTAGGGGCGGCCCGAAGGGGCGCGGCGAACTGCGCCCCTCAGCGCCCCTCCGCGAACAGCCGCGATCCCGTCTGCCGCTCGCCGAACACGTCGTCCGGATTCGACAGCACGCAGGTCTCCAGCGACAGGCACCCGCATCCGATGCAGTCGGTCAGGTGGTCCCGCAGCCGGTTCAGCTGTCTGATGCGCTCGTCCAGCTCCGAGCGCCACCTCTCCGAGAGCCGCGCCCAGTCCTCACGGTTGGGCGTGCGCTCCTCCGGCAGCTCCGCCAGGGCGTCCCGGATCACGGCCAGCGGGATGCCCACCCGCTGGGCCGCGCGGACGAAGGCGACCCGGCGCAGGGTGTCCCGGCCGTAGCGCCGCTGGTTGCCGGTGGTGCGCCGGCTGCTGATCAAGCCCTTGGCCTCGTAGAAGTGCAGCGCGGACACCGCGGCGCCGCTACGCGCGGACAGCTGGCCGACGGTGAGCTCGTGGACCTTCTCGGGAATCTGGGGCACTCCTCAGAGCCTAGGCCCTGTCGTCACGCTCCGGCGGGAGTGTGACGACAGGGCCTGGTGGCCGCGCACCCGTCGCGGTCCGTTGACAGGCGCCCCGCGTCCGACCATGCTAAGCAGTCGCTTAGAGAATCGAGCGAGAGGCCGGGAACATGGCAGAACCGAGGACCTTCACCTCCCCCGACGCGCTGAAGGCGGCCGTGGGCGAGCAGCTGGGGTACACCGACTGGCTGGAGGTCGACCAGAAGCGGATCGACCTGTTCGCCGACGCCACGGGTGACCACCAGTGGATCCACGTGGACCCGGAGAAGGCCGCGACGGGGCCGTTCAGGACCACCATCGCCCACGGCTATCTGACCCTCTCGCTGCTGCCGCTGTTCGGCCCGCAGCTGATCCGGGTCGAGGGCGTGACGATGGGCGTGAACTACGGAACGAACAAGGTCCGCTTCCCCGCCCCCGTCCCCGTGGGCTCGCGGGTGCGCGCCACCGCGAGGATCACCGGTGTCGAGGACGTCACCGGCGGTGTCCAGGTGACGGTCGCCTTCACCGTGGAGCGCGAGGGCGGCGACAAGCCGGTGTGCGTGGCGGAGTCGGTGTCCCGGTACTACCTGTGACGGCGCGGGCGCCCTACCCGGCGCCCACCATCCGCAGGACGAGGCCGGCGTAGAGCGCGCCGACCTCCTCGGGGGTGCGCGGGCCGTTCACGGTGAACCAGCGGGCCACGTCGATGCAGAGCGAGAGCACGGCGAGCGTGGTGCCCTGGACGTCCGGCACATCGAACTCGCCCGCGGCCACGCCGTCCTCGATGATCCCGCGCACCTCGGCGTCGACCTGGCGGCGCAGCGCCACGATCTCCGCGCGGGCCTCGGGGCCGAGGGCGTCGAGTTCGTACTGCACGACGCGTGCGGTGGTGCGCCGCCCGGCGTGCCAGCGCACGAAGGAGCTGACCGCGTCGGCCAGCCGCTCGGCCGCGGTGCCCTCGCGCCGCGCCGCCGTGCGCAGGATGTCGAGGGCCTTGTCGTGGCCGATGCGGCTGATCCGGTGGAGCAGCTCTTCCTTGGTCTTGTAGTGGATGTAGAGCGCTGCCGGGCTCATGCCGGCGCGGCCCGCGATGTCCCGGGTCGTCGTCGCGTGGTAGCCGCGCTCGGCGAAGGCCTCCACGGCCGCGACGAGCAGCCGCCGGGCCGCGTCAGGGGTGACCTGTTCCCACGGCTCCATCTCGCCGCCGGTCGTCTCCTGCGCCGCACTCATCGCTCGCTCGCCCCTCTCGATGACAGGAGCACCACCATACCGCCGAAGGTGAGCGGTCGCTTAGTGCGCCTGTCCGGATCTTCACGGTTCAGATCGTCGCGGTTCAGATCTTCTCGAAGGGGTCGTGTTCGGCGAGGAGCTTCTCCAGACGGGCCTGGTCGACCCGGCTGACGATCTGCCCGGCCTCCTGCCGGTCCCGGATCACCTTGGCGAGGGTGAAGGCGGAGGTGACGAGGTACAGGACCGCGATCGCGAGGAAGGCCCGGACCCAGGCGCTGGTGTCGAGCTGGTAGATACCGATGGCCGTGGCCGCCATCGCGATGGCGAAGGAGGCGACGGACTGGCCGTAGAAGGCGGTCGTGCTCTGCTGCTTGACCGGTGTGTCACTCATGGGGAAGAGCATCGGCGGACGTGGCCCGCGCCACATCCGCCGAAATACTCAGACGACGTACTCAGAACGCCGAAATCCCGGTCAGGGAACGGCCGATGAGCAGCTTCTGGATCTGGCTGGTGCCCTCGTAGAGGGTCATCACGCGGGCGTCGCGCAGGAGTTTGCCGACCGGGTACTCGTCGATGTAGCCGTAGCCGCCGAAGACCTGGAGGGCGTTGTTCGCGGCGCGCACGGCGGCCTCGGAGGCGAACAGCTTGGCCTTGGAGGACTCGACGGCGAACGGCTGCCCGCGGTCGATCAGATCGGCGACCCGCCAGGTCAGCAGCCGGGCCGCGTCCACGTCGACGGCGATGTCGCTGATCAGCTCCTGCACCAGCTGGTGCCGGGCGATCGGCTTGCCGAACTGCTCGCGCTCGCCCGCGTACCGGACGGCCGCGTCCAGCGCGGCCTGCGCGATGCCGACGCACCCGGCGGCCACCGACATCCGCCCCTTGGCCAGCGCCGACATGGCGACCGAGAAGCCCTTGCCCTCCTCCCCCAGCATCGCCGAGGCGGGCACCCGGACGTCCTCGAAGGCGAGTTCGGCGGTGGCCTGGCCGCGCAGGCCGAGCTTGCCGTGGATGGTGCGGCGGGTCAGGCCGGGGGCGCTGGTGGGCACGAGGAAGGCGGACACCCCCTTGTGGCCGGGGGCGTCGGTGGAGCGGGCGAAGAGCAGGACGACGTCCGCCCAGGTGCCGTTGGTGATGAACATCTTCGCGCCGTTGATGACGTAGTCGTCGCCGTCGCGCACGGCGCGCGTGGTGAGGTTGCCCGCGTCGGAGCCGGTGCCGGGCTCGGTGAGGCCGAAGCAGCCCACGTACTCCCCCGAGGTCAGCCCCGGCAGCCAGCGGCGCTTGTGTTCCTCGTCCCCCCAGGCGGCGACGGTCTTGGCGACGAGCCCGAGAGAGACCGAGACGATCCCGCGCACGGAGGAGTCGCCACGCCCCAGTTCCTCGGTGACCAGGCAGTACGCGAGATGGTCGCCGCCGCAGCCGCCGTACTCCTCGGGGACGGTCAGCCCGAGGAAGCCGACCTCGCCGAGCTTCTTCACGATGCCCCGGTCCACCTCTTCGGCGCGGTCCCAGGCCACGACGTGCGGGGCGATCTCGCGCGCCACGAAGTCCCGGGCGAGCTGCCGTACGGCGGCCTGCTCCTCGCTCAGCTCCAGGTTCACCACGCGATCACCCCACGCTAAAATTAGCACTGCTAGTTTCTATTCCCAGCCCTACTATGTGCGCCATGGCCCGACCGCGCAAGCCCCTCCTCAGCACCGACCGGATCGTCGAGACGGCCCGGGAACTCGTGGACCGCGAGGGACTGGCGGCCGTCTCCACCCGCCGGCTCGCCGCCGAGCTGGGGGTGAGCGGACCCTCGCTCTACAACCACTTCCGCACCAAGGACCAGATCCTGGAGGCGGTCGCGGACTCGGTGAGCGCCCTGGTGGACCTCGCGATGTTCGAGGACGGCCGCGACTGGCGCACCGCACTGCACGACTGGGCCGTCTCCTACCGGGCCGCCCTGCGCGACCACCCCAACATCGTCCCGGTGCTGGCCCGGGGCCCGGGCCGCCGCCCGGCCGCACTGCGCCTCGCCGACGCGGTCTACGGCGCCATGGTCGACGCGGGCTGGCCGCCGGCCCAGGCGACCTCGATCGGCGCGCTGATGCGGTACTTCATCATGGGCTCCGCGCTCGGTTCGTTCGCCGGGGGCTTCGTGGACGACGCGAGCGCGTACGACCCGGCCGACTACCCCCACCTCGGCCAGGCCCACCTTCTCGCCGAGCAGCAGGAGAAGATCGACGAGCGGGCCTTCGAGGCGGGGCTGACGGCACTGCTGGACGGGCTGGAGCGGCAGTACGAGCAGGCCGGGCAGGACGTACAGCGATAGTTCGGCCGGCGCCGACGTGTCCGTGCCGCATGCTGGGTCGCATGACCGCCAAGGATGCGCGGGGCGCCGCACTCGCCGCGCTCGCCGCGCTGATCGCCGACGAGACCCGCGCCACGTGTCTGCTGGCGCTGCTCGACGGGCGGGCCTGGACGGCGGGTGAGCTGGCCCGGCATGCGGGAGTCGCCGCGTCCACGCTCAGCGAGCATCTGGGCAAGCTGGTGGCCGGGGGTCTGCTCGCCGAGGAACGGCAGGGACGGCACCGGTATGTACGGCTGGCCGACGCGCGGGTCGCGGGGCTCGTGGAGGATCTCGCCGCGCAGGTGCCCGCGGCGGCGGTCCGGCGCCCGCCCCGGACGCTGCGGGAATCCGGTGCCGGGTCGGCGATGGCACGCGGGCGTACCTGTTACGACCATCTCGCGGGGCGCGTCGGGATCGCGCTCACCGACGCGCTGACGCTGCGGGGGCTGCTGCGGCAGGACACCGGGTTCGCGCTCACGGACGCGGGGCTGGCGTGGTTCCGGGAGGTGGGTATCGCGCTGGAGGTCTCGGGCCGGCGTCCGCTCGCCCGCGCCTGCCTGGACTGGACCGAGCGGCGTCCCCATCTCGCGGGCGCCGCCGGGGCCGCGCTGTGCCGGCATGCGCTGGATGCCGGGTGGTGTGTGCGGATCGGGTCGGAGCGGGCGGTGAAGGTGACTCCCTCGGGGGAGCGGGAGTTGTCGGAGCTGCTCGGCATTCCGTCGCAAGCGTTGCGCTGAACTCCAGCTCACCCGGGGCCCTTCGGGACGCGAGCCTCAGAACACCACCAGCGCCCGGCCGCCCTTGCCCGCGAGCATGTTCTCGAAGGCCGCCGGGATGTCCTCCAGGGTGATGCGGTCGGTGACCAGTGCGGACAGGTCCAGCCGGCCCGCGCGTACGTGCTCGGCGAGGACCGGGAGGTCGCGGGCCGGATCGGTGTTGCCGTAGACGCAGCCGGACAGGGTGCGGCCCCAGTGGAAGATCTCCAGGGCGTTGAAGGTGACCTGCTCGTCCTTGCCGCCGATGCCGACCACCGTCGTACGGCCGCCCCGGCGGGTGGCGTCCCAGGCGGCGCGGATGCTCACCGCACGGCCCGCGCACTCCACGGCGACGTCCACGCCCTGCTTGCCGGTGAGCGCGCGGATCTCGCGGGCGGTGGTGTCGGAGGCGAGGACGAAGTCCGTCGCGCCGGCCGCGCGGGCCAGTTCCTCCTTCGCCGGGGAGACGTCCACGGCGACGATCCGGGACGCGCCCGCGATACGCGCCGACTGGAGGGTGGCGAGGCCGACGCCGCCCACGCCGAAGACGGCGACCGTCTCGCCGGGGCGGACCTTGGCCGAGTGGTGGACGGCGCCGTAGCCGGTGAGGACGGCGCAGCCGAGGAGGGCGGCGTCCACCAGGGGCACGCCCTCGGGGAGGGGGAGCACGCAGGACGCGGGGACGACCGTCTCCTCGGCGAACGCGGCCACGTTCAGGCCGGGGTGGAGCTCGGTGCCGTCGGCGGTACGGGCGTAGACGTCGGCGGCGCCGTTCAGCGCGTTGGCGCACAGCCAGACCTCGCCGAGCGAGCAGGCGTGACAACTGCCGCAGGAGGGCGCCCAGTTGAGGACGACAGGGGCGCCCGGGGACAGGTGCGCGACGCCCTCGCCCACCGCCACGACCGTGCCCGCGCCCTCGTGGCCGAGGACCGCCGGGACCGGCACCCGCATGGTGCCGTTGGACAGGGACAGGTCGGAGTGGCAGACGCCCGCGGCCGCGAGGCGGACGCGGACCTGTCCGGGACCGGGGTCGGGCAACTCGACGTCGGTGATCTCCAACTGCGCGCCGACGGCGGGCAGGACGGCGGCTCGTACGGCCATGGGTCGCGTGCTCCCTTGGAACTGGAAGGACTTCAGAACTGGAGGGACTTGGTCTGGAGGTACTCGGCGAGTCCGTACGCGCCGAGTTCCCGCCCGACCCCGGACTGCTTGTAACCGCCGAAGGGGGCGAGGGGGTTGAACCGGCCGCCGTTGATGTCGACCTGGCCGGTGTCCATGCGGCGGGCGAAGGCGACCGCCTCGGCCTCGTCGGCGGCCCAGACGGCGCCCGCGAGTCCGTACACCGTGCCGTTGGCGATGCGCAGCGCGTCGTCCTCGTCGTCGTACGGCAGGATCGTGAGGACCGGGCCGAAGATCTCCTCCTGGGCGATGGTCATCTCCGGGGTCACGTCGGCGAAGACCGTCGGACTGACGAAATAGCCCTTCTCGTGCGGCGATCCGGGGCCGCCGGTGACGAGGCGCGCACCCTCGGCGACGCCCTTCTCGATGTAACCGCGCACGCGGGCCTGCTGCTTGGCGCTGACCACGGGGCCGATGCGGTCGCCGTACTTGACGGCGGCGGTACGGGCCAGTTCGACGGCCTCGTCGTACCGGTCGCGGTGGACCAGCATGCGGGTCCAGGCGCTGCACGTCTGGCCGGAGTTGGACATCACGTTGGCGACGCCGACGTTCACCGCCCTGGCAAGGTCGGCGCTCGGCAGGATGACGTTGGCGGACTTGCCGCCGAGTTCGAGGGCGACCCGCTTCACGGCCGCTCCGGCGACGGCGCCGATCTGCCGGCCGACGGCCGTGGAGCCGGTGAAGGAGACCAGGTCGACGTCCGGATGTTCGGCGAGGGCCTGGCCGGCGACCGGGCCGAGGCCGGTGACCAGGTTGAACACGCCGGCCGGCACGCCCGCCTCGTGGACGGCCCCGGCGAACAGCTGGGCGGTGAGCGGGGTGTCCTCGGCGGGCTTGAGGACGACCGTGCAGCCGGCGGCCAGGGCCGGGGCGACCTTGGCGACGATCTGGTGCAGCGGGTAGTTCCAGGGGGTGATCGCGCCGACGACACCGACCGGCTCGGCGAGGACGGTGGAGTTGCCGACCTTCTCCTCGAAGGAGTGGGCGGCCGCCAGCTCGGCGTAGGAACCGGCGACCGCGATCGGCACGGCCGCGTGCACGGCCTGGGAGAACGGGAGCGGGGAGCCCAGTTCGGCGGTGACCGTCTCGGCGATCTCGTCCTTGCGGGCCACGAGGACGTCCCGGAGCGCCGTGAGGCGTGCGGCCCGCTCGGCGGGGGGTGTGGCGGCCCAGCCGGGCAGGGCGGCCCGGGCCGCTCGGACAGCCGCGTCGACGTCCGCCGCGCCACCGGCCGGGACCCGGCCGATGACCTGCTCGTCGGCCGGGTTCACGACGTCGATCGCGTCCGTGGTCGCGGCGGGGCGCCAGGCGCCGTCGATGTACAGGCCGTCATGTGCCTTCATGATGGTGCTTCCTCCCGGCGGTTCGGCGTCGTCCGGCACACAAACTAGCGGCGTTAGTTTTGCTGCGCCAGACACCACTGGCCGCCGCCGGACGCTCCCGGACATCATCGCCGGGCCGGGCGGCGTTCACTCGCCCAGGTCGGGCAGCCGGTCGGGGGACGGGCAGATCCGGTCGCCGTGCCGGTCGAAGACGAAGAGCCGCTCCAGGTCGACGAGGAGCGGGACCTGCATGCCGTGGTGCAGCCGGACGTCCGGGGTGGTGCGCACGACCAGGTCACCCGGGAGCCGGACGCCCGACCGCGCGGACTCCGCCGTCGCGTCCTGCGCCGGCTGCTCCATGACGACCACCGGACCGGCCACCGGACCGCCCACCGGCCCCGCACGCCGGGATCCCGCCCGCTCCCGCAGCCGGTCCAGCATGCCCGGCCGCCCCTGCCGACGCGGTCTGCGCGGGGGCCGGGCGGCGGGGCGCGGGCCCTCCAGTTCGGGTACGACGGCGGGCCGCGAACCGGTGTCGAAGTGCACGAGGACCTCGTGCCCCTGGAACTCCGCATGCTCCACCAGCCCGGTGATCAGCACCTCGCCCGGCCGGGCCGCGTCCCGGTCGGCGATGCGCACCACCTCCGAGCGCAGCCCGACGATGACCTCCCTGCCCTGCTGCACCCGCAGCAACCGGTGGTCCAGGGAGAGGGGTTCGGGCAGCCGGAGCGCCTGCTTGCCCAGGCCGATCGTCATCGCGCCGTCGAGCGGGGCCCGGATCACGCCCTGGAGCAGGTTGATGCGCGGGATGCCGATGAAGGCGGCCACGAAGACGTTGCGGGGCAGGGCGTAGACCTCGCGCGGGGTGCCGACCTGCTGGAGCACTCCCCCGCGCAGCACGGCGACCCGGTCGCCGAGCGACATGGCCTCGGCCTGGTCGTGCGTGACGTACACCGTGGTGACCCCCAACTCCCGGGTCAGCCGGGATATTTCGGCCCGCAGCCGATTGCGCAGCTTGGCGTCCAGGTTGGAGAGCGGCTCGTCCATCAGGAACGCGGACGCGCGGCGGGCGATGGCGCGGCCCATCGCGACCCGCTGCCGCTCACCTCCGGAGAGCTGTCCCGGGTAGCGGTCGAGCAGTTCCTCGACGCCCAGCATGCGGGCGGTGGCGTCGACGCGCGGAGCGGGGTCGGCGCCGGGGTCCTCGATGCGCAGCGGGAAGCCGATGTTGTCGCGGCTGTTCATGCTCGGATAGAGGGCGAAGTTCTGGAACACCATGGCGATGTCCCGGCCGGCCGGCTGCCAGTCGTTGGCGCGCTCCCCGTCGAGCAGCAGCTCGCCCGCGTCGATCTCCTCCAGGCCCGCGATCATCCGCAGCACGGTGGACTTGCCGCAGCCGGACGGGCCGAGCAGGACCAGGAACTCGCCGGGCGCGATGTCCAGCGAGAGGCCGTCGACCACGCGCGTGCCGCGCACGTAGGACTTGCTCACGTCGTGCAGTGAGATGGCGCGTGTCATGCCTGCCGCCCCCGGGGGCTGTCCGGAGCGCCGCTGCTCCGTGGTCCGAACGCCCCGCGCGGTCTCACGGGGCCTGTGGGTCACGGAAGTTAACGGAATGTGCCCGGGCGAGGGAAGACACGCGAGGACGGAGAGAACGGCGGGGCAGGTGGGAGCGGAAGCGGAGGCCCGAATTCAGCGGGCGACGGGGGTGTTGTCCGTATGGCGGACGCCTCGCGTCCGGGCGGACGGCCGCTCGCCGGGCCGGCCGCCTGCCGCCGGCTGCCTGCTGTCGTGGTTCAGCTGGTCGCCGTCGTCGTGTCCGGTTCGCGTACGGCGGTGAGGTGGGCGAAGACGACCACGTTGCTGGTGTAACCCGTCCGCCGGCTGTAGTAGCCGCCGCATGTCAGCACGCGGAGCTCCGGTCGCAGAGCCGGGGCGTAGACCTCCTTGTCCGGGAAGCCCGTCTTGTCGTAGACCTTCATGCGGTCCACCGTGTAGACGGCGGTGCGGCCGTCGGCCCGCTCGACCTCGATGGGTTTGCAGGGTTCGACCTGGGCGAGCCCGGCGAAGACAGCCGGGCCGGTCGACGTGTCCCGGTGCCCGACGGCGATCGCGGTACCGGTCTCCCCCGGTGTGGGGCCGCCCTCGTACCAGCCGACCAGCTTGGGTCTGTCCATGGGCGGGGTCTCCAACTCCCCCGCCCGGTCGAGCCGGAGTCCCGTGATCTGGCCGTCGATGCCCAGCGAGGGGATGCGGAAGGCCGTCGGCCGGGACCGTGACAGCGGGACGGGCGGGGGTCCGGGAGGCGCTTCGCAGGTGCGCGCGCCGGCCGCGCCCGCTCCATGGGCGGCCGTCATGCCGCCGGCCCGGCCAGGCCCGGTGTACCCGCCCGCGCACCGGCGCCCCGCCGCCACCAGGACGGTCACCAGGAGGGCCGTCCTGGCGAGGCGGTAGGCACGGGTCCGGTGCCAGGGCCTGCGTCGGCGGCTACGCGGCGCCATGAGAACGCCGGCGGCTGCGGCGGAGATACAGCACACCGCCGACCGCGCTCAGCCCCACGGCACCCGCGGCGGCCACCGGCGAGTACGCCGCGGCCGTGTCGATGAGACCGCCCCCGCCCGCGTGCACACCGCCCCGCGGCGGGTCGTGGCGGTCTCTCCCGTCCCAGCCCGCACCGTCCTGCTCATGGTGGTCCCGGTGGTCCTCGATCTGTCCGTTCGCACCGTGCTCGTCGTGGTCGTGCTCGTCGTCGTGCCTGCCGTCGTGGCAGTTGACACGGAAGAGCTTCTCCTTCACGGCGCCCGCCGCGACCCAGGTGAGCTTGTACTGCCCGTCCGTCAGGCCGATCGCGTCGGTGTGTCCGGCGCCGGCGGCGAGCTGGATGACCCCGGTGAGGGTGGCGGCACTGGGCAGCGGGGGCTGTGCCTGGATGATGTAGGGGATATTGGGCAGGATGTCGAAGTTGACGGCATCGAGGTAGAACTTGCAGACCGTCGGCTCGTCCTTCGTCACACCGTAGGGCACGCCCACGCTGTGCACCCTGATGTCGCCGTTCTCCCCCTGGGCAGCCGCATGCGGTGCCGCCACCCACGACACACCCACCGCGGCGAGGGCAGCGATGACGACAGTGGTGCCCGCGCGGGGGCCGAGAACACGTGGTGAGGTCTGAGTGGGCATGCACGTTCCTCCGAGTCAGATGATTTTCATACAAATCCATCTTTCGTCTGGACTCTGCGCGATGGCCGCCTCCTCCCACGGCACCGACGTCCGACGCGCCGTCAGAGATCGCTCGTGCGGCGCAATCCCGTACGCCTCCCCCGTACCCCCGTCACCCGTCCGGCCCCCTCGGACCGCCCCGGCGAGCGCACCGCCCCCAGCATCGTGAACGGCGCCGCCGCACCGGTGACCCCGGCGACCGGACCGGCGGCGGCCGGGGCGGCGACCACGTCCACACCGGCAGCGGCAGGGCGATGCCGGCGCACAGCACCGCCGCCAGGAAGCAGGTCACGGTGAGCAGCGCGGGCCGGCCCAGCAGTGCACCGGCGACCGGGAGGCAGGCGGTGAGGACGTCCATGGCGGACAGCAGGCCCACGGCCAGGGCCGGGACCATCGGTACGAAGACGTCGCTCGCGTCGGCCTTCAGCGCCGTCGCGGCGCGGGATGTCGGGCCGCCCCACGGCAGCCTGTTCATCACCCCGTTGGCCATCGCGGCCACGCCGGTCAGCACGACCAGGGACATCTTCAGGCGCTTGTAGAGCGGGCACATCGCCGAGACGGTGGTCATGAAGGTGGTGGAGCACGATCGGGTCGAGGAGGCCGACGTCGGTCATTTCACCTAGGTGGGCACCCTTGCCGACGACCACGCAGAAGGAAGGAAGCGATCACGGCGAAGCCGAAAATGGTCGGCATGAGTGCAATATTCCAGGTCACAGCCTTGCGGCGGCTGGATCAGTCCAGCACGCGGCTCAGGTACGCCCGCAGCAGCGCGCGGGTCTCGGCGATGATCGACTCGTCGCCCTGTGGGTCCGTGCGGAAGGCCAGCTGGACGAGGGCGTCCGCGCTCTCCACGGCGACCAGGAAGACCCGGCGCAGTTCGTCGTCCGGGGCGCGGCCGACGTAGCCGGAGAGCAACTGGATGAGCCGGTCGGCGACCCGGGTGTTGGGCTCGGCCCGGCGAACGCCGACCGGTATCTGGTTGCCGAAGTCGACCAGCGAGAAGCCGGGCGCGGTGCGCTTCATGGCGAGGTACTCGTCGAGGACGGCGTCCATCGCGGCCCGCCAGTCTCCCGCACGGGTCCGCTTCAGCCGCTCGGTGACGCGCTCGGTGTAGCGCTCCAGGTTGCGCTGGGCGAGGGCGTCGGCCATCTGCCGCTTGTTGCCGAAGAAGCGGTAGACGGAACCGATGGGCACCCCGGCGCGCTGCGCGACCGCGCGGGTGCTCAGGTCGTCGTAGCCGACCTCGTCGAGGAGTTCGGCACAGGCGTCGAGGATCCTGGTCAGCCGTTCGGCACTGCGCCGTTGGACGGGCGCGCGGCGGAGCGATGTCGCATGGGGCACGGGCCTCATGATGCCTCTCCGCCCCGGGTCCGGTGAACCTCGCCCTCCCTGCGGACGACGACGGGTGATCCACTCATCGCACCGGGGCGCCGCCCATCGTCGGCGCGGACGACGCCTTTCGCCCGGACCGCGCCGAGCCGGGCGACGAGGTCGGCGCGGGGCTCTGCGCGGGCTCCGGGTCCGACACGGTGATGTCGGCGGTGCTCTGGACCGGCTTGCCGTGCACGGCCCACACGGTGCCGTCGTCGGCGTACAGGCGGGCGGTGAGGTGATGGGTGCCGCGCGGGACGAGCCGGCCGGGCAGGTGGTAGCCGTACGAGCGCAGCCGGGCGGTCTCGTGGCCGTCGACGAAGAGATAGGCGAGCCCGTGTCCGGTGACCGCCGCGCGTCCGGCGCCGGGCGCGGAGCAGTGGAAGCGGCGGAAGGTCAGGCGCACGTCCCAGCCGTCGTGCGGGTCGGGCGTGACCTCGACGTCGACCGCGGGAGCGTTCTTCGTGCCGACCTCGCGCAGATGGCGCCCCGCCCCGTCGGTGTCGTCCAGGACCTTGCCGACCGGCGCGGGCGACGGTGCGCCGCTCCGGGCGTGACCGCCCGTGCAGTCCGCCGCGCCGAGCGGCAGCAGGACGCACGCCGCGAGTGCGGTGAGGGTTCTGCGGGTCCACGGCGTCCTGGGCATGGTCGCGAGAGTAGAACAGCATTCCGGTCTCTCGGATCCGTCTGAAGTCTGGTTCCAGCCGGTCTCCGTGGTCCCTCGGACGGAGTGGGCGAGATCCTCTTGCGTCCGCCCTCACTCATTCCTACGGTGTTGCATAGGAATCAGGAGCGCAAGGGAGCGAACATGAGCGGGGAAGCGCGGAAGACCGCGGCGGGACTGTCGTACCTGACCGGGTTCGGCAACGAACACGCCTCCGAGGCGGTGCCGGGCGCCCTGCCCGAGGGCCGCAACTCGCCGCAGCGCGCGCCGCTCGGCCTGTACGCGGAGCAGCTGAGCGGTTCGGCGTTCACCGAGCCCCGGGCGCACAACCGCCGCTCCTGGCTGTACCGCATCCGCCCGTCGGCCGCGCACCCCGTGTTCACCCGCACCGACAACGGCGCGCTGCGCACCGCGCCCTTCACCGAGTCCGTGCCCGACCCCAACCGGCTGCGCTGGAACCCGCTGCCCGAGCCGCCCGTCGGCACCGACTTCCTGGCCGGCCTGTGGACGCTCGGCGGCAACGGCGACGCGGCCCAGCGCACCGGCATGGCCGTGCACCTGTACCACGCCAACTCCTCGATGGAGCGCGTCTTCTCGGACGCTGACGGCGAGCTGCTGATCGTCCCCGAGCGCGGTGGGCTGCTGCTGCACACGGAGTTCGGGCGGCTGCAGGTGGAGCCCGCACACGTGGCGCTGGTCCCGCGCGGGGTGCGGTTCCGGGTGGAGCTGCTGGACGAGTCCGCGCGCGGCTACGTCTGCGAGAACTACGGGGCGCCGTTCCGCCTCCCCGACCTGGGTCCGATCGGCGCCAACGGCCTCGCCAACGCACGGGACTTCAGGGCTCCGGTGGCCGCGTACGAGGAGGCGGCGGGCCCGGTGGAGGTGGTGAACAAGTTCTGCGGCAACCTCTGGGCCGCGACGTACGACCACTCCCCGCTCGACGTGGTCGCCTGGCACGGCAACCACGTGCCCTACGTCTACGACCTGCGCCGGTTCAACGTCATCGGCAGCATCTCCTACGACCACCCGGACCCGTCCGTCTTCACGGTCCTGACCTCCCCGTCGGACACCCCGGGCCTGGCCGGTGTCGACTTCGTCGTCTTCGCGCCGCGCTGGCTGGTGGGCGAGGACACGTTCCGGCCGCCGTACTTCCACCGGAACGTGATGAGCGAGTACATGGGCCTGATCGAGGGCGCCTACGACGCGAAGGCGGAAGGCTTCGTGCCGGGCGGCGGCTCGCTGCACAACATGATGTCGGCGCACGGCCCGGACCGGGAGACGTTCGACCGGGCGAGCACGGCCGAGCTGACGCCGCAGAAGATCGACGACGGTCTGGCGTTCATGTTCGAGACCCGCTGGCCGGTGACCCTCACCCCGCACGCGGCGGGCGCCGACCACCTCCAGCCGTGCTACGACGACGTGTGGCGGGGGCTGGAGCCCCACTTCCGGGCGTGACACCTGTGTTGCGCCTGATGTTCATCGACAGGTACGGATAATCATGTGACCTCCTTCGCCCCGGACTCGATCGTCCTGAACCGCAAGCTGCCGCTCTGGTACCAGGTGTCGCAGTCGCTGCGCGCGTCGATACTCGGCCGCTCGGCCGAGGCCCCGCTGCGGCTGCCCACCGAGGAACAACTGGCGGAGCACTACGGGGTGAGCGTGCTGACCATGCGGCAGGCGCTGAAGGAGCTGGAGGACGAGGGGCTGATCAGCCGGCACCGGCGGCGCGGCACGTTCATCGAGCCGGACGTCCACCGGGGCGCCCCGGTACGGCTGCTCGGCTCGGTGGACGCGATCGTGGCCCAGCAGTCCGGTATGACGACCGAGCTGCTGGACCACGGCAGCGCGCCCGTGCCGACGCCGCTGGCCGAGTACTTCCCGGACCTCGACGAGGTCGCGACGTACCACCGGCTGCGCAGCGACGAGAGGACCGGCGAGCCGACGAACCACGCCGTCAACCACATCCGCCCCGAACTGGCCGCGCACGTCGACCTGGAGGACCTGATCCGCTGGCCGATGACGAAGGTGCTGCGGGACGTGGCCGGGGCGGACATCAGCCGCATCACGGACACGGTGGAGGCCAGGCTCGCCGACCCGGAGACCGCCCGTCTCCTCCAGGTCCCGCTGCTCAGCCCGATCCTGCACTACACGGGCGTGACGTACGACACCGAGGGCCGGGTGCTGGACGTGGCGGTGATCCACTACCGGGGGGACCGGTTCTCGTTCACGGTGACCTTGGAGGCGACCTGAACCGGTCCGCGCGGCGAGCCCGTAGCATGCCCTGCGTGCCGTACGACGACGCTCCGCCGCTGGCGGACCTCATGCCGTGGTCCGTCGCACCGCTGCGGCCCGGGCGCGCCTGGCCCACGGCGCCCGATCCGGACTCCCTGACGGCCCGCTGGGACGCGCTGCTGACGGCCGAAGGGCAAGGCCGGCTGGCCCTGTTCGAGCCGAGCCGCGCCCGCACCCTCGACTCGGCGGTGGGCCAGCTGCCCGGGCAGTCGACCGGCACGGAGCGGCTGGCCCGCGCCGAGGGCCCCTGCGCGCAGCCGGTACGGGTGCTGGCGGCCCCCTTCGACGAACAGTGGCTGATCCCGGACCACCGGCTGCTCGACGCGGCTCGCCCGGAGTTGTGGCGCGTGGCGGACGCCCACCAGGTGTTCACGGCGGAGACGGCCGACCCCGGCCTCCCGCTGCTGGCCACGTCGCTCCTGCCCACCCTGCGCGGCACCCGGATCCGCCCCCTCTACCGCCGCCCCGGCGGCACGGAACCCAATCTGGCGCCGGGCCTGCTGGACCTTCTGGCGGACCGCCTCGGCAGCCGCCCCACGACGGCGGACCTGCTGGCCTGGATCCTGGCGGCGGTCCGCCCGGACCTCACCGTCCCGCTCACCGGGGACGCCGAAGTCTGGGACCGAGGTGTCGCGTTGGGCCGCCGCACCCTGTGGCTGATGCGCCGCGACGGCGACCGCCCCAAGCTGCCGGGCGGCCGCCGCCCCTACGTCCGCGCACCCCTGCCGCCCCGCCCCCTCACCGTGCACTACGACGCCGAGGAGGAGACCCTGCACCTGGACGACGGCCGCGTCTCCCCCGTCCCGCCGCAGGCCTGGGACTTCGAGGTGGCGGGGGTCCGGGTCCTGGAGTCCTGGTTCACGGCCCGTACGGCCCCGGCCGCCGCCGGCGGCCTGGCGGCGATCCACCCGGCGGTCTGGCCGCAGAGCTGGACGTCGGAGCTGCTGGAACTCATCACGGTCCTGGCCCTGCTGGCGGAACTGCGGCCGGGGCGGGGCGAGTTGGCGACGGCCTCGCCCATCACCACCGCCGATCTGCGCGCGGCCGGCGTCCTTCCCCCACCGCCAGCGTCCCGCCGCCCCGCCTCCGTCCTGGACCACCACGAGGAGGGCCCGGAGGGCCAGTTCGCCCTGATCTAGCTGTTCTGTCCGGTGAGGTTGCGGATGGGTGAGCCGGGTGTCCGCTGAGAGATCTGGAACAGGTGAAGGCCTTCCGGTTCGGTGTGGATTGCGGCGTCCACCCCTAAGAGCAAGGACCCTCGCGCCCCACCCTGAGACACCTCGCCGCGTCCCGGTCGACGAAGGTGAAGCTGCTGTCCAGCGTGTCCCGGACGAAGTCCAGCTGGAGGTCGGGGGGCGGGCCGGGCACCGGGGTGTACCCGAGCCCGCGCAGCAGCTCCGCGAGGCGCACGGCGTCCCGTGTCCACGCGAACCGGTCGATGTCCCCGTGCTCCCGGGTGACCTCGCCGAGGAAGAAGTCCACGGCCCAGCCGCCGCGCAGCCGGAGCGGGATGCCCTGGCGGCGGGACGCCGCCGGGGTCTGTGCGATGAGGGCGAGCTGACGCCCGGCGCGTTCCCCGTTCACCGGTCTCCGCCGCCCGGCGTGAAGCCGTCGAGGAGCCGCCCGAGCGTCCGCTCGAAGACCTCCTCCAGATCCACCGGCCCCACGTCCTCACCGAACGCCTCCGCCATCCTCGGAAACGCACCGGAGGCCAGCTGCCGCCCCAGATACGCACCGCGCACCCCGTTCTCCTCGGCCTCCGACCACGGCAGCGCACGTACCCGCTCGGCGGTGTCGAGTTCGTTGCGGACGTACGTCGTCACCACGCCGTTGATCATCGCGACGAGCTCCAGCTTCGTGCCGTAGCGCGCCTCCAAGGGGTTCAGGCAGGCCAGGCAGTGCTCCAGATAGCGCAGGGCGTGCGGGCTGAAGCCGTAGACGGGGGACATCAGGCGCGGCATCCAGGGGTGCCGGCGCATCAGTGCGCGCGTCTCGTGCGCCACCCTCATCAGGTCGGCCCGCCAGTCGCCGCTCGGCTCCCACAGGACGTGCTCCGCGCTGGCCGTGTCCATCATCAGCTCGTACAGGTCCTCCTTGCGGGGCACGTAGTTGTAGAGCGACATGGTGCCGCAGCCCAACTCTGCCGCGACGTGCCGCATCGACACCGCGTCGAGCCCCTGCGCGTCGGCGATCCGGACGGCGGCGGCCGCGATGTCGTCGCGGGTGTACGCCGGTTTCGGACCTCGCCCGGTGCGCTCGGGGCGCGCCCAGATCACCTCGGGGACGGCCCCTCGGACTGCCATCGGTCATCACCTCGGCCACCATCCTAGTTACGTACGTCGTACGCAGTGCGCTATGGTCAACGCATGACGACTACGTACGCTGTACTTAGTGAAGGTCTGGAGAAACGCTTCGGCGCCGTCCACGTCCTGCGCGGACTGGATCTGGCCGTCGCCGAGGGCACCGTCTGCGGACTGCTCGGGCCGAACGGCGCCGGGAAGACGACCGCCGTACGGCTGCTGACGACGCTGCTGCGACCGGACGGCGGATCCGCGCGGGTCGCCGGGCACGACCTCGTGCGCGAGCCCGCCGCCGTACGGAGCCGGATCTCGGTCACGGGGCAGTACGCCTCGGTCGACGGCGACCTCACCGGCCGGGAGAACCTACGGCTGTTCGGCCGGCTGCACCGGGTGCGCGGACCGGCCGCCCGGGCCGGGGAACTGCTGGAACGCTTCGGGCTCACCGAGGCCGCCGACCGCAAGGCCTCGGCCTACTCGGGCGGCATGCGGCGCCGCCTGGACCTCGCGGCGAGCCTCATCCGCCGCCCGGACGTGCTCTTCCTGGACGAGCCCACCACCGGGCTCGACCCGGCCAGCCGTCGCCACGTCCATCAGGCCGTACGCGAGCTGCGGGCGGACGGTACGACGGTGCTGCTGACCACGCAGTACCTGGAGGAGGCGGACCAACTCGCCGACGACATCGCCCTGATGGACCGGGGCCGGGTCGCGCACATTGGCTCTCCCGCCGGACTCAAGGCGCTCATCGGGTCGTACGCCGAGGCCGTGGTCGCGGATCCGGACGCGCTCCCGAAGGCCGCCGCCGTGCTCGACCGACTCACCGGCAGAGAGCCGGTGTTGGATCATGTGAACAGCACCGTCGGTGCAGCCACCACCGACCCGACGCTGACCCTGCCCCGTCTGGTGCGCGAACTCGACGCGGCGGGCGTGCCGTTGCTCGACGCGAGCCTGCGCCCGCCCACCCTCGACGACGTCTTCCTGCGGCTCACCGGCCGGTCCGGGGCCGCGTCCGCCGAACGCAAGGAGCCGGTGGCATGAGCGCGTTGGCCCACGACGGCCTGGCGATGACGGGCCGGCAGCTGCGCCGGGTCCGCAACAGTCCGGGCCTGGCGGTCCTGACCCAGATGATGCCGATCAACATGCTGTTGTTCTTCGGCTACGTCTTCGGCAGCGCGCTGGCGATGCCCGGCCGCGAGTACCGCTCCTTCCTGGTGCCCGGACTGCTGGTCGCGACCGCCGCCGGCGGCCTGATGAACGGCATGTTCCAGGCCGCCGCGGACACTCACCGCGGGGTGACGGACCGGTTCCGGACGATGCCGGTGAGCCGGGCCGCCGTACCCCTCGGGCAGGCTGTGGCGGACCTCGTGGTCACGACGCTCGGCACGATTCCGCTGCTGCTGGTGGGGCTCGCGGTGGGCTGGCGGGTCGAGGGCGGCGCGCTCGACGCCGTGGGCGCCGTCGGGCTGCTGCTGCTCTTCCGGTTCGCCTGCACCTGCGTCGGGATCCACCTCGGGCTGCTCACCCGCAGCGAGGAAGCGGCCGGGCAGCTCGGCGCCTCCTCCTTCGTGCTGCCGCTGCTGTCCGACGCCTACATCCCGACGGACAACCTGCCGGCCTGGCTGCGCGCGATCGCCGAGTGGAACCCGATCAGCGCCGTGACGACCGCCCTGCGCGATCTGTTCGGCAACGCGCCCGTCCCGCGCGGCGCCGCCTGGCCCGTGGCGCATCCGGTCGCCGGGTCGCTCGCCTGGAGCCTCGCGCTCGTCGCGGTGTTCCTGCCGCCGGCGGTGCGCCGGTACAGCCGCGGCGGGTGACCCCGCGCTACTGACAAAGCGACCGCTCAAAGGCATGATCCACCCCATGGATCAGCCCCTGGATCAGCCCCTGCCCCTGGAGGGCATCACCGTCGTCGCCGTCGAACAGGCCGTGTCCGCGCCCTTCGCGACCCGGCAGCTCGCCGACCTGGGCGCCCGGGTCATCAAGGTGGAGCGGATCGACGGCGGCGACTTCGCGCGCGGCTACGACACGGCGGCCCGCGGTCTCGCCTCGCACTTCGTGTGGTGCAACCGCGGCAAGGAGTCCATCGCCCTGGACCTGAAGGACCCGCGCGGCCTGGCCGTCGTACGGCGGCTGGTCGCGGACGCGGACGTGTTCGTGCAGAACCTCGCGCACGGGGCGGCGGCCCGGCTCGGTCTCGACGCGGCCACCCTGTGCGCCGCGCACCCACGGCTGATCGCCGTCGACATCTCGGGCTACGGGGGCTCGGGACCGTACGCGGACAAGCGGGCCTACGACATGCTGGTGCAGTGCGAGGCCGGGCTCGTGTCGGTGACCGGGACTCCGGAGCGGCCGGTGAAGGCGGGGATCCCGGCGGCGGACATCGCGGCGGCCATGTACGCGTTCTCCGGCGTGCTGGCGGCCCTCGTCCGGCGCGGCACGACCGGGCGGGGCGGGCCGGTGGAGGTGTCCATGCTGGAGGCGCTCGCGGAGTGGCTGGGGCATCCGCTGCACCATGCGATGCACGGGGGCGAACCCCCGGCGCGCACCGGGCTCGCGCACGCCGTGATCGCGCCGTACGACGCCTATCCGACGGCGGGCGGCGGGCGGGTGCTGTTGTCCGTGCAGAACGACCGGGAGTGGCGGCGGCTGGCCGAACAGGTCATCGGGCGCCCGGAACTGGGGACCGACCCTACGTACGCGACGAACGCCGCACGGGTCGCACACCGGGAGGAGACGGACGAGCTGGTGGCGGGGGCGCTCGGCGCGCTGGACGCCGACGATGCGATGCAGCGCCTGGTGAAGGCGGGGATCGCCTGTGCGCGACTGCGGGATGTGCACGAGCTGGCGGCGCATCCGCAGCTCGCGGCCCGGGGGCGGTGGCGTCAGGTGGGTTCGCCGGTGGGGCCGTTGAAGGCGCTGTTGCCTCCCATCACGCTGCCGGGCGGGGACGAGGCACGGATGGGTGATGTGCCCGCGCTCGGGCAGCACACCGGGGCGCTGCTGCGTGCCGTGGGGATGACGGACGACGAGATCGCAGCGATGCGCCGGGACGGTGTGGCGGCCTGAGCGCGGGCACCCCGGATGGAGTCCAGGGGGCCGCCCGCTCGGTCAGCGGTGGCTCACCGCCCGCTCGGCTCGTTCAGTGCCCGCGTCCGTGGCCGCCGAAGAGCGAGCGGCGCAGCCGGCGCAGCGGCGCGAACAGGGAGACGCGGCTGACCCGCTTGCCCCGGTCGCTGCGCTGGTGCGCGGTGTCACGCGCCGTCAGTTCGAGCATCAGCGAGGTCGCCTCGATCGTCTTCTGCTGCGGTATGGCGGGACCCGCCAGTACCGAGAGATGGCGGTCCAGTCGCGAACTGGTCGCACTGCTCCCGCAGGTGATCGCAGGGACCCTGGCCCTGCTGCGCACTGTTATCTGATCCATGTCACTCCCCACCCGTACGAGTCCACCCGGCCCGGGCAGGGTAACCCTATCGCCCCAGGGCGGCACGCGTGTATCTCGGCCACAGGATTCACCTTCCCCGCAAGGAGGTTGACCATCCCTCGATGACTACTCTCCGAATCCGACCGATTTCAGGGTGAGTTGGACAATGGGCTGGCCGGTGGGCTGCACTGAGCCGCCGTCAGGCTCGACGGTTACGGCGAGTGACGTCGAGGAGGTTTCGAGCCCCTTGGCGATCAGAGGCGTGTCGCCCGCGAAGAGCCCGAGGGAGCGCGGTTGTGCATGGGGGCGCATCTGCCAGAGCTGGTGGACGCGGCCGCCGGGCGGAGTGCCGTATCCGCTGAGGGTGACGACGGCCTCCCGCTCCGAGGCGGAAGCGATCACTCCGATACCCCGGCCCCGATCGTCCTTGCTGCTCGTGACGCGGGCGTCGGGAGCGGCCAGAACGTGGGCGATCTCACGTGCCCGCACCTGTGCGGCGTCGAGCCGGTCCTGTGCGCGATGCGCCTGGACCCCGAAGAGCGAGGCGACGACGAGGGCCGCCGCCGCGGTCGCCGTGGCGAGCGGCGCGAACAGGGGGCGCGTGCGGGACGTACGGGTGCGTCCCGGCGGCGGCTGGGTGCCCCAGACGTGCGGCGGCAGCCGGCGTGCGCGCTCCGCGCCCGGCACCGGGGCGCCCGGCACCACGGCGGCCGGTGCCGGGTCCTGCGGTGTCGCACGTACGGCGGCCAGCACCCGGTCCCGCAGGCCGGCCGGCGCCGGAGCCGCCGTGGACCAGGCGAGCCGCACCGCGTCCTCGGCCAGCGCCCGGGTCTCGGCGCCGCAGTGCTCGCAGTCCCGCAGATGCTTCTCGAACCGGCGCCGCTCGCCGGGTTCGAGGGCGTCGAGCGCGTACGGGGCCGCGAGGGAGTGCGGATCGCCGTGGCGCAGCAGCCTGCCGAGGATGCTCATGCGGCGCCTCCCAGGCACTGGCGCAGCCGGGTGAGTCCGTCGCGCATCCGCGTCTTGACCGTGCCGAGCGGCAGCGAGAGCCGCTCGGCGACCTCACGGTAGGTGTAGCCGTCGTAGTAGGCGAGGGTCACCGACTGGCGCTGGAGGTCCGTGAGCCGCCTCAGACAGCGGCGCACCCACTCCCGCTCCAGCCCCGCCTCGACCTCCTCGGCGACCTGGTCGAACGCCGGTTCCCCGGCGCGCTGCGCCTCCCGCTGCTCGCGTTCGCCGGCCGCGCGGGCGCTGCGCACCCGGTCGACGGCGCGGCGGTGGGCGAGGGTGAGGATCCAGGACAGCGCGCTGCCCCGGCCCGGGTCGAACCGGGCGGCGGACCGCCAGGTCTCCAACAGCACCTCCTGAGCCACCTCCTCGGACTGCGCGGGGTCGCGCACCACCCGCCGGACGAGCCCGTACACCGGGCCGGACACCAGGGCGTACAGGTCCTCGAACGCCCGGTGATCCCCGCCGGCGACGAGCACGAGCAGCTCGTCCGCCTGTATGCGGGCCCCCTCGCCGTGGCCGCAGCCGGCCCCTCCCCGTGCTCCACGCATCCGCACGAACGCCCACCTCCCGCCGGTGATACGGATCAGCGGGCCGAAAACGCGGGTCGGGAGCCGCCCAAAACTTTTTCTCCGTCAGGCCAATCCGGCCGCCCGCCCGGCTCCGAATGGGCGTCCGTCAAGGGCAAGTCGGCACCGAGGACGGACGGACAGACGGCATGACACCTCTTGTTTCCAGGCGCGGCCGGGGTCGCGCGGGCCTGGTCACGCTCCTGTGCGGCGCGCTGGCGGCCGGCGGGCTCACCGCCGCGGGCGTCGCCGCGCTGGCACCCGCGACGGCCTCCGCCTCTTCCCACCGGGAGGCCCCGCTGATCTCGGGGACCCCGCAGTACGACAACACCGACGTGTACGCGTTCGTCAGCCCGGACAAGCCCGACACGACGACGGTCGTGGCGAACTGGATCCCGTTCGAGGAGCCGGCGGGCGGGCCGAACTTCTACACGTTCGCCGACGACGCCCAGTACGACCTGCACATCGACAACAACGGTGACGCGCACGACGATCTGGTCTTCCGCTACACCTTCAGGACCCACACGAAGAACGGCAGGACGTTCCTCTACAACACCGGTGTCGTGAAGAGCCTCGACGACCCGAACCTCAACATCACGCAGACCTACGACATCGAGCTGCTGCGGCTCAAGCACGACCGGGTGGTGTACCGGACCAAGCTCGCGAACGACGTGCCGGTGGCCCCCTCCAACGTCGGCAAGGCGTCCATGCCGGACTACGCCAAGCTGCGCTCACAGGCCGTCTACAAGACTGCCGGCGGCGGCACGACCTTCGCCGGACAGGCGGACGACCCGTTCTTCGCCGACCTGCGCGTCTTCGACCTGCTGTACGGCGGCAACCTCAGCGAGGTCGGCAACGACACCCTCAAGGGCTACAACGTGAACACCATCGCGCTTCAGGTGCCCACCGCCCTGATCCGCGAGTCGGCGGGCCAGCCGGTGGTCGGCATCTGGTCCACCACGCAGCGCCGTAACGCCCAGGGCTACTACAGCCAGGTCTCCCGCCTGGGCAACCCGCTGGTGAACGAGGTGGTGAACCCGCAGCGGGACAAGGACCGGTTCAACGCCTCCCAGCCGGCCTACGACGCCCAGTTCCTGAACAACGTCACCCACCCCGAGCTGCCGAAGCTCGTCGAGTCGATCTACAAGATCAAGGCGCCGAGCGAGCCGCGCAACGACCTCGTCGACGTGTTCCTGAAGGGCGTCAAGGGACTCAACCAGCCGCCGGACGTGCGGCCTTCGGAGGAGCTGCGCCTGAACACGTCGATCAAGCCGAGCGCGCACCCCAAGCGGCTCGGCGTCCTGGACGGCGACAACGCGGGCTTCCCGAACGGGCGTCGGCTCGGCGACGACGTGGTGGACGAGGCGTTGCAGGTCATGGAGGGCGCGCTGGTCGGCCAGAAGACCGGTCTGAGCGACGGGGTCGACGCGAACGACCAGACCTTCGAGAAGTCCTTCCCGTACGTCGCCGAGCCCACCTCCGGCTCGCGCGGCCCGCTCGCCAAGGGCACGAGCGCGGGCACGGACGTCCGCAGCCAGTTGGGCGACGCGCTGCAGCCGGCGGGCTCCTCCGCGGGCTCCGGCGACACGATGCTGATCGCCGCCTCGGCGGCGTCGGGCGCGGCCGGGATCCTGCTGCTCGGCACCGCCTTCGCCTGGTGGCGCCGCCGCGTGCAGCGGCCGTACTGACGCCGTCCCCACTCCAGACCGGCGCGGCCCGTATCCCCCCACGGCGGGCCGCGCCTCCCACCCCGTCGACGCAGCAGAGGAGAGGCGGAGAGGCCATGGGCCCGCGCGCGAAGAACAAGAACGACGCCGCCGTACGGCGGTGGCGGACCCTGCAACTTGGGGGCGCAGCCGCGCTGTTGGCGGTGGCCCTGACGAGTGGTGCGGTGGCCGCCGGCGTCGGCCGGGCGCCCGCTGCCGCGCCGGCCGCATCGCGTGCCGTGGACCCCGGGGTCCTCGGCACCGGGAACCTGGACGCGAGCATCGCCTCGCTCCAGGCGCATCTGCGCACCCAGCCGAAGGACGCCGGGAGTTGGGCCACGCTGGGACTCGCCTATGTCGAGCAGGCGCGGACCAAGGGTGACCCGTCGCGGTATCCGCAGGCGGACCAGGTGCTGCGGCGGTCCCTGGCGCTGGCGCCGGACAGTGACCAGGCCCTGGCCGGACGTGCCGCGCTCGCCGCCGCGCGGCACGACTTCACGGACGCGCTGACCTACGCGGACCGGGCGCTGCGGCAGAACCCGTACAGCGAACGCGCGTTGTGCTCCCGGATCGACGCCCTGGTGGAGCTCGGCCGGTACGACGAGGCGGCGCGCGCGGCCGACACCGCCGACGCGCGCAGGCCGGGCGTGCCGGTCTTCACGCGGTACGCGTACGTGCACGAGCTGCGCGGGGACGTGGCGACCGCACGCCGGGTCCTCCAGCAGGCGCTGTCCTCCGCCACCTCGCCCGGCGACATCGCCTACGTGGCCACCCAGCTCGGCCAACTCGCCTGGAACCAGGGAGAGTACGCGGCCGCGCTCAGCGAGTACGCGCGCGCACTCGCCGCCGACGACACCTACCTTCCCGCGCTGGAGGGCCGGGCCCGGGCGCAGGCCGCGAGCGGGGACCGGGCCGCCGCGATCACGGGCATGGAGTCGGTGGTGTCCCGGTATCCGCTGCCCGCTCCGCTCGTCGAACTGGGCGAGCTGTACGAGGCGCGCGGCGCGGCCGGGGACCGGGCGAGGGCGCGGCAGCAGTACGCCCTCGTGGACACCTGGGTCGCGCTGGCCCGCGCGAACGGCGTAGACGCGGACCTCGACACCGCGCTGGCCGCCGCCGACCACGGCGACAAGGCGGCCGCCCTGCGTGCCGCCCGCGCCGAGTGGGCCCGCCGGCACACCGTGCACACGGCCGACGCGCTGGCCTGGGCGCTGCATGTCAACGGCCGGGACGGAGAGGCCCTCCCCTACGCCCGTCGGGCCACCGCCACCGGCTACCACAACGCCGTCTTCCTCTACCACCGCGGCATGATCGAGCTGGCCAGCGGCAACCGGGCGGCCGGCCGCAGCTCCCTGGCCGCGGCCCTGAAGCTGAACCCCGGCTTCTCCCCGGTGGGCGCGGCCGCGGCCCGCACGGCCCTGGAGGCCGCGAAGTGAGACTGCGGCTGCCGTTCGTCCTCGCCGCCGTGTGCGCGCTCGTGTTCCTGCCGGCCGCCGGAGCGAGCGCGCATCCGCTCGGCAACTTCACCGTCAACCGGTACGACGGACTCGTCCCGGCGCCGGGGCAGCTCCGGGTCGAGCACGTCGAGGACCTGGCCGAGATACCGGCGACCCAGGCGAAGCCCGACATCGCGCGGCTGGGGACGGCACGGTGGGCCCGGCAGCGCTGCGAGCGGGACGCCCGGGGCAGCGAGGTGACCGTGGCCGGGCGCCGGGTCCCCCTCACCGTGCGAGACAGCCGGGCCACACCGCGGCCCGGCCAGGCGGGGCTCGACACCCTGCGCGTGCAGTGCCGTTGGACCGCCCCGCTTCCGCGCGCCGGGTCGCTCGCCCTCGGCTTCCGCGCCGATGCGAACTGGTCCGGGCCCGGCTGGCGGGAGATCACCGCGCGCGGCGACCGGACGACGCTCACCGGCTCGGACGTGCCGAAGACGTCCGTCTCGCACGAACTGACCACGTATCCCAAGGACTTGCTGTCGTCCCCGGCCGACGTCTCCACCGCGTCGCTGCGGGTGCGCCCCGGCGGTCCCGCCCTCGCCGCGCAGCGGCCCGACGCCCCGGCCGCCTCCGTACTGCCCCGGGGCGCCGACCGCTGGACGCAGGCTCTCGACGGCCTGGTGGCCCGCCATGACCTCACCGTCGGCTTCGCCGCCGCCGCACTGCTCGTCGCGGTCGTCCTCGGCGCCCTGCACGCCCTCGCACCGGGGCACGGCAAGACCCTGATGGCGGCCACCGCGGCGGCGCGCGGCGGCCGGGCCGGGCTCAGGGACGTGCTGCCGCTGGCAGCGTCGGTCACCGTCACCCACACCCTCGGCGTCGTCGCCCTGGGCCTGCTCGTCACCGCCGGGTCCGCCGCCACGCCCTCGGTGATCGCCTGGCTGGGCCTGGCGAGCGGGGCCCTGGTCCTGGCGGCGGGCGTGAACCTCGTACGACGGGCACTGCGGAACCGGGCACACGGACACGATCACGCCCACGGACACGATCACGGGCACGATCACGGGCACGGACACCGCGAGCACTCCCACACCCACACCCACGGTGGCCACACTCACTCCCACCCCACCGCGCCCACGCTGCGCGGCACGGTCCTGCTCGGCTTCGCCGGGGGGCTCGTGCCCAGCCCTTCGGCCGTGGTCGTGCTCGTCGGCGCCGCCGCACTCGGCAAGGCCTGGTTCGGGCTGCTGCTCGTCGTCGCCTACGGCGCCGGGCTGGCGCTGACGCTCACGGCGGCCGGGGTCGCCGTGGTCCGGCTGGGCTCGGGGGCGTCCCGGGTGCTCGGACGGCGCCCGCGCTGGGCCGCGCACCCCGTGGCCGCGCTGGTGCGCCGGAGCCTGCCGCTCGTCTCCGCGCTCACCGTCCTGGCCCTGGGCGCCGGATTGGTGCTCAAGGGGGCCGCAACAGCCCTCGGTTGAGCTACGTTTGTGGAGAAATCACGCGACATGCCTGGGGGGCGCCCGTGTCCGAAGATCCGGGCCGCGACCGTGTGATCGCGGGCCGTTACCGTCTGCTGTCCCCGCTGGGCGAGGGTGGCATGGGCACCGTGTGGCGGGCCCGGGACGACGTGCTGCACCGGGAGGTGGCCGTCAAGGAGGTGCGCGCCCCGGCCGGGCTGCCCGCCTCCGACGTCGAGCGGATGTACGCCCGCCTGGAGCGGGAGGCGTGGGCCGCGGCCCGGGTCGCGAACCGCAACGTGGTCACGGTGTACGACGTGGCGATGGAGGGCGGCCGCCCCTGGATCGTGATGGAGCTGGTGCGCGGGCTGTCGCTCGCCGACCGGCTGGAGGCGCAGGGCCCGCTGCCGCCGCGGGAGGCCGCGCACATCGGTGCCGAGGTGCTCTCCGCGCTGCGCGCCGCGCACGCGGCCGGGGTGCTGCACCGGGACGTGAAGCCGGCCAACGTCCTGCTCGCGAACGACGGCAGGGTGGTGCTGACCGACTTCGGGATCGCCTCGGTCGAGGGCAGCTCGGCGATCACCATGACCGGCGAGGTCGTCGGCTCGCCCGAATTCCTGGCTCCGGAGCGGGCGCTCGGCCGCACCCCGGGCCCCGAGTCGGATCTGTGGTCGCTGGGCGTGCTGCTGTACGCGGCCGTCGAGGGCGTCTCCCCGTTCCGGTACGACACCCCGCTGAACACCCTGCGGGCCGTGGTGGACGAGGAGTTGCCGCCGCCGTTGCGGGCGGGTCCGCTCGCGCCGGTGATCGCGGGGCTGCTGCGCAAGGACCCGGCCGGGCGGCTGGGCGCCGAGCGGGCGGAGCGGGAACTGCGGCTCGTCGCGGCCGGGGGTGCCCCCGCCGGAGGAGGGGCACCCCACCCGGAGCCGCCACCGGATCCGTCCGCGTACGCCCGGACGGTCGTGACCCGGGAGCCCTGGTCGCGGCAGGAGTCCCGGTTGCCCCAACCGCCGCCTGTCTCAACGCAGTTACCGCCCGACGAGCCGGAACCCGGGCGCCGTCGCGGGGGGGTGGTCGCACTGGTGGCGGGGCTGCTCGTGATCGTGGTCGCGCTGGCGGGGCTGGCGTACGCCCTGCTCAACCGCGACAACGGCGGTCACGGGAGCGACGGCGCGAGCGGCACGGGCGGTCCCCTGGTGAGCGCCAGCGCCCAGGCGCCCACGCACAGCGGCACGGAGGCGGCCACGGGCACACCGTCGGCGCCGCGCAGCAGCGCCTCGTCGTCGGCCCCGCCCGCCCAGTCCGTGCAGGTCACGCTGGTCGGCGTGCACACGGCGTACTCCGGCCCCTGTCCGCCGCCGAGCGGTCAGGCGCCCGCGTTCACGGCGACGTTCACGGTGGGGCGGGTGCCGGCGCAGGTGGAGTACCGGTGGGTGCTCGCGCACGGCTCGGTCGCGGATCCCGGCTGGCAGACTCTGTCGTTCGGGGCCGGTGACGGGACGAGCCGGCAGCTGCGGGTGACCCTGACGACGTACTCCCCGAGCGGTTCGGCCGACAACGCGGTCAGCGTCGAGGTTCGGGCCCCGGTGCGGGTCGCGTCGAACGCGGTGCCGTTCTCGGTGAGCTGCGCGCCGGGGACGGAGACCCCGTCGGGCGGGGCCTCCGCTTCCGCTTCGCACTCGTCCGGAACATCATCCTGACGAGTGAGCCGGTACGGGTGACATGTTGACGGACGGGTCACCCGTACCGCGTACGGCCGTTACGCGTTGCTGGCGAACACCGGCAGATAGCCGCCGGAGTGGCCGGCCGCGGTGGGGTGGTACGACTCGGTGATGTCGAGCCAGTTCACACTGTGCAGCCACGAGTCGCTGGAGCAGATCTCGTGGCTGGAGAAGGCGGAGCGGATGTCGGCGAAGACGAAGCCGTGCGCCGCGGCACGCGCCTGGATGGCGGTGTCCATGTAGTCGGCCGCGCCGTTGATCGCGGAGCGCTTGGTGTCGGACAGGCCGAGGCAGGTCTGGCCGAGCAGGTAGAAGCGGGGGTAGCTGAGCACGACCACCTTGGCGTTCGGGGCCTTGGCGCGGATCTGGTCGTAGACGTTGTCGAGCTTGCCGGGGAGCGTGGAGTCGACGTACGCCTTGGCGGTGTTGATGCGGCTGATGCAGCTGCTGTCGGACTGGAGCACACAGGTCGTCATGACGTCGGAGAACCCGGCGTCGTTGCCGCCGATGGTGATGGAGACCAGCGAGGTGCCGGAGTTCAGCGAGCCGAGCTGGTTGCTGAGGACGTCGTCCGTGGTGGCGCCGGAGCAGGCGTTGAAGGCGAAGGACGACGGGGAGTGGGCCGCGTTCCACAGGTACGGGTACGCGTTGGTGCTGCGGTCGCAGCTGCCGCTGGAGCTGATGTAGCTGCCCGCTCCCACTCCGGAGGAGTAGGAGTCACCGAGCGCCACATAGCCGCCGGTTGCCGCTGTCGAGGCCTGGGCGGCCGCGGCTCCGCCGAGTCCGAGGCCGGCGGCGAGGAGGAGCGAGGTCACGAATCCGGTAAGTCTGAAACGACTCATGGTGCCTCCCTATAGCAGGATCTCTGCCTACAACTGTGGTAACTCCTACGCGCGTTGATCAGAAGTGTTCATGCCAAGAACTTTTGAAGCCTGAACAAGATCGGCCGAAGAAGTTCACCGCACGACACTTGCGCGCGCATGCCAATCCTGTTGACCGGGAGTCAACTCGGCCCCCGGACCGCGTCTTGACGCCCCGCCCCGGCCTGCGCCACATTGAAGCCCGACATCCCGCGCGTCGGGGTCAAATCGGGGGGCACAGTCGCCAATGCAGACCTTACGCATCAAGTCACGTTCATCGGACGGCGCCACCGAGGACCCCGCAGGGGGACGGCCAGGACCGGGGAGGGACCTGTCGCCGCTGCTCATGGGGGCCGCGACCGCCGTCGCGGCGGTCGGCGCGCTGCTCGCCCTGACCGACTCCGGCTCACCGCTGCGCGGTCCGTGCACGCTGTTCTTCCTGCTCGCCGCGCCGGCCGCGGCCGGCGCGGCGGCACTGCGCGGGCTGGATCCGTACGCCCGGACGCTCGCCGCCCTTGCGGGCTCGGTCGTCCTCAACATGCTGGTGGCCCAGGGCATGCTGGCCGTGCACCGCTGGTCCGTCCACGGCGGAGTGATCGCCGTGACCGCACTGAGCCTGCTGCTGCTCCTGTGGGTTCTGCTACGTAAAAGTGAGTAACTCCGGCCAAAGTTATGCAACGGCCAAACCAACAAAAACGTGAGACTGATATCCAGGTCTTGCCATTCTGGTTCAATCGTCAATACCGTCATACGTCTCACCCGCATCGGTCCGTCAGCACGCGGTTCAGGGGAGGGCTCAGGGCCGTGACGTTCCGGCGCGGGGCGCGGTAGGGGGGTGCCGTGCTCGGTGACCACAGTTGTGACCGAGTCGTGCCGCGCGACCGGCTGCCGTATTTCCCGGGCAGACCGGCCAGTTCTGCCAGCTCGTCCACGTGCACGGAGATCGATTCGCCGTGCCGAAGATGAGTAACCCCCCTTTCGAACCGGACAGACAACCGGGCCGCCCGGGGGTGGGCGGTCCACCGGACGAGAGGGAAAAACCCATGAGTTCCGTTCTGCGACCGCCGGCTTCGGGGCAAGATCCGCTGATTGCCGCGAACTACCGGCCCATCTCCTCTCATCTCGCGATCACTCCGCCGGTGAGCGTGGTGATTCCCGCGATGAACGAGGCGGAGAATCTGCCCTACGTCTTCAAGACCCTTCCGGACTGGATTCACGAAGTCGTACTGGTGGACGGCAATTCCACCGACGACACGGTCGAGGTGGCCCGGTCCCTGTGGCCCGGCGTCAGGGTCGTCGAACAGAGTGGCAAGGGCAAAGGGGATGCCCTGATCACCGGGTTCGAGGCCTGCCGCGGCGACATCATCGTGATGGTCGACGCCGACGGCTCGGCAGACGGCGGCGAGATCGTGTCGTACGTCTCCGCGCTCGTCTCCGGAGCCGACTTCGCCAAGGGCTCCCGCTTCGCCAACGGCGGCGGCACCGACGACATGACCTTCATCCGCAAGCTCGGCAACCGTGCGCTGTGCGCCGTGGTCAACCGCAAGTTCGGGGCGCGCTACACCGATCTGTGCTACGGCTACAACGCCTTCTGGCGGCACTGCCTCGACAAGATCGATCTCGACTGCACCGGCTTCGAGGTCGAGACGTTGATGAACATCAGAGTGGTCAAGGCGGGGCTCAAGGTCCAGGAGATACCGAGCCACGAGTACCTCCGCATCCACGGCACCAGCAATCTGCGTGCCGTACGCGACGGGTTCCGGGTGCTCCAGGTCATCCTCAAGGAGCGCTCCAACCGGCGTGAGCTGCGCCGCCAGGAGCGCCACTCGCCGATGCTCGACGCGGTGCGGGGAGAGGTGTCTTGAGAGATCCCGGCATCTCCGTCGTGATCTGCGTGTACACCGAGGACCGCTGGGAGGACATCCTCGCGGCGGTCTCCTCGGTGCGCGCGCAGTCGTATCCGGCGCTGGAGACGCTCCTGGTCGTGGACCACAACCCGGCCCTGAAGGACCGGCTGGAGCGCGAGTACAAGGAGGAGTGCGCGGCGACCGGGGGCCTCCGCGTGCTGGCCAACACGGGCCCGCGCGGCCTGTCGGCCGGCCGCAACACCGGCATCGCGGCCTCCCGCGGCGACGTGATCGCCTTCCTCGACGACGACGCCGTGGCCGAGCGGGACTGGCTGCGCCACTTCGCCGCCGGATACGCCGACCCGCGCGTCATGGCGGTCGGCGGCCGTACGGTGCCGATCTGGGCGTCGGGCCGGCGCCCGGACTGGTTCCCGGAGGAGTTCGACTGGGTGGTGGGCTGCACCTACAAGGGCCTGCCGCCGGGCCGGGTGCGGGTCCGCAACGTGCTCGGCGGGAACGCCTCGTTCCGGCGCACGGCCTTCGACGCGGCGGGCGGCTTCGCCACCGGCATCGGCCGCGACGGCGACCGCCGCCCGCTCGGCTGCGAGGAGACGGAGCTGTGCATCCGCCTCACCCGCGCCCGCCCCGACGCCGTCCTGCTCATCGACGACCGGGCGGTCATCCACCACCGGGTGCCCGCGCCCCGCGAGCACTTCGCCTACTTCCGCACCCGCGCCTACGCCGAGGGCCTCTCCAAGGCGCTGGTCGCCCGCAGCGTCGGCGCGGACAAGGGGCTGGAGTCCGAACGCCGGTACACCACCCGGGTGTTGCCCGCCGGAGTCGCCCGCGGCCTGCGCGACGCCCTGCTGGCCCGCCCGGGCGGCGCGGCCCGCGCGGCCGCCATCCTCACGGGCGTGCTCACCGCCGCCGGCGGCTACGCGGTGGGCAGCGTACGGGCGCGGCAGGGCGGTACGACGTTCTCGTCGGCACCGGTCCCGGCGGCGCCGCCCCAGCAGACGCCGTCCAGCCCTGGGGGCGCCCGGATGCGCGCCGTTTCCGCAGAGGGTGCCCGGACGCGTGACGCTTCCGCAGGGGGTACCGATGGATGACCTGCCCGTGCCCATCCTCATGTACCACTCCGTCGCCGCCGCGCCCAACGACGCCACCCGCGCCCTGTCGGTCGCGCCGGAGGCGTTCGCGGAGCAGATGGCGCTCATCGGTGATCTGGGCCTGGCCCCGCTGACCACCGCCGGCCTCGCGGAGCGCTGGCGCACCGGCCGTCCGCTGCCCGCCCGGCCGGTGCTGATCACCTTCGACGACGGATACGAGGGCGTGCACCGGCACGCCCTGCCCGTGCTCGCCAGGCACGGCTTCCGGGCCACGCTGTTCGTCTCCACCGGCTGGCTCCGGGGCACGTACGACACCGGAGGCGGCCTGGACACCATGCTCGACTGGTCCCAGGTGCGCGAACTGGCCGCCGCCGGCGTCGAGATCGGCGGCCACAGCCACACCCACCCGCAGCTCGACCAGCTCGGCGACGACGAGCTGCGCGCCGAGCTGGACCGCTGCACCGAGATCGTCGACGGCGAACTCGGCGCCCGCCCACTGTCGTTCGCCTACCCGTACGGCTACTCCAGCCGCCGGGTCCGCCGGGCGGTGCGCGCGAGCGGGTACGCCCAGGCCCTCGCCGTCGGCAACGCGCTCGCCCGCCGCCGCCAGGGCCCGTACGCACTCGAACGCGTCACGGTCCGGCGCGCCACCGGCGTCGAGGAGTTCGAGCGGCTGCTCCAGGGCCGTGCGATCGCCCGCACCTTCGCCACGGACCGCGCCCTCACCAAGGGGTACGCCCTCGTCCGCAGAGCCCGCCAGGTCCGCCGGAAGGCCATCCGTTCCCGTGTCTGACACGACGACCACCACCGAGGCCACGACCGGCGCCGACGAGGCGCCGGAGACGGGCCGGTCCCCGCACGGCGGCAGTCCGCTGTTCCGCAACGCCTACGCGCTGATGCTCAACACCGGCATCAGCGCCGTCCTCGGGCTGGGCTTCTGGCTGGCCGCGGCGCGCTACTACTCCGAGTCGGCGGTCGGGCAGGGCTCGGCCGCCATCGCCGCGATGAAGTTCCTCGCCGGACTGACCGCGGTCACCCTGACCGGTGCCCTCGCCCGCTTCATCCCGGTGGCCGGGAAGCGCACCGGCACGCTCATCTTCCGTACCTACGCCGGCAGTTCGCTGGTGGTGGCGGTCGCGGCCGGCGCCTTCCTGCTGACCCTGGACTCCTGGGGGCCGTCGTACGGGTTCCTGCACGGCACGCTCCACGGGCTCGGTTTCATCGTGGCCGTCGTCGCCTGGAACCTGCTCACGCTCCAGGACGGTGTGCTGACCGGGCTGCGCAGCGCGACCTGGGTGCCGGTGGGCAACACCGTGTTCTCGACCGTGAAGCTGGCCCTGCTCGCCGCGTTCGCCGTCGCCGTACCCGCCACCGGTGTCTTCGTCTCCTGGGTGGCCGCGATCGCCACCTCGGTCGTGCCGCTGGGCTGGCTGGTGTTCCGACGGCTGGTGCCCCGGCACGTCAGGGCGACCGAGGGCCACACCCAACCGCCGACGCTGCGGCAGGTCGGCCGGTTCCTGGCCGGGGACTACACCGGCTCGCTGTTCTCGCTCGCGGTGATCTACCTCGTCCCGGTGATCGTCGCCTCACAGGTCAGCTCCGCGCAGAACGCGTACTTCTACATCGCCACCACCATCGGCGGCACGACCGACCTCCTCGCCATCAACATGGGCGCCTCCCTCACCGTCGAGGGCTCGCACGACCCGGACCGGCTGGCCGCCCACACCCGTGCGGCGCTGCGGCGGATGGCCCGGATCATGCTGCCGATCGCCGCGGTGCTGATCGTCGGCGCGCCCTGGATCCTCGGCGTGTTCGGCGCGGGCTACGCGGACGCCGGGACCCCGCTGCTGCGCTGGCTCGCGCTCGGCTCGGTGCTGCGGGTCGTGATCGAGACGTACTTCGCGGTGCTGCGCGCGCGCAGCCGTACCGGCGGACTCGCCCTGTTCCAGGGCCTGTTGTGCGCTCTGGTGCTGGGGGCGACCCTGCTGCTCCTGCCCCGGATGGGACTGACCGGCGCGGGTGTCGCCGAGGCCGGCAGTCTCGCGGTGGTCGCCGCGCTCGCCGCCCCGCGGCTGTGGCGGACGATCCGGAGCGCCCCCGACCCCGCGGCCGACGCGGCCGCACCCGACGGGGACCTCGCCGACCTGGGCCCGCGCGAGGTCCCGGCCGCCGGTGTCACGGCGCGCCGGCCCGGTCCGGCCTGGGCGCTGGACTCGGACACCCTCGCCCTCGGCATCCATGTCGACTTCGACCACGCCGAGCGCCGCCCGGACGTCCGTCCGGGTCCCGGCACCCCGCCCACCGGCACACCGCTGCCGCGGGAGGCGGAGGCGGCGGAGGTCGACGCGCCGTTCACGACGGGGGAACTGGACGCGTCCCTCGCTGCCGAACCTGCCGTACCGGAAAAGGAAGAGGAAAACGAAGAGGAAGAGGAAGGAGCCCACGGGGCCCGCTCGGCGCACGTGCCCCGCGCGCAACGGCTGTTGCCCACCCGCTCCGGAGTCGTCCTCGGCTGTCTGCTGATCGCCGCCCTGCTGCTCTACTGGGTGCCCGCGCTGCGGCTCGGCGAGGCCGACCTGGACCGGATGGGCGGGCTCGGGCTGGTCTCGGTGCTGCCGCTGCCGACGCTGGCCGGGGCCGGGCTGCTGGTCACGGTGTTCGCCGCGCTGCTGTGGCTGCGCCGCGAGCACCGGGCACTGCTGCTGCTCACCCTGCTGGCGACGGTCGTGTCATTGCACGCGCTGCCCGCCGTGATCGAGACCGAGCCACGCTTCCCCACGGCGTGGCAGCACCTCGGTTTCCTCGACTACATCGACCGCACCGGCTCCGCCGTGCCCGACCTGGACGCCCGCTGGAGCTGGCCCGGGTTCTTCGCGGTCGCCGCGTTCGTCGGCCGGGCCTGCGGGGTCACGGACTTCACCGAGGTCATCCGCTGGTGGCCGACGGCCATCCAACTCGCCTACCTGGCCCCGATGTTCCTGCTCACCCGGTCGATGCGGGCGAGCTGGCGGGCGAAGTGGACCGGCGTGTGGCTGTTCGTGCTGTGCGGCTGGGTCGGCCAGGACTACTTCTCCCCGCAGGGCTTCACCTATCTGCTGTACCTGATGTTCGTGGCGATCCTGCTGGTCTGGTTCCGGTCGCCACGCGTGATCTGGACGAGGCTGCGCCCCGGCGAGGCCGAGCCGGCACCGGCCGACCGGCGCGGGCGGGCGGTCCTGCTGCTGGTGCTGATCGGCCTGTACGCGGCGAGCGTGCCCGCGCACCAGCTCACCCCGTTCGTCATGCTCGGTGTGCTCGCGGCCCTGGTCCTGCTCGGCCGGTCCGAACTACGCGGCCTGCCCCTGCTGTTCGGGGTGCTGGCCGCGGTATGGCTCGGCTTCATGGCCGAACCGTACTGGTCGGGTCACTTCAACGATCTGTTCGGCGGGGTCGGCGGCGTCGGCAGCAATGTGTCGACCTCCGTCTCCGGCCGTATCCAGGGCGGCAGTTCGGCCCACAAGCTGGTGCTGTACGTCCGCGTCCTGCTGGCCGGCTCGGTGCTGGCGTTCGCCTGCTGGGGCTGGTGGCGCCGCCGCTTCCACCGCTACCGTGAGCGCTCCCTGCTGATCCTCACCTTCGTGCCGTTCCTCGGCTTCGGCATGCAGTCGTACGGCGGCGAGATGGCGCTGCGCGTCTTCATGTTCGCGGTCCCGGGCGCAGCCCTGCTCGGCGCGCTCGCCCTCTTCCCACGCTCCGGCGCCACCGCGAAGGACCGGGTGAGTCTCGCCCCGCTGGCCGCGCTGCTCGCCGGGCTGCTGCTGATGGGCGGCTTCCTGGTGGCGCGCTGGGGCAACGAGACGTTCGAGCGGACCCGGCCCGGCGAGGTCGCGGCGATGAACTGGGTGTACGCCCACGACAGGCCGACGGTACGCCTGCTGTGGCTGACGCAGGACACGGTCAACGACGTGACCCCGGCGCTGCCGTGGGGCGCGAAGGACATGGAGCGCGTGGACTACGTGCCCACGCCGGCCCCGACCGATCCGGTGCTGGTGTCGGGCCTGGTCAAGTCGTTGAAGGACGCGGGCCCGAACTCGTATCTGATGATCAACCGCAGTCAGGTCACCTATCTCCAGCTGGACGCGGGCTATCCCACGACCTGGGAGCGGCGGCTGGTCGAGAACCTGGACGACCGGCAGGACCTGACCAGGGCCTACGTCAACGACGACGTCACCGTGTACGCGATGCGGCAGCGGCCGGCGGGCGCGGTGCCGAAGCCGGACCCGGGGCCGGTCGGGCCGATCGTGACCTGGACCCCCTGGTCGGTGGTCGGCGCGCTGGCCGCCGTCGTACTGATCCTGCTGCTGGCCGCACGCGAGGTCGCACGCGTCGCGATGCGTCCGGGCGTACGGCAACTGCGCTTGCTCCAGGGCTTGTTCTGGTTCTCGCTGCCGCTGCTGGCGGTGGTGCTGGCCTCGCTGGTGCAGCGGTTCCTGACCATGAAGTGAGGGTGGCCCGGCCGCTCAGCGGTCGAGCCACTTCACCTCGTACGGCCCCATGTCGAACCGTTTGCCGTCGATCTGTGCGCTGATCGTGCGGTTCTGCGTGTTGACCACGAGGACGGTCCTGTCGCTCGCCAGGACGCGGACGTTCGGCACGTCGTCCGCGGCGACCGGCACGTTCGTGTACCGCGTGCCCGGCGGGAACGCCTTCGCGAACCGGGACACCAGGTCGTACATGGGCAGTTCCCGGCCGCCGCCGGCGCTGTCGGTCGGTGTCCACAGACAGCCGGCGCATCCGCTGCCGGACCTGTCCTCCGGGTTCCAGTAGAAGCCGGAGTCGGCGCCGCCCTTCACCAGGGCGATCATGCCGGTGGCCTGCGCGGCGACACGCCGGGGTTCGCTCCAGCCGGTGCGGTCGCCGTTGCCGTCGGCGGGCTCGACGTAGTACTCGGCCCACCACAGCGGCAGGTCGTGCGTCTGCCGCCGGATCCACTCGCCGACCGCGGTGAACTTGTCGGCGGCCGCGAACTCGTCCGGCAGCAGGTCGTCGTCGCGGGTGTAGCTGGAGCCGTCGACCACGGTGAAGTCGGCGCCCGCCTTGTGGGCGTTCCAGTAGGAGAAGGCGTCCAGCACCCGCTGGTCCATGGCGCCCCACGGGCCCTTCACCGCGGCGGAGGCGTGCTGGTCGCGCGGGTCGACGCTGTCCATGTCCAGGTACGGCCCGCCGACCATGATGTCCTTGCCGACCTTCTTCAGTGCCGTGTACACGAGGTTGTAGAGCTTGGTGTAACCCTCGTAGTCCCAGCGGGACCTGGCGTCGTTCCAGAAGCCCTTGAACTCGTTCCAGACGATGAAGTGCCTGACGTCCGGGTAGCGCCGGGCGACGGTCGCGGCGAGGTCGGCGTAGTCCTGGTAGTGGTCGGGGGTGGGGGCGGTCTCCAGGGCGGACTGGCTCCAGTTCGTGTTGCCGACCCCGGCCCGCCCGCCCTTCATCCAGTCCGGGGCGCAGCACAGGGTGATCACCGGGGTGCCGCCGGAGGCCCGCATGAAGTCGATACGGCGGTCCAGGGCGCCGAAGTCGTAGTGTCCCTGGACCGGTTCGGGGTTGTCCGCGCCCCAGCCCATGATGGCCTGGTTCTGCGCCAGCCCACGGCTCTGCGTGAGCAGTTGCTCCACACGCGTGGTGGCCGCGCCGGCACCCTGGTCGGCGCTGTACTGGGTGTGCGTGAAGCCCCAGCCGACGTACGGCTCCGGTGCCGCGCCCGGCCGGGCCGGAGTGCCGTGGACCGTGGCGCCGTCGCGGGTGGTGCCGGTGGTGCCGGGACCGCCGGACAGCGTGCTGACGAGGGTCACCACCAGGGCCAGCGCGACCACGCCGACGCCGAGCAGGGCGGTGAGCCGCCACCGCCGAGTATCCGAATCCCACCCATGACGTCCCATCAAGGACAACAGTAACGGCGGAGGGCATCCGTCCGGCGGGAGTTCGCGACACCGGGAACGGCTCTTCGGAACACCCGGCACAAGGGGAGGAAATGCCGTGCGCGGAGGTCATCGGTGTCGGATCATGGCGGCATGTCTGCGAACCCACACGACGCTCTGCCGATCCGGCTCCACGTCGACGACTCCGACTCGCCGTCCGACGTCGTCGACGCGCTGTTCCTCGGCCGCTTCGCGACGGGCGAGCAGCCGTACTCGCACTCCGTGAACATCGACCGCGTCCGCTCCGGCGCGACCCTGCTGCCCGAGGGCGCCCGTGTGCTGCGCGCCGCCCGCGACGACGACCGCAGCGCCACGCTCGCCGAGGGCGACGGCTGGACCCTGCTGGTCTCGCGCTGGAACCGCGGCGCGGACGTCACCGTCACCGCGACCAGCGCGGACCTCGCCGAGCGGGTCCTCGACCAGGCCACGGACGGCGCGGCCGACGAGCCCGAGCCGCAGCCCGAGAACGTGACGATGGGTTTCTGGTACGTCTCGCCGCGGCGCGGCCCGCACCGCACCACCCGGCAGATCTCCGCCGGCACCTGGGACGAGATCCGGCCCAACTACACGGCCCCGGTGGCGGACGCGATGGACCGGCTGATGAAGACGACCCCCGAGGACATCGCCGGCCGCCTCCTGCTGCTGCACGGCCCGCCCGGCACCGGCAAGACCTCCGCGCTGCGTACGCTCGCCCGCTCCTGGCGGGACTGGTGCCAGGTGGACTGCGTCCTGGACCCCGAGCGCCTCTTCTCCGACGTCGGCTATCTGATGGACATCGCGATCGGCGAGGAGGACAGCGCGGGCAAGGGCCGCTGGCGCCTGCTGCTCCTGGAGGACTGCGACGAGCTGATCCGCGGCGAGGCCAAGCACACGGCGGGCCAGGCCCTGTCCCGGCTGCTGAACCTGACCGACGGCCTCCTCGGCCAGGGCCGCAACGTCCTGGTCGGCGTCACCACCAACGAGGACCTGGAGCGGCTGCACCCGGCGGTGGTCCGCCCCGGCCGCTGTCTGGCCCGTATCGAGGTGGGCCCGCTCAGCCGCCGGGAGGCGGTGAACTGGCTCGGCACCGAGGAGGGTGTCGGCCGCGAGGGCGCCACCCTGGCCGAGCTGTACGCGCTGCGCCGGGGCACGGCCCCGACCTCGGTGCCGGGGGCGCGGGACGGCGCGGACGCGGGGCTGTACCTGTAGTGCTTTGATGGTGGTGTGACCTTGTTCGTCGGCACCTCCGGCTGGCAGTACAAGGACTGGCGGGACCTGGTCTACCCGCCCGGGGTCCCGGCCCGGCTGTGGCTGGAGGAGTACACCCGGCTGTTCGCGACGGTGGAGCTCAACAACGCCTTCTACCGGCTGCCGACCCGGGAGAACTTCGAGAGCTGGCGCGAGCGCGTGCCGCCGGACTTCGTCGTCGCGGTCAAGGCGAGCCGCTATCTCACCCACATCAAGCGCCTGAAGGACCCCGCCGAGCCGGTCGAGCGGCTGATGACCCACGCGGCGGGCCTCGGCGACCGCCTGGGCCCGGTCCTCCTCCAGCTCCCGCCGACCCTGCGCGCGGACCCCGCCCTGCTGGACGCCTGTCTGGCCCGCTTCCCGTCCGGTACGCGGGTGGCGGTCGAGCCCCGCCACGCCTCCTGGTGGACGTCCGAGGTGCGCCAGGTCCTGTCGGCCCGGGGCGCGGCGCTGTGCTGGGCGGACGTGCAGGCCCACCCGACGAGCCCGCTGTGGCGCACCGCCGACTGGGGCTACGTCCGCTTCCACGAGGGCCGTGCCCGTCCCTGGCCCCGCTACGGCCGCCGCTGCCTGGAGACCTGGGTGGACCGCGTCGCGACGACCTGGTCCGACGCGCGTGACGTGTACGCCTACTTCAACAACGACCCCGGCGGAGCTGCCGTGGCGGACGCGGTGACGTTCGGGAGGACGGCGCGGCGGGCGGGTCTGACGGTGACGCGCGTACCGGAGCCGGCTCAGGCCCGCTGAAGCCGTCCCGCCGCCCCGGGGCTCCCCGCCCTTCCGTCACGTCACTTCCCGTCACTTGCCGTAACCAGCCCGCAGTGCGTCCCGTACGGCGGCCAGCGCCTCCGACTCGCCCAGCCCCAGCCTGCGGACGTGCTCGACATACGTCTGCGCCGCGGCGGCGGCCCCCCGCTCCGCGGCCGAGCCGGCGGCCGCCACGAAGGTGCCGTTGCGCCCCCGGGTCTCGATCACCCCGTCGGTCTCCAGCGCCCGGTACGCCTTGGCCACGGTGTTCACGGCGAGCCCCAGCGACTCGGCCAGCCCCCGTACGGTCGGCAGCCGGTACCCCACCGGCAGCGCCCCGGACCGCGCCTGCTCGGAAATCTGCGCCCGCACCTGCTCGTACGGGGGCGCGCTGTCATCGATGCGGATCTTCAGGCTCACGACCCGATTGTCCCGCACCCGCCGGAGAACTCCCGCCGGAAAATGAGAGGCGTCCCGGCAGGTCTGTCCGTACGGTCGCCTGTCATGACTGTGACCGTGCGCGACCTGCGCCCTGGTGACCCGGCCGACGTCGAGGGCTTCGCCCGGGTACGGCATCAGGCCCTCCCTTACATGCTCTGGACCTCCGCGTCCGTCCTGCACACGCTCACCCGCACCCCTCCCGAGGCCTGGTCCCGGTCCCTCGTGGCGGAGGAGGACGGCGAGGTGATCGGTACCGCCCAGGTGATGCTGGCGCACGACAGCCCCGAACCCGGCCAGGGGATGCTCAACGTCTACGTCCACCCGGAGCGGACCGGGCGCGGCGCGGGCGGTCTGCTGGTCCGTGCCGCCGAGGAGCATCTGGCGGCGCACGGGGCGACGAAGCTGTTCGCGTGGGTGCTGGACGAGCCGGCCAACCGCGCCTTCGCCGAGAAGCGCGGCTACCGTGCCAGCCGCCGCGCCCACTTCCTCCGGCTGGACCTGGCCCACGCGGCGCTGCCGCCCCTGCCCGCTCCCCCGCCGGGCGTCGAACTGCGCACGGCCGCGGACTTCGCGGACGACCCGCGCCCGCTGTTCCGGCTGGACGCGGAGACGATGTCCGACGAACCGGGCGACATCGACGTCGAGTTCACCGACTACGCGGCCTGGCTCACGCAGACCTGGGAGCATCCGCTGCTCGACCGCGAGCTGACGACGGTCGTGGTGGCCGAGGGCCGCCCGGTCGCCTTCAGCGTGGCGTACACCGACGGGGGCACCCGCTATGTCACCGCGATGACGGGTACCGCGTGCGCCTTCCGCCGGCGCGGCCTGGCCAAGCTCGCCAAGGTCGACTCGCTGCACCGCGCCCGCGCCGCCGGCCTGACCGGCGCGCTGACGGGCAACGACACCGGCAACGCCCCGATGCTCGCGATCAACAGGTCGCTGGGGTACGAGATCTGCGCGACGGAGGTCCGCCATGTCCGCGAACTCGTCTGAACCGACAGCCGGTCTGACGGTCGTGCTGGTCAAGGGCGGCCGTACGAAGATCCGTTACCCCGCCGAGCTGCTCCACGACGACGGCACGCGCATCGCCGTACGGGCGCCGTGGGCGGGTGCCGGGGTCCGGGACTTCGGCTTCGTGCGCTTCGAGCCGGGCGATGTCTTCACCGAGTACTTCTGGCGGGACCGCTGGTACGCGGTCAAGGAGGTCCGGGCCGGGGACGGCACGGTGAAGGGCTGGTACTGCGACATCACCCGCCCGGCGGTGCGCACCGGTGCCGAGCTGGTCGTGGAGGACCTCGACCTGGACCTGTGGCGCTCCGCCGACGGCGGCGACGTACGACGGCTGGACGAGGACGAGTTCGCCGCGAGCGGGCTGACGGAGGCGGATCCCGGGGCCGCGTCCGCCGCCGTGGCGGCCCTGGACACGCTGGAGGCGCTGGCCCGCGCCGACGGCTTCGCCGGCCTGCTGGCCTGACGCACGCCCGGCCCGGCTCACACGGTCGCCACCACCGCGTACCGCTCGTCCTCGACGGCTCTGCCCCACAGCAGCGGGTCGCCGGACAGTCGCTCCACACGTACGTCCGCGCTCAGCGGGGCGAGCAGCGCGGTGAGGCGCCCGGCGGGGATGCCGACGGGGTGCACGGTCCCCCAGACCCCTTCGACCAGCACGAAACGGCCTCCGGGGCGCAGCAGCTCGCGCCAGTGCCGCAGCACCCGGTCGGGCGCGGGCAGGGCCCACAGCACATGCCGTACGAGGACGACGTCGAAGCGCTGCCCGCCCACCGGCGGGGCCGCGGCATCCCCGCACAGGACCGCCGCGTCCCGCCCGGCGAGCTTGGCGCGGGCCCGCTCGACCATCGCCGGGGACGCGTCGACACCCGTGACCCGGTGTCCCCGCTCGGCGGCGAGGAGCGAGAGGCTCCCGGTGCCGCAGCCCAGGTCGAGGACGTCGGCGGGGCGCTCGGGCAGCCAGCCGCGCACTCTGGCCGCCCAGGCCGCGCGGACCCGGGGGTCGCGCAGGCCGTGGTCCGGTTCGTCGTCGAAGCCGGCGGCCCCGGCGTCCCAGTCGATCTCGTGCATGTCCACAGCGCCCATGCCCACAGAGTGACACCCGCCACTGACAATCCGGCTCCGATGAGGAACTCTCCCCACAAGCGTCTGCCTCCGTGGCATCACGGAACCGGGCAGGTGCCGAAGGAGGCAGCCATGCGCCGCGCAACCGTGCAGAAGCCCCTGAAGAAGACGGACAGCCGCCGTATCCGCGAAGAGGCGGAGGAACGCCCCGCGGGGCGTCCGGAGGTGCGCAAGGACATCGCCCGCACCTGGTGGCCGGACGGCTGACCGGACCGGCCGCGCGGTGTCAGCCCTGCGGCACCACCCCGATGCGCGGCGGGCCGGTTCTCGTCGTTCGTCATGGCGTGGACGCTGTCTGCCTCAGCGCAGTCTGAGCACTCCCTTAACGCCGCCATAAGGATCTCCCTCGACCGCCCCCAACAGGCGATTCTTCGGTTTCTTGGGGCTAGCTTCGGATCGCCCCCACGGGATCCAGCCCGCCCCGAGGACCGTTCGAGGAGTTCCCCATGCCCCCACGCCGCAAGGCCGCCGTCGTCGTCGCCCTCGGCAGCACCGCGCTGGCGCTCGCCGCCTCGCCCGCGACCGCGCACGGTTCGATGGGCGACCCGGTCAGCCGGGTCTCGCAGTGCTACGCCGAGGGGCCCGAGAGCCCGAGGTCGGCCGCGTGCAAGGCGGCCGTGGCGGTGGGCGGCACCCAGGCGCTGTACGACTGGAACGGCGTCCGGATCGGCGACGCGGCGGGCCGGCACCGGCAGTTGGTCCCGGACGGCAAGCTGTGCAGCGCGAACAACGAGGAGTTCAAGGGCCTCGACCTGGCCCGCGCCGACTGGCCGGCGACGCGCGTGCGCGACGGGTCGTACACCTTCACCTACCGGGTGACGGCCCCGCACAAGGGCACGTTCACGGTCTATCTCACCAAGCCCGGCTACGACCCCGCGAAGCCGCTGGCCTGGTCCGAGCTGGATCTGGCGCACCCGGTGGCGACGGCCACCGACCCGGTCGCCTCGGGCGGCTTCTACACGTTCTCCGGCACGCTTCCCGAGCGCTCGGGCAAGCAGCTGCTGTACGCGGTCTGGCAGCGCTCGGACAGCCCGGAGGCGTTCTACTCCTGCTCGGACGTCGACTTCGGCGGCGCCGCAGAGAGCACCACAGGCGGCACGAGCAGCACGGGCAGCACCCCTGCGCCGGTCGCCTCCGCCCCCACCGACCGGCAGGTCGCGGCCGGTGCCGACAGGTCGACGATGAGCCACCACGGCCACGGCGGCGACACGGCCGCCGCGTCCCGCACCGCCGACGCGCCCGAGGCCGCGGGCACTTCGCGGAATCTGGCGGAGACCGGCGCATCGACCGGCACCACCTGTCTGGCGCTCGGCGGCGCGGCGGCGCTGGCGCTCGGCTCGGCCGCGCTGTTCCTGTCGGTACGGCGCCGGGCGACGGGCCGCCGCTGAGGGTTCCGGGGCCCGTCCGGCGGCTCAGGTCGGACAGGCCCCGGTGCGCGTCAACTGAGGGCCGACGCGCAGGTGGTGGCGCTCGCGTGGGCCGGATCCAGCGCGTTCGCCACCTCGTGGAAGGCGATGCGGTCGAACAGGCCGATCGCGACGTGCTCGCTGAGGTCGAGCGGGCACAGGTCCTGGAGCAGGACGTTGTGCACGTCCGAGCCGCTCAGGTACTGGCTCTGCCAGGGCGTGGCCACCTCGTCGTACTTGGTCGCGATGACGGTGTAGTGCACTCCGGGGACGGTGTCGCCGCCCGCGTTGAGCTTGGTGAGGAAGTCCGAGCCGGGGATCTGGTCGGCGAGGCCGGGGGTGGTGGCCTTGATCAGGTCCGAGGCGCCGGGGAAGTACGGCAGCAGGTTGGTGAGGCCGCTGAGGCCGGCGCCGTGGTTGTCGGGGGCGAGGCCGACGAGGGCGTTCACCTTCGCGGCGCCGCCGAGGAACTTCAGGTAGTAGCGGGGCATCATGCCGCCCTGGGAGTGGCCGACGAGGTCGGCCTTGGCGGCGCCGGTCGCGGCCAGCACCTTGTCGACGAAGGCGGACAACTGCCCGGCCGACTGGTCGATGGGGCCGAGGCCGTAGAAGACGGGGACGCCGGTCAGTTGTCCGTAGTCGAGGGAGAAGACGCAGTATCCGCGGGCCTCCAGGTAGGGGGCGAGGGAGAGCCAGTTGTCGACCGAGTTGCCCAGGGTGCCGTGCACCAGGACGACCGGCCGGGGATGGTCGGCGGAGGGCTTGCAGCTGAAGTCGTTCCAGCCGGTGCTCGGGGCGGAGCCGGCCGCGTTCGCCGTGGCGGCCGGTACGACGGCGACGGCGGCGGTGAGCAGCAGTGCGGCGAGGGGTCTGAGGGCTCGCTTCCAGGGCAGCATCGGGTGATCTCCTTGCGGCTCAAGGGAGGTACGACGGCCTAACCCTGTGATCCGGATCACGAGGATGCTGTTCACTCATCAAGTTACGGACGAGTAGCGCACGTGTGAAGTTACGCGCCAGTAAAAAACTTCCGGCACCAGTGGAACTCAACCCGACCCTGACGCTCCGTCACCAGGCGGGCCTGACCGGCCCACCCGGCGCGACGCGCGCCAGCCGCTCCCCCAGCAGGCGCGCTTCGCCCTCACCCAGCACCTCGACCCACCGTCCGACGACCTCGCCCGCCGCCTCCTCCGCCGCCCGGGTGCACGCCCACCCCCGCCCGGTCAGCACGACCAACCGGGCCCGCGCGTCGCGCGGATGCGGCCGCCGCTCCGCGTACCCCTTGCGCACGATCTCGTCCACCAGCTGACTCGCGGCCTGCTTGGTCACCCCGAGATGGGCGGCGAGGTCGCCGACGGTGGCCCCGTCCGGGGCGAGCCGCGCGAAGGCGAAGCCGTGGGCGGGCCGCAGGTCGGTGAATCCGCGGGCCAGGACCCCGTCATGGATGCGTTGCGTGAGGTCGCCCGCGGCGGCGAGCAGCGCGGCGGACAGGGCCATGGCGTCGGAGTTCTGCACGGAGGCATTGAAACACCCTTGACGGATCGGTCAAGCAGCTTGACCATATAGTCAAGCTGCTTGACTACCTACCTCCGAACGGAGAGCACAGCCATGCCCATCGTCCGTTCCGCCCAGTCCGTGCCCCACGAGATCCACGGCGCCCGCTTCGTCTCGTACGCGACCCCGCTCACCGGAAGCAAGGAGCTGTGCGCCTGGCGCGGTGAGATTCCTCCGGGGACCAAGGCCCCGGCGCACACCGTCACCCGGGAGGAGATCTTCCATCTGCTCGTCGGGGACCTGCTGATCACCCTCGACGGCCGGACCGAGCGCATCGGCGCGGGTGACACCGTGATCGTCAACGCCGGGGCGACCCTCGCCGTGGAGAATCCGACCGACCACACCGCGCTCTCCTGGGTCACCACCTCCGTCGGCCTCGAAGCGGAGCTGGCCGACGGCACCCGTATCACTCCGCCCTGGGCCAACTGACGCCCGGCCGAACGGAGTCACGCCGCCAGCGAACCCGGGATCACCGCCCTGGGCCCGAACTTCGCCCGTGCGCGGTCCGCGACCTCCTCGATGCGGCGGACCTTCTCGTCCACGGGGTCGAAGGTGAGCTGGTAGGAGGCCTGGTCGGCGCAGGTCAGGCCCTCGGCGCGCAGGGCGATCGCGCGGACCCGGGCACGCTGGAGGCCGAGCGCCTCGTACATGCCGTAGGCCGTCCGCGTCAGGGCCGCCGAGTGGGCGGTGGGCTCCTTCAGGGTGCGGCTGCGGGTGGTCGAGGACCTGTCGGCGTAGCGCACGGTGAGGGTCAGGGTGCGGCAGACCTGCTCCAGCGCGCGCAGCCGGGCACCCAGTTCCTCGGCGGCCGACAGCAGCGCCCTGTGATGCCGGTCGGGGTCCAACTCATCGAGTGCGAAGGGCCGTTCGGCGACGAGCGACCGTGAGACGGCGTCCGGCACGACGCGCCCGCGATCGATGCCGCTCGCCCTCTCCCGCAGCTCCCGGCCCGCCCGCGCGCCGATCAGCCGCTGGAGCGTGGACAGCGGCGCGGCGGCGACCGTTCCCAGGGTGTCGAGGCCGTACTCGCACAGGGTGCGGGCGGTCGCCGCGCCGACGCCGGGCAGCGCGGACACCGGCAGCCCGGCGAGGAACTCCGCGACGGCGTCCGGGTCCTCCGGCACGGCACACGTCACCCCGGGCCGGGCGTCGCGCAGCGCCACGCGGGCCAGCATCGGCCCCGGCCCCGCGCCGATCGCGCAGTCGACGCCGTACCGCGCGAGGGCCCGCACCCGGATCACCGAGGCAAGTTCCACGGCATCGCGCCCGAAGTACCGCTGGGCGCCGCGCAGATCGGCCAGCGCCCCGTCCGGGGGCAGCGCCTCGACGACGGGGGTGAAGTCCTCCAGCAGTCCGAGCAGCCCCGGCAGGGCCGCCTCGTACATCGGCGGCAGCTGGAAACGTACGCAGAGGATGGTCATCCCGCACTCCCCGGACTCTGGTGCCACAACTTCCGCATCGCCGCGGGCCCTTGCGCGGCCTCCTGCCCGGCGGGGCGCAGGTCGGCCCACGGATGCATCTCGTATCCGGTGGGCAGGTGGATCCGCCGCCCGCCCGTGCCGCCGCCCGCACCGTCTCCGTCGCCACCCCCGGCTCCGTCGCCACCCCCGTCGCCGTCCCCGGTCACCGGCTCCGCGAGCCGCGCGGCCACCACGTCCAGCCCGCCCCCGGCACGCAGTTCGACCAGCTCGGCGAGGTTCCAGGCGGCGGAACCCACCACGCTCAGGCTGCGCGGCCCGCGCCGCTGCACCACTCCCCGGACCAGCAGCAGCCACGAATGGAAGACGGTGTGGGCGCAGGCGTCGTGCGAGTCGTCGAAGAACGCCAGGTCGACCAGCCCGGTGCCGTCGTCCAGCGTGGAGAAGATGACCCGCTTGCCGGACCGGATCGGCGGGGTCTGGGTGGCCGCCTTGGCGCCCGCGACCAGCACGGTCTCCCCGTGCCGCGCCGCACGCAGTCGGCGCGCGCAGACCACGCCCAGCTCTTCGAGGAACTCCCGGTGGTCGTCCATGAGATTGCGCGAGGCGTCCATGGACAGCACCCCGAGCTCGGCGCTGAGCCGCTCGGTGTCCGACAGGTCCGGCAGTCCGGCCGGGGCGGTCTTCCGGCCGCCACCCAAAGGCAGTTGACCGCCACCGCCGCTCCGCGCCCCCCGCTGCAGCTCGGTCAAGTGCAGTTGCAGATCACGCCGGTTGGCGCCGAACGCGTCCAGCGCCCCCACCTGGGCGAGCCGCCCGGCCAGCGGCCGGCTGGGCCGCCCCCGCTCCCAGAAGTCCACCAGGGAGGCATACGGCTGCCCGTCCTCGATCCTCTTCGCCTCCGCCTCGCTGATCCCGTGCACATCGCACAGGGCGAGCCGCAGCCCCCACACCCCTGATTCAGACATCAGTTCGATCCGATGGGCGACCCCGGACACGTTCACGTCCAACGGCAGGATCGGCACCCCCCGCCGCCGCGCGTCGGCCAGCAGCAGCCGCTTCGGGTACATCCCCGGGTCGTGCGTGAGCAGTCCGGCGTAGAAGGCCGCCGGGTGATGGGCCTTCAGCCAGGCCGACTGATACGTCGGCACGGCGAAAGCCACGGCATGCGCCTTGCAGAACCCGTACGACCCGAAGGCCGCCACGATCTCCCAGGTCCGCCGGATCGTCTCCAGGTCGTACCCGTTCGCCGCCGCACGCTGCGCGAACCACACCCGGATCCGCCCCTGCGACTCCGGGTCGGACAGCCCGCGCCGTACCCGGTCGGCCTCGCCCCGCCCGCACCCGGTCAGGATGGCGACGATGTCGATGATCTGCTCGTGGAAGACGACGACGCCGTACGTCCCCCGCAACGGCTCTTCCAGATCCGGATGCGGATACCGCACGGGCGCCCGCCCGTGCCGCGCCTCGATGAACGGCCGCACCATGTCGGCGGCGACGGGCCCGGGCCGGAACAGCGAGATGTCGACGACCAGGTCATGGAAGGTGCTCGGCTGCAGCCGCCCCACCAGGTCCCGCTGGCCCGGCGACTCGATCTGGAAGCACCCCAGCGTCTCGGCGGACCGGATCAGCTCGTACGTCGCCGCGTCCCCCGCCGGCACCGCGTCCAGGTCGACCCGCCGCCCGGTGGCCCGCTCCACCTCGGCCACGGCGTGCGCCATGGCCGACTGCATCCGCACCCCCAGCACATCGAGCTTGAGCAGCCCGAGATCCTCCACGTCCTCCTTGTCGAACTGCGACATCGGCAGCCCCTCGCCGCTGGTCGGCACCACCGGCGTACGGGCGAGCAGCGAGGCGTCGGACAGCAGCACCCCGCACGGATGCATGGCGACCCCGCGCGGCAGGGCGTCGAGCGCCTCGACCAGCTCCCAGAGCCGCCCGTACTTCTCCTTCTCCCCCGCCAGTTCCCGCAGTTCGGGCAGTTCCTCCAGAGCGGCCCGCGCGTCCCTGGCCCGGATGTGCGGGAAGGACTTGGCGACCCGGTCGATCTCCCCCGGATCCATCGACAGGGCGGCACCCACGTCCCGGACGGCGTGCCGGACCCGATAGGTCTCCGGCATCGCGACCGTCGCGACCCGCTCCTCGCCGAAACGCCCGATGATCGCGCGGTACACCTCCAGCCGCCGCGCCGACTCCACGTCGATGTCGATGTCGGGCAGCACGACGCGTTCCTTCGACAGGAAACGCTCCATCAGCAGCCCGTGCTCGACCGGGTCGGCGTGCGCGATGCCCAGAAGGTGGTTCACCAGCGACCCGGCGCCGGAACCACGGGCGGCGACCCGGATGCCCATCTCCCGCACGTCGTCCACGACATGGGCGACCGTCAGGAAGTAGGAAGCGAAACCGTGGTGGCCGATGATGTCCAGCTCGTCGTGCATCCGCTCCCAGTACGCGCGCCGCCCGCCGTAGCCGAGCCGCAGCATCCCTGCCACCGCCCGCGAGGCGAGGGCCCGCTGGGCGGTCCGCCGCCCGGCACCCACGAGGTGGGCCTCGGGGAAGTGGACGGTCCCGATCCCGAGGTCGTCCTCGGGATCGACCAGGCACTCGGCGGCCGTCGTCCGGGTCTGCTCCAGCAGCCGGTGGGCGGCGCCGCGCCGGTAGCCCGCGGCCTCCACGATCCGCTCGGCCGCCCGCAGCATGTCCCCCGCCCCCTTGAGCCAGGCCTCGCCGGAGTCCAGTTCCTTCGTCGGGTCGATCGGGACCAGCCGCCGGGCGGCGTCCAGCACGTCGGCGACCGGGCCCTGGCCGGGGTCGGCGTACCGGACCGCGTTGGTCAGCACCGGCCGCACCCCCTGCTCGGCGGCGAGGCCGACAGTACGGGCGGCGAGCCGCAGCGAGCCGGTCCCCGTCCCCGTACGCCCGTGCCAGACGGCCTCCAGCCGCAGCGCGTCCCCGTAGACCTCACGCCAGGCGGCGAGCAGCCCGGCCGCACGGTCCGGCCGCCCCGCGGCCAGCGCACGCCCCACGTCGGAGCCGGGCCCGAGCAGCACGGTCAGCCCGTCGCCGTGGTTGTCGGGCCAGGTCAGCCGAGGGGTGTCCGCGCTCTTGTGCGCGGCCGTGACGAGCCGGCACAGATCGGCCCACCCTCGGGCGCCGGCCCGGGCGAGATAGGTGACCCGGGGCATCGACTCGTCGACGAAGGCACCACCGCGGACCGGGGCGCGCCGCCTCTCGCCTCGCGGCGCCCGCGCCGGAGCCACCGCGAGATTCACTCCGAAGACCGGCCGCACGCCCGCCTCCGCGCAGGCCTTGGCGAAGCGCACGGCCCCCGCGACGGTGTCCCGGTCCGTCAGCGCGAGCACGTCCATGCCCCGCTCCGAGGCACGCCCGGCCAGCCGCTCCGGATGGGAGGCCCCGTACCTCAGGGAGAACCCGGAGACGGTGTGCAGATGCGCGAAGCCCGGCACACGCACCTCCCACACTCGAACATCAGTTCCCTATTTCCACCCCCACCATACCCCCCATTCTCGAACATGCGTACGACATCCATTCGACCGCCTCCCACCTGCGCGAACACCCGCCCGCAGGCATGCCGGAGTCCCGCCCCCAGCCACCCGGGGACGGGACTCCGCGAGAAGGGACTCCGCCAGAAGTGCGAATCAGCCGATCTGCGTCCCGGTGGCCGACAGGGCCGCCGTGACCGGCTGGAAGAACGTCTCCCCGCCGGAGGTACAGTCACCGCTGCCCCCCGAGGTCAGCCCGACGGCGTTGCTCCCGGAGAACAGCGACCCGCCGCTGTCACCGGGCTCGGCGCACACATCGGTCTGGATGAGCCCGCTGACGGTCCCCTCCTGATAGTTCACGGTGGCGTTCAGCCCGGTGACCGTCCCGTCGTGCACATGGGTGGTGGACCCGCTGCGGGTGACCTTCATCCCCACCGTCGCCTCGGCGGCCCCGGTGATCTTCTGGGTGGACCCGTCGTACAGGTCGACCTCGCTCGGGTGCGCCACGTCCGCCGTGTACTTGACGAGCCCGAAGTCGGTGCCCGGGAAGTGCGACTCGGCGTTCTGCCCGATCTCGTTGCCGCCGGCGTCCGACCAGGTGGAGATGTCCGCCGTGCAGTGCCCGGCGGTCAGGAAGTACGGCTGCCCGCCCTTGACCACGTTGAACCCGAGCGAGCAGCGCCCGCCCGACCCGTTGATCGCGTCACCGCCGGCGATGAAGGGTTTGAACTCCCCCTTCGACCGCTTCAGTTCGGCCTTCGCGCCAAGCCCGTCGACCACCTTGCCCAGCTTGGCCCACTGCGCCCCGGACACCGTCCTGTCGGCGGTGACGACGACCTTGTTGCTGACCGGGTCGGTCGCCCAGGACGTACCGGCGATGGTCGCGTCCTTCTTCAGCACGGTCCGCGCGCCGTCGAGTGCGGCGAGCGAGTTGCCGACGAGTCTCGCCTTGGCCCCGGCCGCCTCGACCGTTCGGGCGGCACCCTGGTCGAGCACGTTGACGACGAGGTTCTTCGCCTGGGCGTCGTAGTAGCTCCCGGCGGCATCGGAGCCCAGCTGACCCAGCAGCGTGGAGGCGAGATTTCCGGCCGCGGGAGCGGACAGGACTCGCGCCTGGGGAGCGGACTTCACCGGCTCACTGGCGTTCGCGTTCTGCAAGGTGACACCCGCGGCGACCAGCGCGGCGATTCCCGCGCCGGCCACGGCGGCCCGCCGCCCGGATATGCGTCGGTGCTTCAACTCACGTCCTCCTGTGGGGGGGACGGCCCGCAGGTTGTGGGGACCTGGTCGGACCGGAAGGCTGGTTGACGAGCGCCCACTCTTCCGAACGACACAGGGAGCACACAAGGTTGACTTCAGGACGCGCACGGAGAGGTCTCGCGCACCCCACCGCCTCGGCCGTCCGCCGTCACGCCAGGAGGTTCGCTCTGCAAACACTACGAGCGAGTAGCGCTGCTCGGAGCGTGATGGCCGAAACAGAGCCCCCGCAGGCGAGACGCCCGCGAGGGTTCTGGAAGCCGGAGCCGGAGCCGAGGCCGGGAACGCTACGGCAGTGAGACCCCGTAGTAGCTCAGCGCCTCGGTCACCGGCTGGAAGAACGTCGTACCGCCGGAGGTGCAGTCACCGCTGCCACCGGACGTCAGCCCGTACGCCACGGAACCGCCGTACAGCGGACCACCGCTGTCGCCGCCCTCGGCGCAGACCGTGGTCTGGATGAGCCCGGAGACGACGTCCCCGCTGCCGTAGTTGACGGTGGCGTTCAGCGCGGTGACCCGCCCGCTGTGCGTACCGGTGGTGGAACCCCGGCGGTAGACGGTCGTGCCCACGGACGGCGTGGCCGCGCTCGTGATGGACTGGCTGCCCACCGAACTGGGGTGCGCGATCGCCGAGTTGGTGTACCGGACCAGCGCGAAGTCATTGCCCGGGAAGCTGTAGCCGACGTTGGTGCCGAGCACCGTGCTGTGGCCGGAGTTGCTGTACCAGGTGGAGGCGACCTGGCCGCAGTGGCCGGCGGTGAGGAAGTAGTACGTGCTGCCGCTGTGCACGTTGAACCCGAGCGAGCAGCGGTAGGAACCACCGTAGATGGCGTCGCCACCGGAGATCAGCTTGTTGAACCTGCCCGGGGTGTGCTTGATGGTGAGCGCGTCGGACTCGGCACCGGCCTGCCGCTTGATCTTGGCGATCTCGGCCTGGGACACGGTGCTGTCGACGGTGACCACGACACGTCCGGTACTGCTGTCGACGGCCCAGGCCGTACCGGCTACGTCGGCCTGACGGACGGAGTCGCTCGCCCTGGTGAGTTGGGTGGCGCTGAACGTATGGGTGTCGCCGGCGTTCGCGGTGGGGGCGGCGAACGCCGCTGCGGCAAGGAGACCGGTCGCCACGGCGATCAGTCGGGTCCGTCTCGCCGTACCGCTGCGGGGAGTGGTGCGCTTGATCCTCACTTTTCGTTCCCTCCAAGGGAAGTCGGGGGCCCGCGTGGGGTCGGGGCCCGTGAGGCGCAGCCAGGGACAGGCCGGGATTCCGAACACACATGCCCTTGGCAAGCGCTGAGGGGGAGTATTCGGCCGAACGACCGGTCGCCACAAGGGTGCCTTTCAGCCGTACAAATTTAAACCCCTTTTACACAGCGCCCCCTGTCCCTCCGCCGCGCCGCCCGGCGTCGCACCGGTCATGACGTACTGCCGGGCGGACCGGGCCAGCCCGAGGTGGTCGCGCAGCGTGCTGCCCGGATAGAAGGTGCGGAACAGGCCACGGTGCTGGAGCAGCCCCACCGTGCCGTTGACGAGCCGCTCCAGGTCACGGCGCGGCTCGACGGGCACGAGATGGAAGCCGTCGGCGGCACCGCCGGCGTGCCAGCCGGCGACCAGTTCCGCGAGGTCGACCGGTCCGCCCCGGTACAGCGGGCCGCGCGCGGTCGGCCGGGGTCCGCCCCCGCCGTATCCGGGCTCGGCCGCGTACTCCCCGTCGCCGAGGTCGATCAGCAGGCTCACCAGCACCCGCAGCGCGTCCGGCCCGCGCCCCGACTCGGCGGCCAGCTCCCGCAGTTCGGTCCGTACGGCAGCGGCCTCCTCGGGACGGGCGACCCGCACCAGGGCCACGTCCGCGCACCGGGCGGCGACGGCGCGGCTGTGCCCCTCGGTGGCGTCGACCACCCGTACACAACACCCCCGCAACGACTCCCCTTCCTCCGCCTCCCCCTCCTTCTTCCCCGACACATCGCCCCGCCAGCCGGCCCGCCCGCCGCTGACCCAGTCCAGCGTCACCACGGCGTCCCGCACCCGGACGGGCTCCGCGCGGGCGGCGGGAATCGTCGGGACCAGGCCGATCCGGCGGGTCGCGGGCGCCACCCGGCACAGCACGTCCAGCGCGTCGGGCCCGGGCCGGCCGGGGGAGTCGTCCAGTGTCACGAAGTCCAGCCCGCCCCGCTCGGCGAGCAGGGCCAGTTCGAGGTGGGCCCCGGCGTCGAAGGAGCCCGGCAGATCGATACCGGCGGCAAGGTGCAGCAGCCCGGGCCGGTACCTGCCCGCGACCATGACACTCATCAACGATTCCCTTACTGGTCGTTACTGGCGATTACCGGTGGTCTTCACCGGCCGGTGCCGGTCGGGGCAGCCGGCTCAGGCGGCGGCCCGGCCGGCCAGGCTCCGCAGGATGCCCAGCGCCGCCCGGACGGTGGCGTCGTTCTGCCGGAACGCGGGCCCGCCGGTGCCCGGCCGGGTGAAGGCGCCGGAGGTACGGGCGTCGGTGTACGGGCCGAGCGCGAAGCGCCGGGGATGCGGGCGGCCGGCCGGGTCGAGGACGCGGCCGTCGCCGGGGTCGACCCGGAGCAGCCCCTCGGGGCTCTCGGCGACGCCGTCGGCGTGCAGTTCGCGCAGCAGACTGTCGCGGGCCCGTCCGACGGCGGGGTCGGGCAGCCGGGCCTCGACCAGCGCCCGGGCCTCGACGGCGAAGCCCGGCACGGTGGGACTGGCGGCCCGGAACACCCCGCCCTCGGCCCGCACGGTCATGTCGGCGCCGACGAAGCGGAGCAGTCCCGCCCGGGACAGCGCGAGCATCTGCCGCAGCCGGGGTCCGGGCGGACCGGACGCCAGGTAGCTGAAGAACCCGTGCCACCAGGTCCCGACACCGCCGAGCCGCACCATCTGCCCGTAGACGGACAGCAGCCCGAGAAAGACCCCTAAGTCCGCACTGTGCGCGGCATCATGACGTCGCGTCAGGTCACTCTGGACATACCTTCGCAGCCCCTCCTGGAACGCCTCGTGCGACGCGTACCGCACCCCCTCCAGCGGGCGGTCGAGCGCGCCGAGGTCGAGCCGGTCGGCCGGGTCCGGTACGGCGGCGGCGACCAGCGCCCGGGTCTCGGCGGGGCCGGCGGCGGCCGCGTACTTCTCCTCGAAGTCGGCCCAGGCCATCGCCGTACGTCCGGCGTGGGCGGTGAACAGCCGGTGGTAGTGGGCGAAGCCCAGTTCCTTCTCCGCCAGCGGCCACACGTCGCGCCGGAAGTCGAAGCCGACCGGCCGGGCGAGCAGTTCCCCGACCTCGGCGGGGCCGAAGAAGCGGGGCAGCGGGGGCCGGTCGCCGGTCCACCCGTAGCCGATCTTCGAGTGGTACGGCACACCGCGCCGCGAGCCGACGTACAGCACCGGCTCCCGCCCCGAGGGGACGTAGGTGTCGCCCTCGTACCGGCCGCCGCGGCCCTCGGTGAGCAGGACCATCAGGTCGACGAAGGCGAGGCCGAAGCCGCGCACGAGCACGGGCTCGCCGGGGCGCAGCGGGGACAGGTCCGTGTCGGCGGTGAAGTCGGGCGGCAGGTGCACCAGGCCGTGTGCGCGGGCGTAGGCCGCCAACCCGGCCTGCTCTTCGTCGAGTTCGGCGTCGAGGTGGCCGAGGGTGAGGATCACCAGGTCGGCGAGGAGGGGGCGGGGCCGGCCCGCCAGCCACACCTGCTGGCGCCCGTCGCGCGGGCCGCTGACCCGCAGGGCGCGCCGGGGATGATGGTGGACGGTGATGCCGTCGGGCAGTTCGGCCAGCGCGCGTTCGTACACGTGGCGCAGATAGCGCCCCTGGAGCTGCCGGTCGGCGAAGGTGGTGCCGTCGAGTCCGGCCCATTCGCGCAGGGTGGGGCCCTCGCGCACCGGGCCGTCCATGGCCACGGTGTCGTCGGTGAACATGGTGACGTCCTCGGCGTGCGAGTTCATCCACAGCAACGGCGACTGCGCCTGGCGCCAGATGCGGCCGCCGCCCGGCGGGTGCGGGTCGACCAGATGGATGTCCAGGCCCGTGCCGGCGTACAGCTCGGGGGCGTTGGCGGCGATGCGCTCCAGGAGGCCGGTCCCGCGCGGCCCGGCTCCCACGATCACCAGCTGCGGCCTCATCGGGCACGCTCCGTGCCGAGCTCGTCGTGCGGGAGGGTGGCGGGGGTGTCGAATGGCATGCGAAGGCTCCATGACGCGAAGAGTCAGGGTGGGTGCCTTCACACGGTCGAGCCCCTCAGCAAGACCGTCCGTCGAGAGTACGTGGGCGTTTCCCGGCGCTGTCAAGGCTGTCCGAACTGTGAGCCGTACGTCTCACGTCAGTTGACGCGGAACCGGATGCCTGTTCCACTTGCCCCATGCATCCGCAGCAGTGGCTGGTCACCCGCTCCCACATCGACTTCGGTCGCGTGTGGTCCTGTTCCTGTTGAGCCGACCCCCTGCGCGCGCACTCGCGCTCTCTTCGCTTCAGCTTCTCCCCGTTTTTCTCCGCGCCTTCACACGCCCCTCCCCTCGCGCCTTCTGCCGCTAGCACCCGTCACAGGGGCAGCAGCAGTCGCATCCGTCGCAGCATCCGTCACACCCGTCGCATCCGTCACACGGGCAGTCGCAGTCACAGTCCGAACAGCACCCCTCCCGCTTCTTCCGCGACCAGGGACCCTCGTACTCGTCCGCGCAGCACATCTGGCAGGTGCAGCACGTCAGGAGAAACGCCCCGCACCCGGGCAGGAATCCGCGCGGAGCCTTGGGCTGGTGCGGATGCGGACGAGGGGGCTGGTGCGGGTCGTACGGCCCGAACGCCCGGTCCACCGACCGCTGCAACTCGTGTGCGAGCAGCAGATGCACCAGCTTGCCGTCGGCGAACTCGGCGTCACGCAGAGCGAGCCGGATGCCGTGCAGGGCGTCGTCGGCGAGCCGGCGGGCCTCCGCGCGGGGCGTGCCCGTGGCGGTGAGCGGGTTCCAGGCACCCGACAGGGCGTCGGACTCCTGGTCCTCCACGGCGTCCAGCAGATGCGCGAGCCGGCCGAAGAGGCGGCCGGCCTCGGCCAGGGGCCGCGCGTTGTCCGGGCGGCCGGCCAGCACCGCGGTGTGCGCGAAGGCCGCCGCCGTCGCGGTCTCGGTCGGCTCGGTGACCGTCAGGACCGGGGTGCCGTACCCGGCGAGGGACTCCAGGCCGAGTTGGCGGTCGACGGCCTCGACGAGGACGCCGGTGTCGAAGCCGACGGCATCGCCGCTGCGCGCACCGGCCCGGCCCCAGCCCGCGGCGACCCGGCGGGCCGCGGCGGCCACCGGTCTGCGGGCCAGCAGCCCGTCCCGGTCGGCGACATGGTCGCGGACCTTCGCCGCGGCGAGCACCAGCGAGACGGCCGCGGCGAGCCGCGCGCCCTCGCCGCGGGCGACGGACGCGGTCCGCATCCCGCGCAGCGCACACGGTCCGGCCGTGCGCCGCGAGCCCTCGGCCGGACCGGCCTGAGCATCCGTCAGAACCGATATGAGCAGCCCGTCGTAGTTCGTCACGACGCGCGCGAACTGGCCGTGGTCGTGGCGCAGCGCGAGGCACAGCCCGCACAAGTGCGCCATCCACTCGGCTTTGAGGCGTTCACCGAGCCGGTGCGAGCACGGTCTGACGATTCCGAACACTGCCGATCCCCCGTTTTGTGGTGCGGCGTTGGTGTTCACCCGTACGCAGTGACGCTCACCCATCCGCCGCCGACGATCATATTTCACTCACAGTCAGCAGCCATATGTGGCTGCACCCTTGGGACACAAGGGCTCTCGACGGATCGGCTGTGCACCAGTACCGTCACAAACCCCCCGCGCGGCGTCTATCCACTTGGCGCACCGTCCGCATCATGGATGACCATAGGGGTGCGGAAAGCGAGAAGGCCTGCTGTGAGAGGAGGCGTCCATGGGATCGGTACGCAAGGCGAGTGCGTGGCTCGGCCTCGTCGACGACAACGAAGACGAGCGTTACTACGACGACGAGTACTCCGAGGGCACCGAGTCCGGGGACGCCTGGGTAACGGACCCCCGGGTGAAGGTGGCCACGGACACGGCCGAGGAGAAGGGCCACCGGATCGGCACGGTCACCCCGGACAGCTTCCGGGACGCCCGCGCGATCGGCGAGCTGTTCCGGGAGGGCGTCCCGGTCATCATGAACCTCACGGCGATGGACCCGGCCGACGCCAAACGCGTGGTGGACTTCGCGGCGGGGCTGACCTTCGGTCTGCACGGCACGATCGAGCGGGTGGCAACGCGCGTGTTCCTGTTGACTCCGTCGAACACGGAGATCATCAGCGGTGAGCCGGCGGCGCGCCGCGAGGACGGGTTCTTCAACCAGAGCTGAGGCAGGGCCGCTCACCGGCCCTGCCCGCCCGGGTGCTCACCGAAAGGCGTCGAGCCCGGTGAGCGCCTTGCCCAGCACGAGCTGGTGCATCTCGACGGTGCCCTCGTAGGTGAGCACCGACTCCAGGTTGGTCGCGTGCCGCATCACGGGGTATTCGAGGGAGATCCCGTTGGCACCGAGGATCGTCCGCGCCGTACGGCAGATCTCGATGGCCTCGCGGACGTTGTTGAGCTTGCCGAAGCTGACCTGCTCGGGACGCAGGCGGCCGGCGTCCATCCGCCGCCCCAGATGGTGGGCGAGCAGGATTCCCTTGTGCAGTTCGACCGCCATGTCGGCGAGCTTGGCCTGGGTGAGCTGGAAGCCGCCGATGGGCCGCCCGAACTGCTCGCGCGACTTCGCGTAGTCCACGGCCGCCTCGAAGCTGCTGCGCGCCGCGCCCATCGCACCCCAGACGATGCCGTAGCGGGCGTGGGACAGACAGCTGAGCGGGCCGCGCAGTCCGGTGACCTCCGGGAGTACGGAGTCGGCGGGCAGTCGTACGTCGTCCAGGACGAGTTCACTGGTGACCGAGGCGCGCAGGGACCACTTGTGCTTGATCTCGGGTGCCGAGAAGCCGGGGGTGTCGGTCGGGACCACGAAGCCGCGGATGCCGTTGTCGGTCTGCGCCCAGACGACGGCCACCCCGGCGACGGAGCCGTTGGTGATCCACATCTTGCGCCCGTTGAGCACCCAGTCTCCCCCGCCGTCACGCTTGGCGTGGGTGCGCATCGAGGCGGGGTCGGAGCCGTGATCGGGTTCGGTGAGCCCGAAGCAGCCGATCACCTCGCCGGCCGCCATGCGGGGCAGCCACTCGTTCTTCTGCTCCTCGCTGCCGAAGCGGTGGATCGCGTACATGGCGAGCGAGCCCTGCACGGAGACCAGGGAGCGGACGCCGGAGTCGGCCGCCTCCAGCTCCAGGCAGGCCAGGCCGTACTGCACGGCCGACGCGCCCGCGCAGCCGTATCCGGTCAGGGACATGCCGAGGGCGCCGATCGAGCCGAGTTCGCGGGCGAGTTCCCTGATGCCGGGCAGCTCCCCGTTCTCGTACCACTCGGCGACGTACGGCAGCACGCGGTCCGCGGCCCAGGCCCGCACGGTGTCCCGCACGGCGAGGTCTTCGGGCTCCAACAGGTCGTCGATCCCGAGCGGGTCGGCGGGATCGAAGGGGGGCAACTTCGAGGACGCGGACATGGGAACACCCTCCGGCACGCAAGAAAACTAGCGCTGCTAGTCACATTGTGCCGCCGACGTTACGGTGCGGTGCCCCGGACGTCCAGTACGTCAGGCGGTACGTCAGGCCGAGACCCGGGACTCCGCCACTTCCCGCGGCGCGGGCAGCTCCACCGTCGTCACGGCCTCGGTGCCGCAGTGCATGACCCGCGGCAGCCGCAGCGCCATCACCGCGCCCAGCAGCAACAGCCCCGCGCTCACCAGCAGCGTCACATGCAGTCCGTGCACGAAGGAGTCCCGTGCGGCCTGCCGCAGCTCGGCCCCGGCAGGACCGCCGAGCCGGCCGGCCAGGTCGTAGGCCTCGCCGAGCGAGTGCCCGGCCGCGCGCGAGGCGTGCCGCGGCACACCCGGCACCGACCGCAGCCCCGGCGCGTAGGCGGCGTTCATCACGCTGCCGAGCAGGGCGATGCCGATGCCGGCACCGAGCTGGTACGACGTCTCGCCGATCGCCGCGGCGCCGCCGGCCTGGTCCGCCGGGGCCTCGCTGAGCATCGACTCGTACGCCCCGAAGAGCGTGGTCTCCAGGCCGAAGCCGAGCAGCACGAAACCGGACAGCAGCAACGGCGCGTTGTCGCTGCCGCCCATCGCGGTGAGCGTGAGGACGGCGGCGGCGGTCAGCAGGAAGCCGGTGCAGACCATGCGGCGCGGCCCGAAGCGGCGCAGCATCCGCGCGCCCGCCAGGCCCGCCGCCATCGCCGCGACGGTGAGCGGCAGCAGCCGCAGGCCGGTCCGCAGCGGCGACAGCCCGAGGACCAGTTGCAGGTACTGCGCGGCGATCAGTTCCAGGCCGACCAGCGCGAGCATCGCCAGCACGATGCAGCCCACCGAGGTGCTGAACGCGGGGCGGCGGAACATCCGCAGGTCCACCAGCGGATGGAGCTGCCGCCGCTGGCGCCGTACGAAGAGGACGAGGAGCGCCGCGCCGACCAGCAGCGGCACCACGGTGAAGGGGCTCGCCGGGGCCTCTGCCCCGCCCAGCCGCTTCACCCCGAGGACGACGCCGAACAGACCGCCGGCCGCCATCAGGGCGCCGACGACGTCCCAGGGGCCGCTGCGGTCGCCGCGGGACTCGGGCAGCAGGATGCGGCCGACCGGCAGACTGACCAGCATCAGCGGGATGTTGACGAGGAAGACCGCGCCCCACCAGAAGTGCTCCAGCAGAAAGCCGCCGAGCAGCGGGCCGACCGCCGCGCCGACGGCGGCGACCGCGCTCCAGATGCCGATGGCGAGCGCGCGCTCGCGCCGGTCGGGGAAGACCTGGCGCAGGATCGACAGGGTCGCGGGCATGATCATGGCGCCGCCGACGCCGAGCAGCGCGCGGGCGAGGATCAGGGCCTCGGCGGTCGGCGCGAACGCGGCCATGGCGGAGGCGACGCCGAAGAAGCCGTAGCCGAGGAGCAGGACGCGCCGGCGGCCGATCCGGTCGCCGAGCGTGCCGAAGAGGATCAACAGCGAGGCACAGACCAGCGGATAGACGTCGACGATCCAGAGCAGCTCCATGGCGCCGGGCCTGAGGTCCTCGGTGACGGCGGGGACCGCCACGTGCAGCACGGTCGCGTCGAGGGCGACGAGCAGCAGGCTGACGCAGAGGACGACGAGCACGACCCAGCGGTTGGCACCGGCTCCGGCTGCCCGGCGGCGCGGCCGCACGGCAGCCGTGGTCGTACCGGACATGCACGTACCTCCCAGCTGATCCCTCGCGTGCGGCGGACCGACGGGTGGGGACTCCCTGTCGCTGAACCGGAGAGGAGCGGTGTCTCCGGCCCGCTCGAACCCACGCGGGTGACTCGTCAGCGTACGCGAGTCCGTCGCGGGCACACGTGGCGGACCTCTCACACGCCCGACCGGACCCGTGTGGCGTATACCACTTCGTACCCTCCTGACCGGAACATCCGCTATGCCCCTGGGGCGGGACCCGTTCCTCGGTCGTCCGATAATCGAGCCCGTGACCGTTCCTGACACGCGCGCGGGCGACACCCGCGCCCCCCTGCTGCGCCGGGCCGCCCCCGCCCTGCTGGGCTATGCCGCGGTGCGCGCCCTGGGGCTGGTGGTGCTGGCGGTGTGGAGCGCCGCGCGCGGCAAGAGCGCGTACCCCCTGCTGACCGCGCGCTGGGACGCCCTCTGGTACACCCGCGTCGCCGAGCTGGGCTATGGCTACGAGGTGCGGCTGCCGAACGGCGACGTGCACTCCAACCTGGCCTTCTTCCCGCTGCTGCCCTGGCTGGAGCGGCTGCTGCACGCACTCTCACCGCTGTCGTACGCGGACGCGGGCTTCGCGGTGAGCCTGCTCGCCTCACTGGCCGCCGCGGCGGGGATCTTCGCGGTGGCGGAGCGCGTGTACGACGCCCGGGTCGGGTTCTGCGCGGTGCTGCTGTGGGCGGTGTTGCCCGTGGGGATCGTGCAGTCCATGGCGTACAGCGAGTCGCTGTTCACGGCACTGGCGGCCTGGTCGCTGTACGCGCTGCTGGCCGACCGCTGGGTGAGCGCCGGGCTGCTCGCGTCGCTGGCGGGACTGACCCGGCCGGTCGGGGCGGCGGTGGTCGCGGCGGTGTGGGTCACGGGGGTGCTGTCGTTCGTACGGGACCGCCGTGAGCGCACAGAGGAGGGGGCCTCCGTCCGGCGCCGCGTCCTCGGCATGCTGCTGGCCCCGCTCGGCGCCGCCGGCTACGTCCTCTGGGTCGGGCACCGCACCGGCAGGGGCCCGCTGGGATATCTGGACGTCCAGGCCGGCTGGCGCAACGGGTTCGACGGCGGCTATGCCTTCGCGCGTTTCGTGTCCGACAAGTTCACGTCATTTCCGTCCGCGCTCGCCGGTGTCGGCCTGATCGTCGGCGTCGCCCTGCTGCTGTGGCTCTACGCCGTCGGCGTCCGGCAGCGTCAGCCGGTCGCCCTGCTGGTGTATACGGGTGTCGTGCTCGCGCTCGCCCTGTGCGCGTCGAGCTACTTCGGCTCCAAGCCCCGGCTGCTGCTGCCCGCCTTCCCGGTGCTGCTGCCGCTCGCCCGCGCGCTCGCCCGGCCGCGCACCACCAAGTCCGCGCTGGTCACCGTGGGTTTGGCGGTCGCCTCGGCGATCTACGGGGCGTTCTGGCTGAACGGCTCAGGTCCGCCATGATCGACTTCGCCCCGGCGGTGACGCCCCGGAGAATTCCGCCCCAGGACCCGGTTAACGCATTTATAAGCGCCATATAAACAACACCCGGAACGATCAAAGGAATTGAAGACGGCGACCTCACCGGATTCCGGAATCCCCGGAATTCGAGCCACGCTTGAGAGGTTTGCCACATCACATCGTCATCACAAAGCCGCAGTTTCGACGGGGTTCACACCTCACTCGCTGTAACGTCGATTGGGTGCGTACCGAACGAAACCTCACTCGGCGTCTGGACCGGGTGTTCGCCAGACTCGACCGTGAGCCGGAACGACCGGCCCACATCGATGTGCCGAGGATGAGCCGGCACCGGGTCGTGCTGTTCACGGCGACCCTGGCTTTCTACCTGGCGATCGTGTGGGCCGTGGTGATCACGTCCTGGCTGGTCCGGCTCGACTGGCAGGTCATGTTCTTCCGGCCGTACCAGCAGTGGCCGCAGATCCACGCCTTCCTCGACTACTACGTGGTGCTCGGCCAGCGCGGCCCCACCGCCGTGATGGTCGCGGCCTGGCTCGGCTGGCGCTCCTGGCGGCAGCACACGCTGCGCCCGCTGCTGACCCTGGCCACCTCGTTGCTGCTGCTGAACGTCACGGTCGGCGCCGCCAAGTACGGGATGGGGCGCCTCGGTCCGCACTACGCGACCGTGATCGGCTCGAACGAGATGATGCGGGGCGGCGATATATTTCCCAGCGGCCACACCGCCAACGCGGTCGTGACGTGGGGGATCCTGGCGTATCTGGCCTCCACTCCCCGGGCGCGCCGCTGGCTGTCGGCCGTGTCCGCGATCACCTCGCTCGGCGTCGGCATGACCACCGTCTACCTCGGTACGCACTGGCTGAGCGACGTACTGCTGGGCTGGGCCGCGGGCCTGCTGATCCTGCTCGCGCTGCCCTGGTTCGAGCTGCCGATCGCGCGCACGGAGGACTGGCTGTTCGACCTGCGCGACCGCTGGCGGGCCCGTCGCGGCCGCCCGGTGGCCGAACCGGCCGTCCCGGTCACCCCGGTGGTGCTCAAGCCGCGCAGCGCCCCGCGGGCCGAGCAGCCGTCCCCGGCGCACGAGCCGGTCGCCTCGACCCGCGCCTCCCGGGGGCTCGCCCACCTGGCCCCGGGGCCGCACACGACCCGCTCGGAGCGCACTCCGGTCACCCCGGCGGGCAGTCGCCGCCCGCCGCACACCGACCACCGCGTCCCGCGCGGCACGACCCAGCCGGCCCGCCCCCTCACCGGCGGCTGACGGCCGGGTCCGGCGGCGGGTCCGGTACGCACACCCCGCCGCCGCGCACGAGAAAGGCCCCGCCTCCCTCACAGGGAGCGGGGCCTTCGCCGTACGTACTGCCTTGACGGCGCGGTCAGCCCTTCCAGGCGCGGGCCACCCGGCCGCCCTGCACCTCGAAGTTCAGCCGCCCCACCCGGTACTCCATGGTGATGATCGCGCCCGGCGGCAGCGACCGCACCGTGGCCCAGCCGCGCTGCCGGGCGAGCCGCTCGGCGTCGGCGGCTTCGAGGCCGACGTACCCGTCCGGACTGTCCTGGGGCTCCGTGGGCGGAGTGGGAATCGGTGCCATGCCACCACGCTAGCAAGGTAAGAGGAAGATCCGCCCAGGGTCACACTTCTGTCACAGCTTCCCGGGTCACACGTACGGGGGTTTCCGCGCAGCTCGCCCGGTCAATCGAACAGAATTCACACCCGTAGCCGGACCCCTTCGAATTAGCCGCGGAAAGGCCCGAGGCAGGCGACGACGCCGGTGCGCGAACGGCATTCCCCGGGCAATCCCGTGCGATACCCCGACAGCTGACGTCGCATAGGAATTCCAGAGGACCGGCCCATGCCGTGGGCCGCGACACGGATGCGGGACAGCCGCCGCCCTCGGTGGACGGCGGCTGTCCCGCGCGGCGCTCGGTGCTCAGAGGGCCAGGCGCTGGCCGGGCACGATCAGGTTCGGGTCGTCGCCGATGACCTTCTTGTTGGCCGCGTAGACCCGCTGCCAGTCGGTCCCGTGCGCGGCGGCGATCGCGCTCAGGGTGTCACCCTCGCGGACGATGTAGTCGCGGCCCTCCGGGGAGTCGCCGCGGCCCGCGTGGGACGCCGGGCGCTCCGCCGTCCGCGCCGGGGCGGACGGTGCCGGAGTGGACCTGGCCGGGGCGGACTTCGTCGTCACGCCCCTCGAGCCGGCCGAGCCGGAGGCCGTACCGGAGGAACCGGTGCGGTCGGCCGCGGGTGCCGCACCGGAGGCTCCGGCGCGCCCCGAGCAGACCGGCCAGGCGCCCCAGCCCTGGGCCTGCTGGACCTTGGTGGCAACGGCGATCTGCGCGCCCCTGGAGGCCTGGTCGGCCGTCGCGGCGTAGGCGGAGCCGCCGTACGCGCGCCAGGTCGAGGCGGAGAACTGGAGCCCGCCGTAGTAGCCGTTGCCGGTGTTGATGTGCCAGTTGCCGCCGCTCTCGCACGCTGCGATGCGGTCCCACACCCCGTTGTCCGCCGCCGCGGCGTTGCCGGTCGCGGCCAGCAGCCCCAGCGGGGCGAGCAGCGCGGCTCCGGCGAGCGCGGCCGTCGTACGGCCCTTGCGGGTGCCGTCGTGACGGGCGGCGTTGCGGGTGGTATCGGCACACTCGGACATGTAATTCCCTCTCCACGAACCCGGGGTCCCCCAGGCGGAGCACGTCTCGCCGCGCATGAACGCGGTTCCTCGTGCCCGCCCCGTCCGCCGCGGACCGGGGCCGGCGGTACTGCTGCCGGTGCCGGGCGGTGGACGTTCCCGAGCGGTGCTCGTTGCACACGGCGGAGGAATGTATGGAGGGTGACCTGCCGAAATCAACCAACTCACCGTCTTTCCAGGCCAGTTGGCTGTTACCACAGGTAGCGGCGAATTCAGGCCACCCACTACATCCCTCGATTTCCTGATTTTTCGACCACTCGCCGACATCAAACGTGATTCACTTCACCCGTTCAAGCTCCTTGACTGGGCGGGGAGTTGACGGTGAGTGGCCGATTCCGCACGTCTCGTGACCGAGCGCGGTGGTTGATGCGAACCGGTTCCTGCCGGGGCGTGACTCCCACCACAGGACGCCCGTTGTCTTCTTCATGAGCCCGGAACCCCGGGGCTCATCGGCCGGGAGCCACCCGGCCGACCCAGCACGCATCCCGAGGGAGCCCCCGTGCCGCGCATGCTCGACGTCAGTGACGAGGTACGCGCCGAGATCGGCGACGAAGAAGCCGACCGGCTGCTCGCCGACGAGAACACCCCGGGCAGTTACGACTGCACCTCCTGCCGCACCCCGGGCGACTCCGGACAGGAGCGCACCAGCACCGTTCTGTTCGTCGGCGACGAGACCGCCGTCCTCGCCTTCGCCCACGCCAGCTGTCTGCCCTCGCAGGTCGTCCAGGTCACCGAGGAGCAGCTCCAGGGCGCCGTCCGGTCCATCGGCGGGGTCGCCCCCGGCGCGGGCGAGCCGCCGAAGGCCGTGCCCGAGCAGGCGGTGCTCGGTGTGACCAGCGGACTCGTGCTGATCGAGGGCGAGTTGCACCCCGCGCTCGTCGTCGAGCCGACCACGCCGATCGTGCGTCCGGGCACCACCGGACCCGGCGACGACTTCCTTCCGCTGCTCATCGAGCAGGGGTTCACGCCGGTGACCGAGCTGACGTCCGTACCGCCGGTGCTGCACGGCTGGTCGGTGCTGCTCGCCATGGGCCAGCTGCACGCGGTGCTCCAGCCCTCGGCGAACGGCGGGCAGCCGGTGGCCTGGTGGCAGGCGCATCAGCCGCTCCAGGTCACCGACAGCTGGCGGGCCGCGGCCAACAAGCACCAGCAGGTGCTGATGTTCGCGGCACCGGTGGGGTCGATCGGGCGGCAGCCGCGGGAGGACCTGCTGCGGGAGTCCCTCGACAAGGCGGCGGCCGTGGGGAAGTTGGTCGCGGCCGCGCTTCCCCTTGCCGGGACGTGATGTCCGCCCAGGGGATCTGAATACAGCCTCGTGCCCCCAAAGGCGCTCCTGTGACCGTATCCCTTCAAAGGCGCCGTCGTTTGGACATACGTGCACGCATACGACACTCCACCCCCTCGCCGAACCTCCTTCGTCTCCGTTCCGTCAGCCCGGCTGGCGCAGGACGGGGCCGTGGGAGGCTCGGCCACGCCCATCTACGACATGCTCTACGCGGAATGGGTCAAGTCCTTCCGCACGCTGCCGGGGGACCGCAGCGGGGAGGAGGGGCTGAGGTTCAGTCCCTTCGGTGAACTCCCAGGCGTGACAGGCTCGTACGGAGGCCCGCGGGCGGGGTCGTTCAGCAGCTCGTACAGCGCGTACAGCGCCGGGGCCTACAGCGCGCGGCAGCAGTCGCAGTGGCAGCGGATCGGCACGATCGGGCGGCCCCACCCGCACGACGCCGGGATGCACCACATCGCGGCCCTGCCGCCGGGACCACGCCAGGGCGCGTGAGGCACGGCAAAGGGCGGCCCCCCGGCCTTCTCGGCCGGGGGGCCGCCCTTTGCCCTACGGCGGTTACTTCTTCTTCTGGCCGCGCTTCTCGCGCACCCGCACCGAGATGTGGATCGGGGTGCCCTCGAATCCGAACTCCTCGCGCAGCCGGCGCTCGATGAAGCGGCGGTAGCCCGCCTCGATGAAGCCGGAGGCGAAGAGGACGAAGCGCGGGGGCTTGGTGCCGGCCTGGGTGCCGAACAGGATGCGGGGCTGCTTGCCGCCGCGGACCGGGTGCGGGTGGGCCGAGACCAGCTCGCCGAGGAAGGCGTTCAGGCGGCCCGTGGGGACGCGGGTCTCCCAGCCGGCGAGGGCGGTCTCGATCGCCGGGACCAGCTTCTCCATGTGCCGGCCGGTGCGCGCCGAGACGTTCACGCGCGGGGCCCAGGCGACCTGGCCCAGCTCGGTCTCGATCTCGCGCTCCAGGTAGTAGCGGCGCTCCTCGTCGAGGGTGTCCCACTTGTTGAAGGCGAGGACGACCGCGCGGCCCGCCTCGACGGCCATGGTGACGATCCGCTGGTCCTGCACCGAGATGTTCTCGGCGGCATCGATCAGGATGACCGCGACCTCGGCCTTCTCCACGGCGGCAGCCGTGCGCAGCGAGGCGTAGTAGTCGGCGCCCTGCTGGAGGTGGACGCGCTTGCGGATGCCGGCGGTGTCCACGAACTTCCAGGTGACGCCGCCGAGTTCGATCAGCTCGTCGACCGGGTCGCGGGTGGTGCCCGCCAGCTCGTTCACGACGACGCGCTCCTCGCCGGCGACCTTGTTCAGCAGCGAGGACTTGCCGACGTTCGGGCGGCCGATGAGCGCGATACGGCGGGGGCCGCCGATCGCGGTGCCGAAGCTCTGCGCGGGCGCCTCGGGCAGCGCCTCCAGGACGGCGTCCAGCATGTCGCCGGTGCCGCGGCCGTGCAGCGCGGAGACGGGGTGCGGCTCGCCGAGGCCGAGGTTCCACAGGTAGGCCGCGTCGGCCTCGCCGCTCGGGCCGTCGACCTTGTTGGCGCACAGCACGACCGGCTTGCCGGCCTTGCGCAGCAGCCGGACGACCGCCTCGTCGGTGTCGGTCGCGCCGACCTTGGCGTCCACGACGAAGACGACCGCGTCGGCCGCCTCGATCGCGTACTCGGCCTGGGCGGCGACGGAGGCGTCGATGCCGAGGACGTCCTGCTCCCAGCCGCCGGTGTCGACGACCTTGAAGCGGCGGCCGGCCCACTCGGCCTCGTAGGTGACGCGGTCGCGGGTGACGCCCGGCTTGTCCTCGACGACGGCCTCGCGGCGGCCGATGATCCGGTTCACCAGGGTCGACTTGCCGACATTGGGGCGGCCGACGACGGCGAGCACGGGCAGCGGGCCGTGGCCCGCCGCCTCGATGGCGCCCTCGACGTCCTCGATGTCGAAGCCCTCTTCCGCGGCGAGCTCCATGAACTCCGCGTACTCGGCGTCGCCGAGAGCCCCGTGGTCGTACTCGTGCGCGTCCTCGTACGCGGCCGAGCCGTCGGGCTGGATGTCGTCGTTCATGAAGTCCGTACCTCGTCGTTCATTCGTGGTGATCGGTGGACCGGCCCAGCCTGGGCTGATCCACTACTCAAGTGTCACCTAGCGCCCGGTCAGGCGCCTGGCGTTTTCCAGGTGGCTGGTGAGCTGCTTCTGGATGCGCTCGGTCGCCTCGTCCAGCGCCTTGCGCGTGCGCCGCCCGGTGCCGTCGCCCGCGTCGAAGGGGTCGCCGAAGACGACGTCGACACGGGAGCGCAGCGGGGGCAGCGCCTTTATCAACCGTCCCGGCCGCTCGGCGCTTCCCATCACGGCGATGGGCACGATCGGCGCCCCGCTGCGTACGGCGAAGTAGGCGAGCCCGGCGCGCAGGGAGGCGAAGTCGCCCTCGCCCCGGGTGCCCTCCGGGAAGATGCCCAGCACACCGCCGGCCTCCAGCACGCCGAGCGCGCGGGAGATGGCGGTGCGGTCGGCGCTCGTGCGGTCCACCTTCACCTGGCCGATGCCGGTCAGGAAGGAGCCCAGCGGGCCGATGAACGCCTCCTGCTTGATCAGGAAGTGCGTCGGCCGGGGTGCCACGCCCATGACCATCGGGCCGTCGACGTTGTGGGAGTGGTTCACCGCGAAGATCACCGGGCCGGTGGCCGGCACCTTCCAGGCGCCGAGCACCCGCGGCTTCCACAGCCCGTACATCAGGCCGACGCCGATGCGCCGCCCGACCTCGGCGCCCCTCGGGGAGGGAACCGGCTCGCTCACTTCCCGGCCCGCTTCTCCTCGACCAGGGTGACGACGCACTCGATGACCTGGGCGAGGGTCAGCTCGGTGGTGTCCACCTCTGCCGCGTCGGCCGCCTTGGCGAGCGGCGAGGTCTTGCGGGAGGAGTCGGCCGCGTCCCGCTTGATCAGCGCCTCACGGGTGGCGTGGACGTCGGCGCCCTTCAGCTCGCCGCTGCGGCGGGCCGCGCGGGCCTCCGGGGAGGCGGTGAGGAAGATCTTCAGGTCGGCGTCGGGCAGGACGGTCGTACCGATGTCCCGGCCCTCGACCACGATGCCCCGCTCCGCGCCGGCCGCGATCGAGCGCTGCAGCTCGGTGATCAGGGTGCGCACCTCGGGCACCGCGCTGACCGCGCTGACCTTGGAGGTGACCTCCTGGGTGCGGATCGGGCCGGCCACGTCCACGCCGTCGACCGTGATGGTCGGCTTGTCCGGGTCGGTGCCGGAGACGATCTCCGGCTTGCCGGCCACGGCGGCGACGGCGGTCGGGTCCTCCAGGTCGATGCCGTTGGTCACCATCCACCAGGTGATCGCCCGGTACTGGGCGCCGGTGTCCAGGTAGCTCAGGCCGAGCTGGGCGGCCACGGCCTTCGACGTGCTCGACTTGCCCGTGCCGGAGGGGCCGTCGATCGCGACGATCACGGGCTTGGCGGTCGGGGCGGCGCCGTTTTCCACGGAGGGACACCTTCCTGGTGCGGTGTGGGCGGGGTGCGGGGAGCGAGTGCGCCCTGCACAAGGTTACTGGGTGCGGGTCACTCGTCCGGACGCCTGCGCCCGCTACTGCCGCAGCGCCCAGCCGCGCTCCCGCAGCGCGGCGCTCAGCACCGGTACCGCCTTGGGCTCCACCATCAGCTGCACCAGACCGGCCTGCTGTCCCGTCGCGTGCTCGATGCGGACGTCCTCGATGTTGACCCCGGCCGCTCCCGCGTCCGCGAAGATCCGGGCCAGCTGGCCCGGCTGGTCGTCGATCAGGACCGCCACGACCTCGTAGACCCGCGGCGCGGACCCGTGCTTGCCGGGCACCCGCACCCGGCCGGCGTTGCCGCGGCGCAGCACGTCCTCGATGCCGGCGGTACCCTCGTGCCGCTTGGCGTCGTCGGAGGACTGGAGGGCGCGCAGGGCCCCGACGGTCTCGTCCAGGTCGGCGGCGACGTCGGCGAGCAGGTCGGCGACCGGGCCGGGGTTCGCGGACAGGATGTCGATCCACATGCCCGGGTCGGAGGCGGCGATCCGGGTCACGTCCCGGATGCCCTGCCCGCACAGCCGTACGGCGGCCTCCTCGGCGTGCTCCAGGCGCGCGGCGACCATGCTGGACACCAACTGGGGCATGTGGGAGACGAGGGCGACGGCGCGGTCGTGGGCGACGGCGTCCATGACGACCGGCACGGCCCGGCAGTGCGAGACCAGCTCCAGGGCGAGGTTCAGCACCTCGGTGTCGGTGTCCCGGGTCGGGGTGAGCACCCAGGGGCGGCCCTCGAAGAGGTCGGCGGTCGCGGCCAGCGGGCCCGACTTCTCCCGGCCGGACATGGGGTGGCTGCCGATGTACGTCGACAGGTCCAGGCCGAGCGCCTCCAGCTCGCGGCGGGGGGCGCCCTTGACGCTGGCCACGTCGAGGTAGCCGCGGGCGACGCCGCGGCGCATGGCGTCGGCGAGCACGCCGGCGACGTGCGCGGGCGGGGCGGCGACGATCGCGAGGTCGACCGGGCCGTCGGGGGCCTCGTCGGTGCCGGCGCCCAGCGCGGCGGCCGTGCGGGCCTGACCGGGGTCGTGGTCGGCGAGGTGGACGGTGACGCCGCGCTGGGTGAGGGCCAGGGCGGCGGAGGTGCCGATGAGGCCGGTGCCGATGACGAGTGCGGTTCTCACTGGGCGATGTCCTTGCGCAGGGCGGCCGCGGCACCGAGGTAGACGTGCGCGATGGCGGCGCGCGGCTTGTCGGACTCGACGTGGGCGAGGACCCGGACGACCCGGGGCATGGCGCCCGCGACGTCCAGTTCCTGGGCGCAGATCAGGGGTACGTCGGCGAAGTGGCTGCCGAGCCCCCGGGCGGCGGCGGCCGGGAAGTCGCTGTGCAGGTCGGGAGTGGCCGTGAACCAGATGCTGATCAGGTCGTCGGCGGTCAGTTCGTTGCGCTCCAGGATGGCGGTGAGCAGGGCTGCGACCTGCTCGTCCATGTGCGCGGCCTCGTCCCGCTCCAGTTGGACGGCCCCACGGACCGCTCGTACCGCCACGGCGCTGCTCCTTGCTGACATGCGGATCTGCTGTTGGTCCGTCCAGCGTAGTCAGCCCGTGCGGGCCGGGCGCGCGGCGCCCGATCACTGAGACGATGCACAGTGTCCGGGATAGCCCGGTTCCGACGTCGGTACGGAGGACGGCATGGCCGAGGGTGCGAAGCGGCGCACGGTTCTGGTGACGGGGGCGGCGGTACTGGCCGTGCCCCTCGCGGCCTGTGGTGGCAACAAGTCCGGCAGCAACGAGAGCAGCGGCCGGACGCTGGGCGACACCGGCGAGATCCCGGAGGGCGGCGGCAAGATCTTCAAGGATCAGAAGGTCGTCGTCACGCAGCCGGCCAAGGGCGACTTCAAGGCCTTCTCGGCGATCTGCACGCACGAGGGCTGCACGGTGAGCCGGGTCGCCGACGGCACCATCGACTGCCCGTGCCACGGCAGCAGGTTCCACATCGCCGACGGCTCGGTGGCCCACGGCCCCGCGAAGAGGCCCCTGCCGCCGAAGTCGATCAAGGTGAAGGGAAATTCGATCCAGCTGGCGTGAGGGGCCGCGTACGCTCCGGGCATGCGGCCCATCGACCTCGTTCGCGAGCACACGATCTACGCCTGTGTCATGGGTTCCCGCGCCTTCGGGCTGGCCACGGACGCGAGCGACACCGACCGGCGGGGGGTGTTCCTCGCGCCCACTCCCCTGTTCTGGCGGTTCGAGAAGCCGCCGACGCATGTCGAGGGGCCCGGCGAGGAGCAGTTCTCCTGGGAGCTGGAGCGGTTCTGCGAGCTGGCGCTGCGCGGCAACCCGAACATCCTGGAGTGCCTGCACTCCCCGCTGGTGGAGCACGTGGACGGCACCGGCCGGGAGTTGCTGTCGCTGCGCGGCGCCTTCCTGTCCCGCCGGGCGTACGACACCTTCACGCGCTACGCCCTCGGCCAGCGCAGGAAGCTCGACGCCGACGTGCGCACGACGGGCGCCCCGCGCTGGAAGCACGCCATGCATCTGCTGCGGCTGCTGACGAGCGCGCGTGACCTGCTGCGCACCGGCGAGCTGCGTATCGATGTCGGCGAGCAGCGCGAGCCGCTGCTCGCGGTCAGGCGCGGCGAGGTCTCCTGGCCACAGGTCGAGGCCCGGATGGCCCGGCTGGCGGCGGAGACGGAAGAGGCCCTGCACCGCACACCGCTGCCGCCGGAGCCGGACGGCGCCCGGGTGTCCGACTTCCTCTTCCGCACCCGCCGCGCCTCCGCGCTCACCGGACGTCCCTAGGCCCTGTCGTCAGCTCTCCAGTCGCACGCGGACCACGAAGTCGTGCAGGGCGTCGTGGGCGCCGTGCGCGTCGGGGAGGGCCGAGGTGGCCTGGGCCTCGTCGAGGACGGCGTGCAGCCGCTCCACATCGGCCTCCACGCGCGCGTGCACGAGGCCGTCGGCCTTCCCGTGCTCCCGTTCCCGCTTGGCGGCTATCAGCTCGGGCAGATAGCCGGGCGTGTCGATCTCGTCCAGCAGGGTGGGCAGATGGGCCTGGACCCGGCCGCTGCGCATGAGGTGGATGCCGGTGAGCAGCACCCTGAACGTGTAGAGCAGCGGCTTGAGTTCGCCGGTCTTCTCGAACAGCCGCCACTGGGTCACCGCGAACCCCCGGTAGTGGTGGGCGTGGTGGCTGGTGAGGACGGCGGGCGCCAGCTCGGCCAGCTCCCGGTGGGTGTCGCCGGTGTGCACGACCAGGGGCGAGAGCAGCTGCTCCAGCACATAGCCGTTGCGGCGGAGCATCAGCCGTACGAACTTGCGCAGGTCGTGGGTGACGAGGTCCAGCTCGACGCCGTAGCGCACCCAGGCCCGCGAGCGGGTCTCCTCCGGCTCGCGCAGGCCGACGAGGTCGGCGACGGGGAGCAGATGGACGCCGCGCAGGTCCACGTCGGAGTCCTGCGAGGGGAAGCCGTAGAGATGGGCTCCGGAGACGGTCGCGAACAGCAGCGGGTCGGGCTGTTCCGCGACCACGGGCGCGAGGTCGAGGTCTTCGATCATGGACTCAAGCGTCCCAGAGCGTGCCCAGCGCCAACAGGTCGCCTCGGTACTCGATCCGCCCGGTCCAGTCGGCGGGCCAGGCGTCCGCGCCCAGCCACGCGCCCGCGAAGGCGCCGGTGAGGCAGGCGATGGAGTCGGAGTCACCGGCGGTGCAGGCGGCCCGGCGCAGGGCGGTGACGGGCTCGTCGGGGAAGAGCAGGAAGCACAGCAGCCCGGTGGCGAGGGCCTCCTCGGCGATCCAGCCCTCGCCGGTGGCCAGGCACGGGTCGGTGTCCGCAGAGACGGTCCGCACGGCTTCCCCGAGCCGGTCGAGGACGGCGAGGCACTCGTCCCAGCCGCGCGCGACGAAGTGCTCGGGGCTCGGGTCCTGGGAGCGGGTCCACAGGTCGCCGAGCCAGGTGTGGTCGTAGTGGGTGCGGTGGTCCAGGGCGTACGTGCGCAGCTGTCCGACGAGTCCGGCCGGGTCGGTGCCCTCGGCCAGCAGGCGGACGGCGTGGGCGGTGAGGTCGGAGGCGGCGAGCGCGGTGGGGTGGCCGTGGGTGAGCGCGGACTGCAACTGGGCGGCGCCGGAGCGCTGTTCACCGCTCAGGCCGGGGACGAGCCCGATCGGGGCGACGCGCATGTTGGCGCCGCAGCCCTTGGAACCGACCTGGCTGGCGTCCTGCCAGCGCCGGCCCTCCTCCTTGAGCAGCCCGCAGGCGGTCAGGCAGGTGTTGCCCGGGGCCCGGTTGTTCTCCGGCGAGTCGTACCAGTCCGTGAACTCCTCGCGCAGCGGCCGCTCCAGCCGCCTGGGCGCGAGGTACCCGCGCTCCATGGCCGTGGCGAGGCCGCGCCCGAGCGCGAGGGTCATCTGGGTGTCGTCGGAGACGAAGGCACGCCGCGGCAGCTCCATCTCGCGCCAGGGCCCGCACTTGGCCAGGATCTGCGGCACGGTGTTGAACTCGGTCGGGAAGCCGAGGGCGTCCCCGAGGGCGAGGCCGAGCAGCGCGCCGGTTGCGGCACGTTTGGACACACGATCACCATCCCCGTTTATCGTCACTATGACAATAAGCGAGAATGGTGATCACTGCAAGGCGTTCGCGGTGCCGGCCTACCGGTCTGGAGGGGTCTAGAGGTCGACTTCCTTCATCAGCATCCCGACCTCGGTGTTGGACAGCCGGCGCAGCCAGCCCGACTTCTGGTCGCCCAGGGTGATCGGGCCGAAGGCGGTGCGCACGAGCTTCTCGACCGGGAAGCCGGCCTCGGCCAGCATGCGGCGCACGATGTGCTTGCGGCCCTCGTGCAGGACGACCTCGACCAGGTAGTTCTTGCCGGTCTGCTCCACGACCCGGAAGTGGTCCGCGCGCGCGTAGCCGTCCTCCAGCTGGATGCCGTCCTTCAGGCGCTTGCCCAGGTCGCGCGGGATCGGACCCACGATGGCGGCGAGGTAGGTCTTCTTCACGCCGTACTTCGGGTGCGTGAGACGGTGCGCGAGCTCGCCGTGGTTGGTGAGCAGGATGACGCCCTCGGTCTCGGTGTCCAGCCGGCCGACGTGGAAGAGCCGCGTCTCACGGTTGGTGACGTAGTCCCCCAGGCACTGGCGTCCCTCCGGGTCCTCCATGGTGGAGACGACACCGGCGGGCTTGTTCAGCGAGAAGAACTGGTACGACTGCGTCGCGACCGTCAGGCCGTCGACCCTGACCTCGTCCTTCTCGGGGTCGACCCGCTTGCCCTGCTCCAGCACGATCTCGCCGTTGACCTCGACACGCGCCTGCTCGATCAGCTCCTCGCAGGCCCGCCGGGAGCCGTAGCCCGCGCGCGCGAGGACCTTCTGCAGCCGCTCGCCCTCCTGCTCGGCGCCCGGGAAGGTCTTGGGCAGCTTGACGTCCTTCTTGCCCGCGTAGCGCTCGCGGTTGCGCTCCTCGGCCCGCGCCTCGTACTCGCGGGAGCTGCCGGGCGCCGTACGGCCGCGCTGCGGCTGGGCCTTCTTCGGGCCGCCCTTGGCACCGCCGCGGGCCGCGCCGCCGCGCCCGGACTTGGGGCCTTCCTGGGAGGCGCCGGGGCCCACGTCGTAGCGGCGCTCCTCGGGGCGGGGCTTGCGGGGACGGCCCTGCCCCTGCCGCTCGTCCCGGTTGTTGCCGGCGCCGCGGTAGTTACCGCGCCCGCCACTCTTGCCGCTACCGCTGCCGCTGCTTCGCATCAAAGTTCCGTCTTAGTCGTCTGCGTCCTGACCGCCGGGCGCGTCGGGCGCGTCCGGGTCGAACGACGGGACTCCCTCCTGGGTCTCGGCCTCGATCGCCTCCGCCTCCGGGAGGAAGGGCGCGAGCTCCGGAAGCTCGTCCAGGCCGCGCAGGCCCATCCGCTCCAGGAAGTAGTTCGTCGTCCTGTACAGGATCGCACCTGTTTCGGGTTCCGCGCCCGCCTCCTCGACCAGACCGCGCTGGAGCAGGGTGCGCATCACGCCGTCGCAGTTGACTCCGCGGACGGCGGAGACGCGGCTGCGGCTGACCGGCTGGCGGTAGGCGACGACCGCGAGGGTCTCCAGCGCCGCCTGGGTGAGCCGGGCGGTCTGGCCGTCCAGGACGAGCCGCTCGACGGCCGGCGCGTACTCCGCGCGCGTGGAGAAGCGCCAGCCGCCCGCGACGAACCGCAGCTCGAAACCGCGGCCCTGGACGGCGTACTCGTCGGCCAGCTCCCGGAGCGCGTCGGCGACCTGCCGTCTCGGCCGTTCCAGCAGCTTCGCCAGGTGCTCCTCGGTCGCGGGCTCGTCGACGACCATGAGCATGGCCTCCAGGGCGGGCTTGAGGCCGAGGTCGGCGACGGTCCGCAGCCCGGCCGGGACCTCGGCGGTCTCCTCGCTCATGCCTTCATCTCCTCCTCGGGCGGCTCGGGCCGCTCGTCCTTGACCCGCTCTTCCTTGGCCCGCTCTTCCTTGGGCAGGTCGGGCGGCCGGTCGAACTCGTCGGTGACCATCGGCGCCGTCTCCGATTCCCCGCCGGTCCAGCGCACGAGCAGCTCCCCGAGCGCGGCCTCCTGCTCCAGGGCGACGGCCTTCTCGCGGTACAGCTCCAGCAGGGCGAGGAACCGGGCGACGACGGTGAGGGTGTCGTCGGTGTCCTCGACCAGCGCCCGGAAGCTCGCCTCGCCCAGCTCGCGCAGCCGGGCGACCACGATCCCGGCCTGCTCCTGCACACTGACCAGTGGGGCGTGGATGTGGTCGACGTAGACCTGCGGCTTGGGCTTCGGCTGCATCGCCTTGACCGCGAGCCTGGCGAAGCCCTCGGGGCCGATGCTGATGACGACCTCGGGCAGCAGCTCGGCGTACTGGGGTTCCAGGCCGACGGTACGGGGGTACCGGCGGGCCTCCTCGTCCAGGCGCGCGTTGAAGATGTCCGCGATCTGCTTGTAGGCGCGGTACTGCAGCAGCCGGGCGAACAGCAGGTCCCGGGCCTCCAGCAGCGCCAGGTCGCCCTCGTCCTCGACCTCGGCGGCGGGCAGCAGCCGGGCCGCCTTCAGATCGAGCAGAGTGGCCGCCACGACGAGGAACTCGGTCGTCTGGTCCAGGTCCCAGTCCGGCCCCATGGCGCGGATGTGCGCCATGAACTCGTCGGTGACCTTCGACAGGGCGACCTCGGTGACGTCCAGCTTGTGCTTGGAGATCAGCTGGAGGAGCAGGTCGAAGGGGCCCTCGAAGTTGGCGAGGCGGACCTTGAAGACGCCGTCACGGGTTTCTTCGGGTGCCGGCGTCTCCGGCGCCCGCCCAGGCTCTCCGGACGACTCGGGCTCCGGCCCGGCTTCGACACGGGCTTCGGGCGAGGTCCCGGCCCGGGGTTCGGGACCGAGACCGACCCGGGGCGCATCGGGCGTTTGCCGTCCCGGGTCTGCCGCCGTACGGCCTCCCGCCTCCGTGCGGGGTTCCGCGACGGGCTGCGGCCCCGGCTCGGGCGTCCCGGTCGTCTCCGGCGGGGAGGCCGACGGCGGGGCGACCTGTACCGAAATGTCCGGGTGACCCTCCGACGGCGCCGCGATCGGCTCGGCGTACCCGGCCGGTGCGACCGGCGCGGCACCCGGTCCGCGTCCCAGCACGCGCCGCCGTCCGGCAGCCGGGCCGGAGGCGGACGCGGAGGCGGGAACGTCGTTCGAGGTCATAGCCCCCGCAGGCTACCCCTACCGGCCTCGCAGCCGGCGTACGAGGATGCTCGCGTCCCCGCGGGATTCCAGGTCGGCCAGGACCACGGCCACCGCCTCGCGGACGATGCGCCCGCGGTCCACCGCCAGCCCGTGTTCGCCGCGGAGCACCAGGCGGGCGTGCTCCAGGTCCATCAGCTCCTCGGCGGACACGTACACCGTGATCTTCTCGTCGTGCCGCTCGCGTCCGCTCGGCCGCCGGTTCGCCGCCCGCCCCCGCTTGCGCTGCTGGGCGTCGGCAGAACCTTCCTGCGGCGCCTGGCGTCGCGCCGGCCGGGTGCGGGACTCGCCGGGCTCGCCCCGTTCGGCCTCCGCCGCCACGTGCTCCGCGCCCTCGCCGTCACCGCCCTGGACCGGCACCGACTGCGGTGCGTCCTCGGCGGCGGCGACGTCGTCGCTCTCCCCCGCGGGGGACGGCACCCGGGCCTCACCGTTCGCTGGGCGGCGGGGGGTCGACGGCTGGAGCGCCATCCCCCCTGTCGTACGGAAGAGTTCGTCGGCCCCGGGCAGACTCACTCGGCGTGACACCGGGCGAGCACCTCCCTGGCGAGCTGGCGATAGGCGGCGGCACCGACGGAGTTGGAGGCGTAGGTGGTGATCGGCTCACCGGCGACCGTGGTCTCCGGGAAGCGGACCGTGCGGCCGATGACCGTATGGTAGACGTGGTCGTCGAACGCCTCGACCACCCGGGCCAGGACCTCGCGGCTGTGGACCGTGCGCGAGTCGTACATCGTGGCGAGGATGCCGTCCAGCTCCAGGTCGGGGTTGAGCCGCTCCTGGACCTTCTCGATGGTCTCGGTCAGCAGGGCCACACCGCGCAGGGCGAAGAACTCGCACTCCAGCGGCACGATCACCTTGTGGGCGGCCGTCAGGGCGTTCACGGTGAGCAGGCCGAGCGAGGGCTGGCAGTCGATCACGATGTAGTCGTAGTCGTCCATCAGCGGCTTCAGGGCGCGCTGGAGCGTCGACTCGCGGGCGACCTCGGAGACCAGCTGGACCTCGGCGGCCGACAGGTCGATGTTGGAGGGCAGCAGGTCCATGTTGGGGACCGCCGTCTTCAGCAGGACCTCGTCCGCCGACATGCCCCGCTCCATGAGCAGGTTGTAGACGGTCAGGTCCAGCTCCATCGGATTGACGCCGAGTCCCACCGACAGCGCGCCCTGCGGGTCGAAGTCCACGAGCAGCACGCGCCGGCCGTACTCCGCGAGCGCGGCACCCAGGTTGATGGTCGACGTCGTCTTGCCGACGCCGCCCTTCTGGTTGCACATCGCGATGATCTTCGCGGGGCCGTGGTCGGTCAGCGGGCCCGGGATCGGGAAGTACGGCAGCGGGCGTCCGGTCGGACCGACGCGCTCACGGCGCTGGCGGGCCGCGTCGGGCGCGAGCGTGGCCGCGTACTCCGGATCGGGCTCGTACTCGGCGTCGGGGTCGTAGAAGTGCCCCTCGGGCAGTTCGTCGTAGTCGGCGAAGTGGTTGTGGGGCGCGCCACTTCCGTCGCCGGCCATGGCGTTCACGTGATGGCCATCCATGCTCTGGTGTGCTGTCCGGATCACCTGCGGAACCGGACTCTGGTGGGCTGAGAAGGTGCGCACTGCGACGGAGCCGACAGCCTCGAATCCCGCGGGCCCCTGGCCCTGTGCCGGCATTCCTGGTTGACCACCCCCGGGAGAAAATGTCGACTCATTCACAAGTCGTCTTACCTCCTTGGTGACCAGGGAACTTCTAGACAAGGTCAGCGTGGCACCATGCCGACGGTTGGCGACTCTATGGCGTGTCGGCGGTCCGCAGCAACACAATCCGCCGGACCCGGCACGATGTGTCGGCAATGAAACATCTCGCTGTCAAGGGCGTACGGCCGTCGCACAGCAGGTTTCACCGGTGTACGAATCGGTCGAAGGGTTACGTTCGAGGCGAGTTGACCGAGAGCCGCAAAGTGACCATACACACATCCGGCCGGACCTTGTCGGGCAAGGTCCGGCCGGGTGCGTGCTGTTGACGAGACGTGTTGACGAATCGCCTTTTACCTCCTGGTGACTTAGCGACTCACCAGGTCACCAGGGGTCGGTCGGGGTGCGGTCGGGGTCAGCCGAGCAGCGAGGCCAGCTCGACGTGCTCCAGGCCGTGGGCGTCCGCGACCTCCTTGTAAACGACCTTGCCGTCATGGGTGTTGAGACCCTTGGCGAGCGCGGCGTCGCGGCGCAGCGCCTCGACCCAGCCGTTGTTCGCGAGCGAGACGATGTACGGCAGCGTCGCGTTGGTGAGCGCGTTGGTGGAGGTGTTGGGCACCGCGCCGGGCATGTTGGCGACGCAGTAGAAGACCGAGTTGTGCACCTTGAAGGTGGGCTCGGCGTGGGTCGTCGGGTGGGAGTCCTCGAAGCAGCCGCCCTGGTCGATCGCGATGTCGACAAGAACACTTCCGGGCTTCATGCGGGCCACCAGCTCGTTGGTGACGAGCTTCGGGGCCTTGGCGCCCGGGATGAGGACGGCGCCGATGACGAGGTCGGCGTCCAGGACCGCCTTCTCCAGCTCGAAGGCGTTGGACATGATCGCCTTCACCTTGGTGCCGAAGACCTTGTCGGCCTCGCGCAGCTTGTTGATGTCGCGGTCGAGCAGGGTCACGTCGAAGCCCATGCCGACGGCGACCTGCGTCGCGTTCCAGCCGGAGACGCCGCCGCCGATGACGACGGCCTTGGCCGGGGTCACGCCCGGGACACCGCCGGGGAGCACACCGCGGCCGCCGTTCGGGGCCATCAGGTGGTAGGCGCCGACCTGCGGGGAGAGGCGGCCCGCGACCTCGGACATCGGGGCGAGCAGCGGCAGCGCGCGGTTCGGCAGCTCGACGGTCTCGTAGGCGATGGCCGTGGTGCCGGACTCGACGAGCGCGTCCGTGCACTCCTTGGAGGCGGCCAGGTGCAGGTAGGTGAAGAGGATCTGGTCCTTGCGCAGGCGGTGGTACTCCTCCGCGATGGGCTCCTTGACCTTCAGCAGCAGGTCGGCGGTGGCCCAGACCTCGTCGGCGGTGCCGAGGATCGTGGCGCCGGCGGAGACGTACTCCTCGTCCGTGATCGAGGAGCCGAGGCCGGCGCTGCGCTCGACGACGACCTGGTGGCCGTTGCGCACCAGCTCGTGCACACCGGCGGGGGTGATGGCCACCCGGAACTCGTTGTTCTTGACCTCGCGGGGGATGCCGACCTTCACGTCGATCACGGTCCTTGGCTCAGAGGGTATGGGGGGGGCATTACAAGACATACCCAGGCATGCGGGGGCACACCGGGAGACACCGCAGGAGAACGTGCGGCAGAGCCAGTTTAATGAAGGCGTTCCGCGTGTCTAGCCTTTCATTGCATCAATCTTCACCGGATGGACTGCGGATTTCGCAGGCGTTCCTGTCCGGTTCCGCCCTTGTGTCGTCCTCGGTGCCGTCCTGCGGGGCCTCCTCACCCAGCATGCGCTCGGCCGCCGCACGGTGCAGTCGGGCGGCGGTGGGGTCCCCGAGGTGCTCCAGCGTGTCGGCGAGCCGGAGCTGGAGCGCGGCCTGCAGCCGGACGTCCTCGGCACGGCGCGCCCACTCCGCCGCCTCCTGGCAGGTGCGCAGCGACTCCTCGAAGCGTCCGGCGTACTCCTGCACCCGGGCCAGCTCGCTCAACGCCCGTGCGTGGGCGGCGACATCACCGCCCTTGCGATAGCCGGCGACGGCCGCCCGCCAGTTCCTGAGGCTCTCGCCGTAGCGGCCCGCGTAGGTGTGGGCGGTGGCGATCCGGCCGTACAGCCGGGCGGCCTGCTCGCGCTCGTCCCGGGCCAGCCGCTCGGCCAGGGCCCGGCCGAACCAGTCGGCGGCCCGGTCGTGGTCCCCCAGCTCCTGGTACGCCCCGCCTACGGATTCCATCGCGCGGCCGGTCGCGTACGGGTCGTTCGCCTCGCGTCCGGCCGCCAGCGCCAGCCGATAGCGGGCCAGCGCGTTTCGGGTACGGCCGGTCTGCGCGTCCACGTCGCCCAGGTTCAGCAGCGCGGCGGCCTTCTCCCGGGGCAGCCCGCGCCGCTCGGCGACATCGAGGACGAGGCTGTGCAATCCGTACAGGTCGGCCGCGGCGGCCTGGGTGCCCTCGTGCGCCACCAGGGCCCTGACCAGCTGGGACATCAGCCGCCGGGCGAGCGTGTCCAGCTCGCCGTCGGCCACCGCGAGCCGGGCGCAGGCGAGCAGCGCGGGGCGGCGGATGCGCAGCCAGTCGGCGGCCGCGCGCGGGTTCGGGAAGCGCACCTCGCGGGGCATGGCGTTCAGCTTCTCGCGGGCCTGCGGGCTGTCCGTCTCGGTGATCGCCCGGCACGCCTGGAGCAGCCGTACCGTCCGCTCCAGCATCCGGGCCCGGGCCAGCTGGAGCTCCGCGGGCCGCTCCTGGCTCCGGGCGAGGGCGCACAGCAGCGGGTGCAGCCAGCCCGGGACCTCGTACTGCGGCAGCGGGGAGTCCACCGCGCGCAGCAGGCCGAGGGTGACCAGGTCGTCCAGGACGGCACGGGCGGAGCCGACCGAGCAGCCCGCGAGCGCGGAGGCGGTGTGCGGGTCGGCCAGGCCGGCCGGGGCGAGCGCGAGCAGCCGCAGGATGCGGGCGGCCGGCGTGGACAGCTCGTCGTACACATGCCGGAAGACCCGGGCCGGCGGACTGGCGTCCACCGCGTCGTCGGTGCCGGCGTGCAGCCGTTTGGCCAGGTCGGATACGGCGGCCTGGGGGCGGGCGGCGAGCCAGCCGCCGGCCAGCACCAGCGCGGCCGGGTGGCCCTGGCAGGCCTCGGCGAGGCTCTCGGCGGCGCGCGGGTCGACGGTGATGCGGACCGCGCCGGTGTAGCGGGTGAGCAGTTCCACCGCCGACTTGGTGTCGAGGCCGCCGACGGTGCAGGGGCGGACGTCGGCGATGCCGGTGAGCGGGCCCGTGGAGACGGCCACGACCAGGCAGTCCGGGGAGTCCGGCAGCAGCGCGTCGACCTGCTCGGCGCCGGTCGCGTCGTCCAGGAGCAGCAGGGTGCGCCGGTCGGCGAGGGCGGTGCGCAGTGCCTCGGTCAGCTCGTCCTCGGCGGCGCCGGGCGGGGCGTGCCGGTCCAGCGCGGCGAGCAGGTCGCGGGCGGTGCGCTCGACCGGGACGGGGGTGCCGTCGGGCTCGCCGAGCCGGGCGCGCAGCACCCCGCCGGGGTAGCGGCGGGCGATCTGGCGGACGAGTTTCTCGGCGAGCGCGGTCCGGCCCGAGCCGGGGCGGCCCGCGATCAGGAGCACGCGCGCGCGAGGGGCCTTGCGGCCGGCGAGGGTGTCCAGGCCCGCGCGCTCGATGTCGGCGCGCAGCTCCTTCAACTCCCGTGTGCGCCCGAGGAAATAGTCTTCCGTGACCTCGTGCGCCGACCGCCCCACGCCGCCTGCGTCCACCGCCTGATCCGTCACGGGCCACACTCCCGTCCCACCGCACGCGCAAGCCCGCCGGAACTTTTGAGACGGACGTGAAAAGCCTAGTTCACGCTGTCTGACGTGCTGTGAGGAGCGCGGCGCACGAATCGCCCGATCGGATCAGGCGATCGTCACACCGCCGGGCCGAACGGGTGGCTCAGGAGGTGAAGGGCCGGGCGGGCCAGCGGGCGTCGGCCGGGCGCAGCGCGTCGAGGCCGTCGCCGCTGCGGGCCGCCACCAGCGAGAGCACGCCCACGACCAGGCAGTTGTTGTGCACGTCGCCGGCCAGGACGCGGCGTACCAGCTCGTCGACCGGCACGCGCGCGTACTCCATGTCGGTCTCCTCGTGCTCGGTCTCGAACCGCTCGCCCTCGGCCTCCGCCAACTCCCGTGCGAGGAAGACCCGTACGGCCTCGTCGCAGCCGCCGGGGGTGGTGTACACGTCGGTCAGCACCCGCCAGTCCTCGGCCTTGACGTGCGCCTCCTCGTACAGCTCGCGCTGGGCCGCGTGCAGCGGGTTCTCACCGGGGACGTCGAGCAGACCGGCCGGGATCTCCCACAGCTTGTGCCGCACGGGGTGGCGGTACTGGTTGATCAGCAGCACCCGGTCCTCCTCGTCCAGGGCGAGGACGGCGACCGAGCCGGGGTGGACCTGGTAGTCACGGCGGACGACCGAGCCGTCGGGCATGACCACGTCGTCCGTGCGCACGGAGGTCTTGTTGCCCACGAAGGGGGTGTCCGTCGCCCGGATCTCCCACTCCTCGGGGCTGTCCTTGATCGTCATGCCCTGTCCTTCCACACGTGCACCGGCGGCCGGGGCGCGAGCGTGCTGATCACACGCGCCCCGGCCACCGTACAGCTCCTGTGCTACTTCGCGATCTTCCGCTCGACCGCGGCCTTCACCAGCCCGGCGAAGAGCGGGTGCGGGCGGGTCGGCCGGGACCGCAGCTCCGGGTGCGCCTGGGTGGCGACCAGGTAGGGGTGCGCGTCCCGGGGGTACTCGACGTACTCGACGAGCTTGCCGTCCGGCGACGTGCCGGAGAACAGGATCCCGGCCTTCTTCTCCAGCTCCGCGCGGAAGGCGTTGTTGACCTCGTAGCGGTGGCGGTGGCGCTCCTCGACGTACTCCTTGCCGTCGTAGACCTCACGCACGATGGAGCCCTCGGCGAGCTTGGCCGGGTACATGCCCAGCCGCATGGTGCCGCCCATGTCGCCCTCACCGGCGACGATGTCCATCTGCTCGGCCATGGTGGAGATGACCGGGTGGCCGGTGGCCGGGTCGAACTCGGTGGAGTTGGCGTCCGGGATGTCGGCCAGGTTGCGCGCGGCCTCGATCACGATGCACTGCAGGCCCAGGCACAGGCCCAGCAGCGGGATCCTGTTCTCGCGGGCGAACCTGATCGCACCGACCTTGCCGAGCACACCGCGGTCGCCGAAGCCGCCGGGGATGCAGATGCCGTCGACGTCGCCGAGCTGGGCCTTGGCGCCGGCCGGGGTCTTGCAGTCGTCGGAGGTGACCCACTTGATCTTCACGCGGGCCTTGTTGGCGAAGCCGCCGGCGCGCAGGGCCTCGGTGACCGACAGGTAGGCGTCGGGCAGGTCGATGTACTTGCCGACCAGGGCGAGGGTGATCTCGTGGTCGGGATTGTGGACGCGGTCCAGCAGGTCGTCCCAGGTCGTCCAGTCCACGTCGCGGAAGGGCAGGTCCAGCTTGCGCACGACGTAGGCGTCCAGGCCCTCGGTGTGCACGACCTTGGGGATGTCGTAGATGGAGCGGGCGTCGGGGCAGGCCACGACGGCGGCCTCGTCCACGTCGCACATCAGCGAGATCTTGCGCTTGATGGCGGTGGGGACCTCGCGGTCGCAGCGCAGCACGATCGCGTCGGGCTGGATGCCGATGTTGCGCAGCGCGGCCACGGAGTGCTGCGTCGGCTTGGTCTTCAGCTCGCCCGAGGGGCCGATGTAGGGCAGCAGCGAGATGTGGACCACGAAGACGTTGTCGCGGCCGACCTCGTGGCGGACCTGGCGGACGGTCTCCAGGAAGGGCAGCGACTCGATGTCACCGACGGTGCCGCCGACCTCGGTGATGACGACGTCGACCTCGTCGGTGGCCATGCGCCGGATGCGGTGCTTGATCTCGTTGGTGATGTGCGGGATGACCTGCACGGTGTCACCGAGGTACTCGCCGCGGCGCTCCTTGGCGATCACGGTGGAGTAGACCTGGCCTGTAGTGACATTGGCGCTGCCGTCCAGGTCGCGGTCGAGGAACCGCTCGTAGTGTCCGATGTCGAGGTCGGTCTCGGCACCGTCGTTGGTGACGAAGACCTCACCGTGCTGGAAGGGGTTCATCGTGCCCGGATCGACGTTCAGATACGGATCCAGCTTCTGCATCACGACGCGCAGCCCGCGGGCCTTGAGCAGCATGCCCAGGCTGGAGGCGGTGAGGCCCTTGCCGAGCGAGGAGGCGACACCCCCGGTGACGAAGATGTGCTTGGTCGTCGTGGATTTCGGCGGCATGGCCAAGAGGGGGCTCCCGTGGTCGCTGGCTTTCGTGCGGTGCGGCTGCCGGTCCGGACATCGCTGTGCTGCCGGGTGGGGGCGCCGCCGCTGCGGTTCGGGGGACCCCGTCTGTCGTCCTTCGGGTCCCACCGGTCCACGGGCTACCAGGGTATCAGCGCCCGGAGGAGATGGCTCCCGGCCACGCTCCGCACCCGCGCGGACACGGCCCGGCCCGCCGCGGACGCCCGTACGGGGCCGGTCCGCGGGTCTCCGTCACGTCCGCCGCACGTGTCACCACAAAAACGCGCCGGTCACATCGTCATCACCCGCTGCTCACTCGTTCGGCCCACACGGGTTGCCCGGAGCGGCACGCAGATCATCTGGGTGCGTCGTATCCTGCTCGGACATTCGCTGCCGAGCCCGGCCGGAACGACGGCACACCCCCGCCGATAACCCCCGGAACAACGAGCGCGCGGCAGTTCGTTGAGCAAGGACTGTCGTTTTGCCTCAGGGCTCGGCAGGCTGCTTTGCTTCACCGCTCAACGACGCACAACAACGACCCCTTGACCGCATCAGCGACAGCCCCCTGCGCGGGGGGCGTGACGTGGCCGTTCGACTGGAGTTGCACGTGGCCGGGCGCATCGAAGACTACGCACTCATCGGAGACATGCAGACCGCGGCGCTGGTCTGCCGGGACGGCACGGTGGACTGGCTGTGCCTGCCCCGCTTCGACTCGCACGCCGTCTTCGCCGGCCTGCTGGGCACCGAGGAGCACGGCTTCTGGCGGCTCGGCCCGGCGCACGCGGCCGACGCCGTGCCGCCGGTCGCCGCCCGGCGGAGCTACCGGGGCGACTCGCTGATCCTGGAGTCCGAGTGGGACACCCCGCGGGGCACCGTGCGCGTGACGGACTTCATGCCGCCGCGTGACGGCGCGCCGCAGCTGATCCGGATCGTCGAGGGCGTCACCGGCCGGGTGCCGATGCGCTCCGCCCTGCGGATGCGGTTCTCCTACGGCCGGGTGGTGCCCTGGGTGCACAGGCACGAGGGCCGTACGGTGGCCGTCGCGGGGCCGGACTCGGTGTGGTTCGACACCGAGGCGGAGACCTACGGAAAGTCCCTGACGACGTACGCCGACTTCACGGTCGCCCCCGGTGACCGGATCGCCTTCACCATCTCGTGGCAGCCCTCGCACCGGGAGCCGCCGCCGCTGCCGGAGCCGGAGGCCTCGCTGGAGGCGACGGAGGAGTTCTGGCGCGAGTGGGTGGACCACTGCACGTACCACGGGCCGTACCGCGAAGCGGTGATCCGCTCGCTGATCACCCTGAAGGCGCTGACGTACGCCCCGACCGGCGGGATCGTCGCGGCCCCGACGACCTCCCTGCCCGAGGACATCGGCGGCGTGCGCAACTGGGACTACCGCTACACCTGGCTGCGCGACGCCGCGATCACCCTGTCGTCGCTGCTGCGCACCGGCTACCGCGAGGAGGCCCGCGCCTGGCGCGAGTGGCTGCTGCGCGCGGTCGCGGGCGACCCGGAGAACCTGCAGATCATGTACGGCATCGCCGGTGAGCGCGAGCTGGGCGAGGCCGAGCTGGACTGGCTGCCGGGCTACGAGAAGTCCGCCCCGGTCCGGGTCGGCAACGGCGCGGCGCACCAGCTCCAGCTGGACGTGTACGGCGAGGTCACCGAGGCCCTGCACCTGGCCCACATGACGGGTCTGGCCCGCAACGACTACGCCTCGCTGCTCCAGCTGAAGCTCATCCGCTACCTGGAGGACCACTGGCAGGAGCCGGACGAGGGCATCTGGGAGGTGCGCGGCCCGCGCCGGCACTTCGTGCACTCCAAGGTGATGGCCTGGGTCGCCGTCGACCGCACGATCAAGCTGATCGAGTCCGGCGACGCGGACGGCCCGCTGGAGCGCTGGAAGGAACTGCGCGACGACATCCACCGGGACGTGTGCGAGAAGGGCTACGACAAGGAGCGCAACACCTTCACGCAGTCCTACGGCTCCCAGGAGCTGGACGCCTCGCTGCTGCTGATCCCGCAGATGGGCTTCCTGCCGCCGGACGACAAGCGGGTGATCGGCACGATCGAGGCGATCCAGCGCGAGCTGTCCACCCCGGACGGATTCATCCTGCGCTACCCGACCTCGGGCGGCGACGCGGGCGTCGACGGCCTGCCGGGCGACGAGGGCGCCTTCCTGGCCTGCTCGTTCTGGATGGCCGACGACCTGGCGATGATCGGCCGCGTCGACGAGGCCCGCAAGCTGTTCGAGAAGCTCCTCGCGCTGCGCAACGACCTGGGCCTCCTCGCCGAGGAGTGGGACCCGCGGCTGCAACGCCAGGTCGGCAACTTCCCGCAGGCGTTCAGCCACGTACCGCTGATCGACACGGCACTGCGGTTGACGGCTTCGGGGGCGTACGGGGGTTGACGCGACCGGGTGACCGCGTCCGCCTAGGCTGAGATGCGGACACATCACCCCTTTCCGGGAAAGGGGGCGGCCGGCCATGGCTTCCCTCTCGAAGGCGCGCGCTGCCCTCGCCGCGCTGCGCGAGGATCTGGCCGGCGAGGTGTTCGCCCCGGGGGATCCCGGTTACGACGAGGCACGAGCCGTCCCCAACGCACGGATCGACCGGCGCCCGGCCGTGATCGCGCGGTGCGCGGACGCGGCCGACGTCGTCCGGGCGGTGCGCTTCGCACGCGACCTGGACCTGCACATCGCGGTGCGCGGCGGCGGGCACGGCCTGGCGGGCGGCCCGGCCGACGGCGCGCTGCTGGTGGACCTGGACCGGATGCGCACGGTCACCGTCGACCCGGCGGACGAGGCGGTCCGGGCCCTGGGCGGGGCCAGAACGAGCGACCTGGACCGGGCGAGCCGGCCCTACGGCCTCGTGGTCACGGGGTGCCATGTCCCGGGTGCGGGAGTCGCCGGCTTCGTCCTCGGCGGCGGGACCGGCCGCCTGGACCGCGCCTTCGGCCTGGCCGTCGACGACCTCATCGCGGTGGAGCTGGTGACCGCCGACGCCGAGCTGGTGCACGCGAGCGCCGACGAGAACCCGGAACTGTTCTGGGCGCTGCACGGCGGGGGCGGCGGTTTCGGCGTGGCGACGGCGCTCACCCTGGAGGTGCACGAACTGCCGCAGTACGCGGTCACGCTGCTGCGGTACCCGCCGCAGGACGGCCCGGACGTGGTCCGCGCCTTCCGCGAGATCATCCGTACGGGTCCGGACGAGGTGGGCGGGGCCGTGCTCTACCTGACCGATGCGCAGGCGCGGTCCGGGCCGCGGTGCTGCGCCCTGCTGACGTACGCGGGCGGCGAGAGCGGCCTGCGTGAGCTCGCCGGGCCGCTGCTCGCGCTGCCGCACGAGACGGAGCCGGACGCCCTGTCGTGCCTGCCGCGGGGCATGCGCGCCCACTGGTCGGCGGAGTGCCTGGACGCGCTGCCCGACGCGGCGGTGGACGCCTTCTGCGCCCGTGCGGCTGACCTGCCGGTGCCGGGCGCGTACCGGCTCGCGCTCGTTCCGCTCGGCGGCGCGATCGGCGCCGGCCCGCGCACGTACCCGGTGCCGTACCGGGACGCGTCCTGGCTGCTGCACCCGTGCGCCGGCTGGGCGGACCCGGCCGGCGACGCGCGCGCGACCGCCTGGGTGCGGGACGCGTGCGCCGACGTACGGCCCTGGAGCACCGGTGCGGTCTGCCTCGGCCTCGTCGGCGACGAGGGCCCCGAGCGGCTGCGGGCGGGCCTCGGCGCCGGGAACCTGCTGCGGCTGGCGAAGGTGAAGCGGCGCTACGACCCGGACAACGTCTTCCGCTTCGGCCACACCGTCGAACCGGTCTGACCCGAAGCCGTCCCGGAGCTGTCCCGAAGGGCGTTCGCGCAGGTAGCGTCCGCTGCATGGACAGCCGCACCGACCACCGACTCGACACCCAGAGCGCCGGGATCACCGTGCAGCGGGCCCTGGAGCTGCCCGGCCTGCGCAGCGGACTGCCCGAGATCCTGGCGGGCGCCGACCGGCTGGGGCGCACGGTGCGCTGGGTGCACGCGGGCGAGGTGCCGAACATCGCCTCGCTGCTCAAGGGCGGCGAGCTGCTCCTCACCACCGGCTACGGCCTCGGCACCCGCCCCGCGGAGCAGCGGGCGTTCGTGCGCACCCTCGCCGAGCGCGGGATCGCCGCCCTGGTGGTGGAGCTGGGCCCGCGCTTCACACGGCTGCCCGCCGCCCTGGTGGACACCGCCCGCGCCGCCGGGCTGCCGCTGGTCCAGCTGCATCGCGAGGTGCCGTTCGTGACGGTGACCGAGGAGATCCACACCGAGATCGTCAACGGCCACTACGCGCTGCTCCAGCGGGCCGAGGAGGTGCACCGGCGCTGTACCGAGGCGCTGCTCGGCGGCGGCGGGGTGCCGCAGGTGCTGGGCATCCTGGCCGGCTTCGGCGGCAACCCCGTCTTCCTGGAGACGGCCGACGGCCGGCTGCTGTACGCCGCCGGGGAGGGGCCCGAGGGCGCGGACCCGCTCCAGGTGTGGGAGGGGCTGCGCGGCCCGCACAAGGACGCGCCGCCGCCCGCCGGTTCGGTGCTGGTGGACGTGCCCGGCGGCGGACCGGGGACGGCGGGTTCCGTCCGCGCCCGCCTGGTCCTGCTGCCGGTGCGCTCGCCGCTGGCGCCGGTGCACCGGATGGCCGCCGAGCGGGCCGCGGGCATTCTGGCCGTGGTGCTGATGCAGGCCCGGCAGGAGGAGGAGCTGGCGGCACGCGGGCGCGGTGACTTCCTCACCGATCTCGCCGAGGGCCGGATCTCGGCGGAGGACGCCCCGGCGCAGGCCCGGGTCCTCGGCTTCAAACCCGGCGAGAGCCCGCTGCTGCCCGTGGTGATGCGGATCGGCGACTCCCTTTCCCCGGGCGGGGGTTGGGCGGTGCTGGCGCGGGCGGTGTCCGAGGAGCTGGCGGCGGTGGGGGTGCCGGTGCTGCTGGGGGTGCGGCCGGTGGAGGGCCGGGTGCTGGTGCTGCTGGGCCTGCGCGCGGAGCCGGAGCGGGCCGCGGTCGCGGACCGGGTGGCGGCGGCCCTCAGGGCGGGGGTGGAGCGGGCCGGGATGCGGCGGCCGGGCTCGCCGCCGCCGGTCGTGGTCGTCGCCGCGGCGGGCGGCTGGGCGGCCGCCTCGGCGGGCCTGCGGCACGCGGCGGAGACCGCGACGGCCGCGCAGGGCCTGACCGACCGGCCCTGGTACGACGCCCGGCGCCTGGACATCGACCTGCTGCTGTGGCGGCTGCGCGACCACCCGGACCTCGCCGCGTTCGTGGACCGCGCGATCGGCCCGCTGCGCGAGCACGACCGCCGCTCCAGGCCGCCGCTGCTGCCGACCCTGGAGACGTATCTGGCGCACGCCGGCCGCAAGGCGGAGACGGCCCGCGAACTGCATCTGAACCGGCAGACCCTCTACAACCGCCTCGCCCGCATCGGGGAGTTGCTGGGCACCGACCTCGACGACCCGCAGACCGTCCTGGCGTTGAGCCTCGCACTGCGGGCCCGACGCCACGTGAACTGAGGCCCTGCGGGCTCAGGCGAGCGGCCGGGGCTGGGTCAACTCGTCGTAGACACTGAGCACTTGGGCGACCGTCTCGTCCTCGGTCGGCCAGCCCGCCGTCTGCCGCACCCCCGCCTCGCGCAGCTCCTGGCAGCGCTCGGGGTCCGCGAGGAGGCGTACGACGGTCTCGGCGAGCGCCTCCGCGTCGCCGTACGGGACGAGGGCGGCCGCATCGCCGACGAGGTCGGGGATGCCGCCGACCCGGGTCGCGACGAGGGGCACGCGCGCGTACAGCGCCTCCTGGGCGAGGACCGAGCGCGACTCCCAACTGCTCGTCAGGAGCGCCAGATCGGCGGCGGCGAGCAGTTCGGGCACGTCCTCGCGGCGGCCGATGAGCCGCACGGGCAGCTCCTCGTCCTCGATCCGCCGCGCCAGCTGCGGGCGCAGCGGCCCCTCTCCGGCGATCACGACCAGCGGGGCGGGATCCAGGTCCCGCCAGGCGCGGGCGGCGTCGAGCAGGACGTCGTAGCCGCGGTGGCCGTCGAGGGAGCCGACGGCGATGAGCAACGGGCCCGAACCGGCGCCGAGTTCGGCGCGGATCTTGGCCCGTAGCCGGTCGGGGTCGTCGCGGTCGACGGGCGTGCGCTGTCCGGGCAGGCCGACGGCGGCCAGCCGGGCGTCCCGCGCCCCGGTCCGCCGGGCCCGGTCCACCAGGTCGGAGCTGGTGCCGAGGACGACGGTCGCCGTACGGACCACGCGCCGCTCCAGCACCTTCAGCAGATGGGAGCGCGGGCCTTCCGCGCGGGCCCGGTCGTGCCAGGTGACCACGAGCGGGGTGCGCCGGCCGCTGAGCGCGAGCACGGTGCGGAAGGAGGCGTGCAGTCCGTGCGCGTGCACCAGGTCGGCGCCCGAGCACGCCGCCCGGAGCGCGGCCACGGAGACCGGGTCGCTGCTGCGCGGCACGTGCACGTGCTCGGCACCGGCGCCGGTGAAGTCATAGGCGCGGTCGGCCTCGACGGGGGCGCACACGGTGACCCGCACGCCCCGTGCCACGAGCCCCTCGGCCAGGGAGCGCACATGGACGCTGCTGCCGGCGTTGCCTCCGCCCAGCACCTGCACGGTGCGCAGCGTCGACTGGCCGTGCGGCGCGTTGCTGCTCAGGGGGCTCACGTGGCCGGGGCTCCTGGTTCGACGTGGGCGGTCACGAGGAAACGTACAGAAAGTAGCGGGCGCAAGGGAGCGGAAGGACATACCCCGCGCGCCTCCCGCGCGGACCGGTCCGGGCCGCCGCCCGCCCGCGTTCTCCGCCAAGCATGCCAGGACGTGGGGCCGTTGCGGGAAACCCGGGCGGGCGCACTCCGCGGTGGGCCGGGGCAATGCGCCGGCGCACGTCACCCACACGGGTGAAGGATTCCCCGGCGCGGGTGAACGTCGCGCGCCCCCGTCCGGCGAGGTCAGACGGTCACAGCGAGCACGCCGCGGCGGTCACCCGGTCTTCGTACGCCGCGGCGGCCACGACCGCGATGGCGTGCGCGAGCAGTCCCGTGCGCCGGTTGCCCGCCACGATGGCCGCACCCAGCGTGGCGCCGAGGGCGTGCGCCCCGGTGTCGCCGAGCATCGCGCGCTCCCCCAGGTCGTCCGGGAGCACGGCAGCGGCGGCACCCATCGCGGCGGCCGACAGCTCGGCACCGGGCCCGGTGCGCAGCAGTCCGGGCGCACCGAGCGCGAGCACCGTGCCGGCGGCCCGCCCGGGCCGTACGTCGACGAGATTGACGAAGTGTGCCGTACCGGCGATCACGATCCCGGCGAGCAGCTTGTCCAGCGCCCGCTCCTTCAGCAGCGCGCCGGCGGCCAGCCCGGCGGCCGAGATCCCGAACAGCTTCACGGCCCCGCTGGTGACCTCGCCGTTCCGCAGCGCGCCCAGGTGCGCGCGGAAGCCGCGCCGGGTGTCCCCGGAGAGGTGACCTGCGACATCGTCGTACGCCCCGCAGGCGCCGGCCGCGAGCACGGCGGCCCCGGCGGCCGGGTGCACACGGGCGGCGGCGAGCGCCGTGCCGACGGCCGAGGCGGGCCCGGCGTACAGCTCGACGGTCCGTCCTGCGTAGTTCTTGCGCTCCCAACGCGCGCGCGTGCCCGGCGCGCCCAGACGCAGGGCGGCCGTGCCGGCCCGGGTGACGGCGGCGGCGAGCGCGAAGGAGCCCGCGAGGGCGGCACGGGCGCCCTGCGTCTGGGCGCTCACGCGTCCGCCCGGGCCGTCGCCAGCAGCTCCTCGGCGTGGGCGCGGGCCGTCTCGGAGTCCTCCTGGCCGGCCAGCATCCGGGACAGCTCCCGGACCCGCTCCTCGCCCTCCAGCACCTTGACGCCGGAGCGGGTGACGGAGCCGTCGTTGGTCTTCTCGACCAGCAACTGCCGGTCGGCGAAGGCGGCGACCTGGGGCAGGTGGGTGACCACGACGACCTGCGCGCTCTTCGCGAGCTTCGCCAGGCGCCGCCCGATCTCGACCGCGGCCTTGCCGCCGACACCGGCGTCGACCTCGTCGAAGAGGTACGTCGGCACGGGGTCGGTGCCCGCGAAGACGACCTCGACGGCGAGCATCACACGGGACAGCTCACCGCCGGAGGCACCCTTGGCGATGGGCCGCGGCGGGGCGCCGGGGTGCGGGGCGAGCAGCAGCTCGACCTCGTCCGCGCCCGACGGACCGCAGGCGACCGTGCGCCCGCCGACCTCGACGCCCTCCGGGTCCTCGGTCTGCCGGATGTCGAAGGACACGCGCGCGTGAGGCATCGCCAGCGAGGCCAGCTCGGCGGTCACGGCGGCGGCGAACCGATCGGCGGCCTCCGTGCGCGCGTCCGTCAACGCCTGGGCGAGGCCGCCCAGTTCGGTGCGCAGCGCGTCCCGCTCGGCGGTCAGCTCCGCGATCCGCTCGTCGTCGCCGTCCAGCTCGGTCAGCCGCGCGGCGCTCCGCTCGGCCCACGCAAGTACGGCGTCGACGCCGTCGCCGTACTTGCGCGTCAGTGCCGTCAGCGCGGCCCTGCGCTCCTCCACCGCCGCCAGCCGCAGCGGATCGGCGTCGAGGTCGTCGGCGTACCCCGCCAGTTCACCGGCGACGTCACCGAGCAGGATCCCGATCTCCCCGATCCGGTCGGCCAGCGCGGCCAGCGCCGGGTCGTGGGACCTGACGGCCTCCAGGGCCCGGTGGGCGCCCGCCACGAGCGTCGCGGCGTCGATCCCCTCGGGGTCCTCGGGGTTGCCCGCGAGAGCGGCGTGCGCGGCCGTCGCGGCGGACGACAGCGCCTCGGCGTGCCCCAGCCGCTCGGCCTCCTCCGCCAGCTCGGCGTCCTCGCCGGCCCGCGGCTCGACCCCGGCGATCTCGTCGAGGCCGTAGCGCAGCATGTCGGCTTCCTGCGCCCGCTCACGCGCGCGCGTGGTGATCTCCTCCAGCTCGGCGGAGACCGCCCGCAGCCGCCGGTAGGCCTCGGCGTACTTCGCCAGCGGTACGGCGACGGCGTCGCCCGCGTACCGGTCCAGGGCCTGCCGCTGCCGGGTCAGCTTCAGCAGGCCCTGCTGGTCGGTCTGCCCGTGCACGGCCACCAGTTCGTCGGCCAGGTCGGCGAGCAGCCCGACGGGCACGCTGCGCCCGCCCACATGCGCGCGTGAGCGGCCCTCGGCGGAGACGGTACGGCTGATCAGGAGCGCCCCGTCGTCCAGCTCGGCACCGGCCTCCTCGGCACGTACGACGACGGGCGCGCCCGCGGGGACGGTGATCCGACCCTCCACGACCGCCTTCCCGGCGCCGATCCGCACGAGCGCCGGATCCGCCCGGCCACCGAGCAGCAGCCCAAGGCTGGTGACCACCATGGTCTTGCCCGCACCCGTCTCACCGGTGACCGCGGTGAACCCCGGCGACAACTCGACGACGGCATCGTCGATGACCCCGAGCGACCGTATCCGCATCTCCTCCAACACGGAACAGACCATACGAGGTCCGGGGCGGGGAGTGCACACAGGCCGCCCCTCTCACTCCGTCGAGTGGTGCGGAGCCCCTCGCCATCCCGTGGTCGGCAGCGCGAACTTCGCGACCAACCGGTCCGTGAACGACGAATGGTGCAACCGGGCCAGCCGCACCGGCACCGCCCCCCGCCGCACCTCCACCCGCGCCCCGGGCGGCAGCTCGACGGTCCGCCGTCCGTCGCACCACAGCACGCCCGGCGGCACGTGCGGCAGCACCTCCACCGCGAGCACGGAGTCCGGCGAGGTCACGAGCGGCTTGGCGAACAGCGCGTGCGCGCTGATCGGCACCATCAGCAGCGCCTCCACCTCGGGCCACACCACGGGCCCGCCGGCGGAGAAGGCGTACGCGGTGGACCCGGTCGGGGTCGACAGCACGACACCGTCGCACCCGAACCCCGTCACCGGCCGCCCGTCGATCTCCAGCACGACCTCCAGCAGCTTCTCGGCACCGGCCTTCTGCACGGCCGCCTCGTTCAGCGCCCAGTCGGTGTGCACGATGTCGCCGTTGCGGTGCACGACGACGTCGACGGTCATCCGCTCCTCGACCTCGTACGACCGCGCCACCACCCGGTCGACCACCCGATCGAGGTCGTCCCGCTCGGCCTCGGCGAGGAATCCCACCCGCCCCAGGTTGACGCCGAGCATCGGCACGCCGGACGCCCGGGCGAACTCGGCGCCCCGCAGCAGCGTGCCGTCACCGCCGAGGACGATCAGCAGCTCGCACCCGTCGAGGCAGTCCGGTGTCGCCTCCTTGACCAGCTCCACCTCTTCGGGGAGCGGCAGGTCGCACGCCTCCTCCTCCAGCACCCGCACCCCGATGTCATGCCGGAGCAGGCCCTTGACGACGAGTTCCGCACTGCGGATCGCCGCGGGCCGCCCGGTGTGGGCGAGCAGGAAAACAGTACGCGCCAGGTTCTGTGTCAACGCGGCCCCTCCGCCACTGCACGGTCGACGTCGGCCGGGTCCAGGCGGGGGGCGCCGGACCGCAGCCAGAGAAAGTACTCGACGTTGCCCGAGGGGCCGGGCAGCGGACTCGCGGTGACACCACGCACCCCGAGCCCCAGCTCCCAGGCCTTCTCGGCCACCCCGCGCACGGCCTCCGCCCGCAGCTGCGGACTCCGTACGACACCCCCGCTGCCGAGCCGTTCCTTCCCCACTTCGAACTGCGGCTTGACCATCATCACGAGGTCGGCGTCCGGCTTCACGCACCGCTTGAGGGCCGGCAGCACCAGCCCGAGCGGGATGAAGGACAGATCGCCCACGACAAGATCCACAGCTTCCCCGTCGATCGCGTCGAGCGTCAACTCCCTTACGTTCGTACGGTCCTTGACGGTGACGCGTTCATCGCTCCGGAGAGACCAGGCGAGCTGTCCGTACCCGACGTCCACGGCGACGACGTGCGCGGCGCCCGCGCGCAGCAGGACGTCGGTGAAGCCGCCGGTGGACGCGCCGGCGTCCAGCGCGCGCCGGCCCTCGACCACGAGCCCCTGCGGCACGAAGGCCGCCAGCGCGCCCGCGAGCTTGTGGCCGCCCCGGGAGACGTAGTCGGGATCGCTGTCGTCGCTCTGCACGACGATCGCCGCGGCCGTCTCCACCTGCGTGGCCGGCTTGGTCGCGACGGTCCTGCCGACGGTGACCCGCCCGGCGACGATCAGCTGGCTGGCGTGCTCGCGCGAGCGCGCGAGCTTCCGGCGGACCAGCTCCGCGTCCAGACGACGGCGTGCGACTCCTGCCACGTTCGGTTCAGCTCCTGCTTTTGTCTGCTTCTGTCTACGGCCGTGGGGGCACCGGAGGCCCCGGGCGGGCGTCGAGCGCGGTGAGCGCGTCGCGCAGCCCCCCGTGTACATCCTCGTACACCTCGACGTGTCCGTCGGTGGCGAGGTGGTCGGTGTCGGCGAGCCGGTCGAGCTGGGCGTCGACCTCGGCGTTGCCGGTGGGGGTGCGCGGGACGCCCAGCGGGGCGGGCGCGGCGGGGTCGAACCCCGATGCCGCCCCCTGTACCACGTCCTGCGCGTCCGGCGCGTCCGCCGGGATCTCCGTCTCCGGAACCGAGTCGCTCATGCCCCGACGCTACCCCGAACCGCTGGTATACGGTCGGGGGCGATGGCCACGATCGAGGCGTGCCGCGCCGCACTGGAAAAGCTTTCGGACAACATGCAGGGCGCCGACGGCGACGTCCGGGCGGCCGCCGCCCTGGACCGCTCGGTGAGCTGCCACATCACGGACCTGGACGTGACCTTCACCGGCCGGCTGACCGGCGGCCGGATCGAGGTGGACGACACCCTCCCCGGGCCGCCCCACGAGAAGGCGCAGATCAGGCTCGCCATGGCCGGGGACGACCTGGTGGACCTGGTGGGCGGCGAGCTGAACTTCGCGACCGCCTGGGGCACCGGCCGGGTGCGGCTGGAGGCGAGCCTGCTGGACCTGTTCCGGCTCAGAAAGCTGCTGTGACCGTCCTCAGGACGCCGCCGCGGCCCTGACCTTGCGGGCCGCCGGAACGACCAGCGGGGTCCCCGTCTCGGGGTCGTCGATGATCTGGCAGCGCAGTCCGAAGACCTCCTCGACCAGTTCGGCCGTGACGATGTCGTTCGGGGCGCCCTCGGCGACGACCGTGCCGCCGCGCAGCGCGATCAGATGGGTGGCGTAGCGGGCCGCGTGGTTGAGGTCGTGCAGGACGGCGACGAGGGTGCGGCCCTGGGTCTCGTGCAGTTCGGCGCACAGGTCGAGGACGTCGATCTGGTGCTGGATGTCGAGGTAGGTGGTCGGCTCGTCCAGGAGCAGCAGTGGGGTCTGCTGAGCCAGCGCCATGGCGATCCACACCCGCTGGCGCTGCCCGCCGGACAACTCGTCGACGTACCGGTCGGCCAGCTCGGCGACCCCGGTCTGCCGCATGGACTCCTGGACGACCCGCTCGTCCTCCGCGGACCACTGACGCAGCAGCCCCTGGTGCGGGTAGCGGCCGCGGCCGACGAGGTCGGCGACGGTGATGCCGTCGGGCGCGATGGACGACTGCGGCAGCAGGCCGAGCGTACGGGCCACCTTCTTCGCGGGCATCGACTGGATGACCTGCCCGTCCAGCAGCACCCGGCCCGCACTGGGCCTGAGCATCCGCGAAAGCGCCCGCAGCAGCGTCGACTTGCCGCACGCGTTCGGGCCGACGATCACCGTGAAGGAGTTGTCGGGGATCTCCACCGACAACTGCTCGGCGATGACGCGCTGTTCGTAGGCGAGGGTGACGTTCTCGGCGGACAGGCGGTTCACAGCGCTCCTTGGCTCCTTGGGTTCGTTCGTCTCGCCGGTGGGGGTCATATCCGGCCCGCCCTGCGCTCGGTGACCAGCAGCCACAGCAGATAGCCGCCGCCGAGGACGCCGGTGACCACGCCGACGGGCAGCTGGTCGGCGCCGAAGGCGCGCTGCGAGGCCCAGTCGGCGGCGACCAGCAGGGCGGCGCCCATGCAGAGGGAGGGCACGAGGTTCGGGCCCGGCGAGCGGGTCAGGCGCCGGGCGAGCTGCGGCGCGGTGAGCGCGACGAAGGCGACGGGTCCGGCGGCGGCCGTGGCGGCGGCGGTGAGCAGCACGCTGGAGACCATCAGCACCAGCCGGACGCGCTGCACGCGCACCCCGAGGGCGTTCGCGACGTCGTCGCCCATCTCCATCATCCGCAGGCCGCGCGCGTTGGCCAGGACCACGGGTACGAGGACGGCGCACAGGGCGAGCAGCGGCCAGACCTGGTCCCAGTCGCGGCCGTTGAGGGAGCCGGTCATCCACACGACCGCGCGGGCCGCGTCGACGATGTCGGCCTTGGTGAGCAGATAGCCGTTGACCGCGGTGGCGATCGCGGAGATACCGATACCGACCAGGACCAGCCGGTATCCGTGCACGCCCTGCTTCCAGGCGAGCAGATAGATGGCGCATCCGGTCACCAGACCGCCGATCAGCGCGCCGAGGGTGACCTGGGTGGCGGTGCCGGACATCAGCACGATGACGATCAGCGCGCCGGCCGTGGAGCCCTGCGAGAGGCCGAGGACGTCGGGGCTGCCGAGGGGGTTGCGGGAGACGGACTGGAAGAGAGCGCCGCCGACGCCGAGCGAGGCGCCGACCAGCAGGCCGACCAGGACGCGCGGCAGCCGCAGTTCGTCGACGATGAAGTCCTGGTACGCGGTGCCGTTCCCGGCGAGGGTCCTGACCACGTCGGCCGCCGGGATCTCCGCGTCGCCGGTGCCGATCAGCAGCACGCCCGCGGCAGCGGCGGCCACCAGCAGGAGTACGACGACGAGCACGGCCCGCGGATCCAGGCGCAGGGAGAGCCCGCCGGGCGTGCGCAGGGCCCGGTTCGCGCGGCCGGTCCGGTTCATGTCGGCGGCCCGGTTCACGGTTGGGGTCTTCACAGCTGGGCCGTCCTCCGCCGTCGTACGAGAAAGATGAAGACCGGGCCGCCGATGAGCGCGGTGACGATGCCGACCTGGAGTTCCGAGGGACGGGCCACCACCCGGCCGATCACGTCGGCGCCGAGCAGCAGCACGGGCGACAGGACCGTGGCGTACGGCAGGATCCAGCGCAGGTCGGGGCCGGTGAACGAGCGCACGACGTGCGGCACCATCAGGCCGACGAACACGATCGGACCACAGGCGGCGGTCGCGGCACCGCACAGCACGGTGGCGGCCAGCATGGCGAGCGCGCGGGTGCGGCCCAGGTGGGCGCCGAGGGCGCGGGCGGTGTCGTCCCCCATGGCCACGGCGTTCAGCGGCCGGGCCAGCCCGAGCGCCAGCAGCGTGCCGGCCGCGAGGAACGGCAGCACCTGCAGGATGGTCGCGTTCGTGGCCGACGCCAGCGAACCCACCGTCCAGAAGCGCATCTTGCCCAGCGCCGCGTCGTCCGTGATCATCACGGCCTGGAGATAGCCGTAGAGGGCCGCGCTGATGGCCGTACCGGCGAGCGCGAGCCGGACCGGGGTGGCGCCCCGGCTGCCGCCGAGGAACCACACCAGCGCGCCGACCGCCGCCGCACCGAGAAAGGCGAACCACACATAGCCGGTGAGGCTGGTGACGCCGAGACAGGTGATGGCGGTGACGACGGCCGCGGAGGCACCCGCGTTGATCCCGAGCAGCCCGGGATCGGCCAGCGGATTGCGGGTGAGCGCCTGGAGCACGGCGCCGGACAGACCGAGCGCGGCCCCGGCGAGCAGCCCGAGCACCGTGCGCGAGACCCGCTCGTCCACGACGACATCGCCGTACGTGCCCGTGTCGTGGAACAGGCCGTGCCAGACCTGGTCCGGCGACAGTGCTTTGGCCCCGATCGCGATGCTCGCCAGAGCGACGAGCACCAGGACCACGACGGAGAGCAGGAGCCCAAGGGCCCGTACCGCCTTGCGACTTGGGGGCGCGGGGGCGGTCTCCGCGCGCTGTTCCGGAGGACTGTCGACCAACACGAGGTTAGGTTAGCCTACCCTCTCCCCTGGTCTCGATCCCCGGGCCCCCTCACAACCCGAGCCGCGCCAGCGCCTTCCCCCCGTCCAGCTCGCAGGAGCCCTCCCCGGCCGCCGTCCAGGCCGCCGCGCACAGCGCCCGCAGCCCGTCCAGCGCCTCGCCGTCGCCCTCCAGCTCCAGCCGGTCCGCCCCGGCCGCCGCCGTCCAGCCGCCGCAACGGAAACCCCCGTCCGCCGCCGTGACCTCCGGCTGCCCGGTGAGCAGCCCGCGCAGATCGGCGTCCACGTACGTCGGCCGGTGCTGCGGTGGCGCGGCCAGCAGCCGGGCCCCGTCGGTGACACCGGTCAGCACCAGCAGCGAGTCCACCCCGCCGTTGAACGCGCCCTCGATGTCCGTGTCCAGCCGGTCGCCGACCACCAGCGGCCGCCGCGCGCCGGTACGGATGATCGTCTCCTTGTGCATCGGCGGCAGCGGCTTGCCCGCCACCTGCGGCTCCTTGCCCGTCGCGATCCGTACGACCTCCACCGCCGCGCCGTTGCCCGGCGCGATGCCCCGCCCGCTCGGAATCGTCAGGTCCGTGTTGGACGCGAACCACGGCACCCCGCGCGCCACCGCGTACGACGCCTCCGCGAACCGCCCCCAGGTCAGATCCGGCCCGCCGAAACCCTGCACCACCGCCGCCGGATCGTCGTCCGCCGACTCCACCGGCGTCAGCCCCCGCTCGCGCAGCGCCACCCGCAGCCCCTCACCACCGATCACCAGCACCCGCGCCCCGGCCGGCACCTGCTCGCTGATCAGCCGTGCCGCGGCCTGCGCGGACGTGATGACGTCGTCCGCCCCCGTCGGTATGCCCAGCTCCGTGAGGTGCTCCGCCACCGCGTCCGGCGGGCGCAACGCGTTGTTCGTGACGTACGCCAGATGCATCCCGCCCGCGCGCGCCACCGCCAGCGAGTCGACGGCGTGCGCGATCGCGCTCCCACCCGCGTACACCACCCCGTCCAGATCGAGCAGCGCCGTGTCGTACGCCTCGCTCAGGGGCTGCCCACTGCCCTCGGGCCTCGTCCTGACCGCCTGGCTCATTCCACATCGCTCCTCGTTCGCTCGCCTTTCCCCCGATCATCCCGCACACCACTGACACACGTACGATGCCGGGATGAATACCGCAGGTCACTCGGAAGCAAAGGCGCGCCGAGGCCTGGAACTCACGCCGTTCCGAGGCCTTCGCTACGACCCCGAACGGGTCGGCAGCCTCGCCTCCGTCACGTCCCCGCCGTACGACGTCGTCGTCCGGCCCGACGGGGTGCACCACCTCCAGTCCGCCGACCCGCACAACATCGTCCGGCTGATCCTGCCCGAGGCCGGCACCCCGAGGGCCCGCACCGAGCAGGCTGCCGAGACCCTGCGCCGCTGGCTCGCCGAGGGCATCCTCACCACGGATCCGGAACCCGGCCTGTACGTCTACGAGCAGAGAGACGGCGACGGCATGCTCCAGCGCGGTGTCATCGGCGCGTTGCGGATCTCGGAGCCGGCCGAGGGCGTGGTGCTGCCGCACGAGGACGTCATGCCGCCCGTCGTCGCCGACCGCGCGGACCTGATGCGCGCCACGCGCGCGAACCTGGAACCACTCCTGCTGACCTACCGCGGCAACGGCACGACCGCCGAGGTCATCGAGCGCACCGCGGAGCGGGCCCCGCTGCTCTCCACGACCACCGAGGACGGCTTCCACCACCGCCTGTGGTCGCTCACCGACCCCGCCGAGCTGACCCTGGTCCAGAACGACCTCGCCCGGCACCAGGCTCTGATCGCCGACGGCCACCACCGCTGGGCCACCTACCGGCTGCTCCGCGCGGAGCAGCCCTCCCCCAGCCCCTGGGACTACGGCCTGGTCCTCCTCGTCGACACCGCCCGCTACCCACTGCGCGTCCGCGCCATCCACCGCCTGCTGCACGGCCTGCCGGTCGCGGACGCGCTGGCCGCCGTGGAGGGCCTGTTCCGGGTACGACACCTCGACGCCCCGCTGGCCGAGGCCCTGGACGTGCTCGCGGACGCGACCTGCACCGGCAACGCCTTCCTGCTGGCCGGCGACGGCGCCTTCCACCTGCTCGACCACCCGGACCCGGACCTGCTGGCCCGCACGATCCCGGCCGACCGCCCGGCCGCCTGGCGCTCCCTGGACGCCACCGTCCTGCACGCCACGCTCCTGGACCACGTCTGGCACATCCCCGAGGACTCCCCCGCCCACATCGCGTACATCCACGACACGGCCGCGACGGTCGCCAAGGCGGAGCGCGACGGCGGTACGGCCGTCCTGATGCACCCCGTCCGCGAGGAGGTCGTACGCGACCTGGCCCGCCAGGGTGTCACCATGCCGCGCAAGTCGACGTCCTTCGGCCCGAAGCCGGCGACGGGGCTGGTCCTGCGGGCGCTGGGGACCTGAGCCGGCCGCAACACGAAAGAGGGCAGACCCCCCGCTGGGGGCCTGCCCTCTTTTCAGTGACGGACGTCAGTCCTTGTCAGCGCCCTCGTCGCCGTCCTCGCCACCAAGGTTCTCGCCGTCGTTCTCGCCGTGGCTCTCGTCGGACTCCGAGGCCTTCGCGGCGTCGCCGTCGCCCTCGTCCAGGGCGTCGACGAACTCCACGCCGTCCAGCTCGGCGAGCCGGTCCGAGGCGTCGGTGCTGCCGTCCCGGTCGGCCTCGACGGCCTTGGCGAACCACTCCCGCGCCTCGCCGTCCCGGCCGGCGGCCAGCAGGGCGTCGGCGTAGGCGTAGCGCAGCCGGGCGGTCCACGCCTGCACCGAGTTGGAGGCCAGCTCGGGGCTCTGGAGGGTCACGATGGCCGCGTCCAGCTGGTCCATGTCACGCCGGGCACCGGCCGCGACCAGACGCATCTCGACCTGACCGGCCTTGTCCAGCTTGTGCACCTCGGGAGCACCAGCCATGTCCAGCGCCTTCTCCGGCCGCCCGAGCCCGCGCTCGCAGTCGGCCATCACCGGCCACAGCTCCACGGTGCCGGTCATCCGCCGAGCAGCCCGGAACTCGGCCAGGGCCTCGCTGTACTTCTGGTTCGCGTACGCGGCGAACCCTGCGGCCTCGCGTACGGCGGCCACGCGGGACGCCAGGCGCAGGGCCACCTTGGAGTAGCCGTAGGCGCCTTCGGGGTCCTCGTCGATGAGCCGGGCGACCATCACCAGGTTCCTGGCGACATCCTCGGCGAGCGTCTTGGGCAGGCTCTGGAGCTCCTGCCGCACGTCCTTGTCGATCTCGTCACCGGTGACGTCCTCCGGGATGGGCAGCCGCTTGATCGGCTCCCGGTCCCGGTCACGCTCCCGCTCGTCACGGAAGCGGCCGCCGCCGCGGTTGTCGTCACGGCGGCCGTAGCCGCCCCGGTCGTCGCGACGGTCATCACGGCGGAAGCCACCGGGCCGACCGCCGCGGTCGTCCCGACGCGGCCCACGGCCACCGCGGTCGTCCCGGCCCCGGAACCCGCCGCGCTCACCGCGCTCACCGCGCTGGTCGTCCCGCCGGAAACCGCCACGGTCATCACCGCGCCGGTCGTCACGGCGGTCGTCACGGCGGTCGTCACGGCGGTCGTCACGGCGGTCGTCACGGCGGTCGTCGCGGCGTCCGTAGCCACCGCGGTCGTCGTCGCGGCGGAAGGCCGGACGGTCCCCGCCACGGTCGTCACGACGGAACCCACCCCGGTCGTCGCGACGGTCGTCACGACGCGGCCCACGGTCCCGGTCGTCCCGCTGGAACGCCGGACGCGCACCCCGGTCCCCCTCACGACGATCATCCCTGCGACCGCCGAAACCACCACGATCACCACGCTCGCCGAAACCACCACGACGGTCATCACGGCGATCGTCACGACGGTCATCGCGGCGGTCATCGCGGCGGAAGCCACCACGCTCGCGATCGCCGGAGTAGCCACCACCCCGGTTGTCGTCGCGCCGGCCGTAACCACCACGGTCGTCACGGCGGTCGTCGCGGCGTCCGTAGCCACCGCGGTCGTCGTCACGGCGGAAGGCCGGACGGTCCCCGCCACGGTCGTCACGACGGAACCCACCCCGGTCCCCGCCACGGTCGTCACGACGGAACCCACCCCGGTCGTCGCGACGGTCGTCACGACGCGGCCCACGGTCCCGGTCGTCCCGCTGGAACGCCGGACGCGCACCCCGGTCCCCCTCACGACGATCATCCCTACGACCGCCGAAACCACCACGATCACCACGCTCGCCGAAACCACCACGACGGTCATCACGGCGATCGTCACGACGGAAGCCACCACGGTTGTCGTCGCGCCGGCCGTAGCCGCCCCGGTCGTCACGGCGGTCATCACGACGGTCGCTGCCACGGCGGTCGTTGTCGCGGCGGTCCCCGCGGTAACCGCCGCGGTCGCCGCGGTCACCACTGTCCCGTCGCCGCTGGTCGCGCTCCGGTCGGTCGTCGGGAGAGTTGGTGGACATGGTGACTCCTGTCTTCGGTACCGCAAGCATTGTAAAAACAAAAGGACCCCTGGTCCCAGCTGAACGCTGGGACCAGGGGTCCTCCAAAGATTGTTCGGCGGCGTCCTACTCTCCCACAGGGTCCCCCCTGCAGTACCATCGGCGCTGTGAGGCTTAGCTTCCGGGTTCGGAATGTAACCGGGCGTTTCCCTCACGCTATGACCACCGAAACCCTAATGGTTTCGAGCGAACAAGCACACTCTGTAGTTATGTGTTCTGCTCAAAGCCGGCAACGGTCGTTGCCTCAGAACTAACACAGTGGACGCGAGCAACTGAGGACAAG
>NZ_MLYN01000052.1:0-61456 GCF_001866675.1 Streptomyces sp. MUSC 14
TCCGTGTTAGTGGACCGGTTACGTCGAATCCCTGAGGCGATGCCACGGGTGCGACGGTGCGGCTGCCGTCCGCCCGTGGGGCTGAGCGGGTGGAGGTGTGCTGCGTCCACCGGCTGTACTTGCCTTCGTGCGGGCGGTGATGTCGCGGTCTTTCGCTCGCCCGCTGGTGAGGTGAGGCGTACGGCCGGTCCCGGGATATGGGGTGTACGTCCCCTACGGTGGCGTCCGGTGACATGTCTCCGTGTGCGGGAGGGGAGAGCGTGGCGTTCGTGGAGCCGGGCGGTGGCGGTGAGCCCCTGTCCCGTCGCGCGTCGGGCCCCTGGTCCGGGCGGCGTTCCTGGGCGCCGCTTGTGGCTGTGTGCGCCGGGTATTTCATGGTCATCCTGGATGTGACGGTCATCAACGTCGCCGTGCCGGTGATCGGACGGGATCTGGGCACCTCACTGACCGGCATTCAGTGGATCACCGATGGTTACACCCTGGTCTTCGCCGGTTTCCTGCTGACCGGTGGCGGGCTGGGAGACCGGCTCGGCAGCCGGCGGGTCTTCTGCTGGGGGACGGCCCTGTTCACCGTGTCCTCGGTCGCGTGTGCCCTCGCTCCCGATGCCGCCGTTCTGGTCGCTGCCCGGCTGCTGGAGGGGTTCGGCGCGGCACTGATCGTGCCCGGTTCCCTGGCCCTTCTTCAGCAGGCTTATCCGGGGCCGGTGGAACGCTCCCGGGCTTTTGGGCTCTGGGGTTCGATGGCGGGCATCGCGGCGTCGGCCGGGCCGCTGCTGGGCGGTCTGCTCGTGTCCACGGTGGGGTGGCGCTGGGTGTTCCTCATCAACCTTCCCGTCGGTGCGGCGTGCCTGTCGCTGACCCTGCGGCACGTGGCGCGTTCAGCTCGACAGGCTGCCCGGCCCCTGGACTGGCGGGCCCAGGTGGCGGTCGTGGCGGCGGTGGCGCTGCTGACCGCCGCGCTCAACGAGTCCGGACGGCGGGGCTGGACGGATCCGGCGGTGCTGGCCGGGCTGGGCTCAGCCGTGGTGGCCGGTGCGGCCTTCGTGGTGCGTGAGCGACTGGCCCGCTCGCCCGTGCTGCCTCTTCGCCTGCTGTGCTCAAGGGAGTTGAGCGGTGGGGCCGCGATCGGCCTGCTGTTCAACTTCGGCTTCTACGGGATGGTGTTCACCGCGAGCCTGGAGTTCCAGCACCAGCGCGGCTTCTCCGCCCTGCGTACCGGGCTGGCGTTGTTCCCGGCGGTGGCGATGACCATGTTCGCCTCCGTCCTGTCAGGGCGGTTGTCCCGCCGTACCGGTGATCGCCCCTTGGTCGTCGCCGGTATGCTCCTGGCCGCGCTGGGGCTCGCGGGCTGGGCCGCGGCGGGCGCCGATCCCGCCTACCCGCTGCTGGTGGCGCCCATGATGGCCGCCGGATTCGGCACGTCCTTCGCGCTCACCGGCTCCACCACGACGGTGATGGGCGCTGCGCCTGCGCCGTACTCGGGTGCCGCCTCCGCCCTGTTCAACACCGCTCGCCAGATCGGCAGCGCCACCGGCGTGGCGCTGGGAGGCAGCCTCCTCGCCGCGGCCGCGCACTACACCGGCGGGCTGCGTACCAGCATGGCCGTCGGCGCGCTCGCCTACCTGGCCGCGGCGGTCCTGGCGTGGCACTGTGTGCCGACGGGGCCACGGGGGAGATAGCGGGGCCCTGCGCGGTGCTGGTTCCCGCGGGGAGCGAGTGGCGGGACCGGGGGAGTCCTGGTGAGCGCGCTCCGAGCCTGTCCCCGGGCGCCTGGCCGGGGCGGGTGTGGGCGTCGGTCCGCGTATGCGCGCAGTCGCCGTACCTCCGCGGAATCGGGGAGGCCCGGCGGCAGCCGCTCGCGGTGAGTGCGTGTCACCGTCGGTCCGGCGGCGGACGACGGCCGGGATGCCCTCGGGCAGGCACCGGACCAGGGAGAGGAGATCAGGGAGGGGCGCGAGGGTCGCGGCGCCTGTCCACTGGAGCTTTTGCTGTACGAGCACACTCCACGGCATGCCCCGGCGCGGCGGCCGTCGTCATCGCACCGACCGCCCGCTCACCGGGAGCACACGAGCGGAAACCGCGGCGACGTGCTGTCCGAGCGGCGTCAGCCCGTGGACTCGTGAGGAGTACCCGGTTTGGGCAGCAGTCGAGCGCTGAGGCGGTCCGAGCTCGGCCAGCGCACGTCGTGGACCCAGTGAAGCTTCTCGAACACCCAGATGAGGCGGGCCGACGGGTCGAGCTGTCCCGGCAGTACGCCGTGGCGCGCGGCTGTGGGGTCGGCGTGGTGCGAGTTGTGCCAGCTCTCACCGAAGGACAGCAGTGCGAGCGGCCAGAAGTTGGTGGCCTTGTCCCGGCTGGTGAAGGGGCGCTTGCCTGCGACGTGGCAGATGGAGTTCACCGACCAGGTGACATGGTGCAGCAGCGCCATCCGTATCAAGCCGGCCCAGATGAACCCGGACAGCGCACCGGTCCAGGTACCGGTGACGAGCCCGCCGACCAGCGCCGGGGCCAGGAGCGAGACGGCGGTCAGTGGCCCGAAGAGTCGGCCTATGAGACGCAGATCGGGATCGGCGGCGATGTCGGGCGCGAACCTGGCCCGGTTGCTCAGTTCACGCTTCAGCATCCATCCGATGTGCGCGTGGAGAAGTCCCTTGAGCAGCGCGCGAATGTCGGTCCCGTAGCGCCAGGGCGAGTGCGGGTCACCCTCCCGGTCGGCGAAGGCGTGATGGCGCCGGTGGTTCGCCACCCACTGGACCGGCGAGCCCTCGACCCCCAGCGAGCCCGCGACAGCCAGAGCGATGCGCAGGCCCCGCCGTGCCTTGAACGAGCGGTGCGTGAAGAGACGGTGGTAGCCAACCGTGAGACCGAAGCCGGACACGAGGTAGGCGACCACGGCCATGCCGATGTCCAGCGCGGACAGACCCCGTCCCCATGCCAAGGGCACCGCGATGACCAGACAGATCATCGGGCCGACGACAAAGGTCCACATCGCGACCGCCGCCGCGGCCGTCTGGGGGGCGTCGAGCAGCGGCTTGACTCCGGCCTCGTGATCGGCTTCATGTTCGGCGGCGGTCTGTTCTGTACGGTCGACGTCGCTCGGCTTCATCGGTTCCTCACCATCGCTCAAGCCTTTCCGGAGCCGGTGCCGGACGACCGCCCTGGCTCACGCGCCCGTACGCGGTCAGGTGCGGCCGGCGGTCCTGGGCTCACGATGGCACCGGGCGGCATCCGCGCAGGTCGTCACGGATGTCCGGGGCATGAACGTCGTGGGACTGACTTGCCGTGGGCGCTTTCGGGAGCGCTGGTCCTCGGCGGCTGGGGAGGAGGCTGGGAACCGCTCGCCGCACCGCCCCGTACCTACCCCCGGCTGTCTTCCACGTGCACCAGTCGACCCACACCGGCACCGGGCCGGTCCTGGCGGAGTCACGTGGCCTCCCTGCCGCAATCCCCGTTCGGCGGGTCACCCGGGCCGCCGAGCCACGTCGATCGAGACCGCCGCGGCAGGACGACCGGTACGACGGGCGCCGTGGCGTCGGTGGCCGGGGCCGCTGCCGACGCCACGGTGTCCTGGCGGATCAGCCCTCTTCGGCGGTGGCGATCCGGCCGGCGTAGCGCTGCGTCCAGGTGGTGTCGGTGTCGACGGTGATGACCACGTCGTAGTAGCCCAGCTGGGTCGGCCACATGACGACGTTCGTCCTGCCCGCGGCCACCGTGACGTTCCGGGTGCTGCCGCGGTAGTCGTTGGCGGCGAGGGTGTAGCGCACCGGCTTGGTGCCGTCGTTGTGCAACGTGAGCTTCACCTGAGCCTCGATCTTGGTGCCCTCGCCCTTCAGCAGGGCGACGTCCACGTGCGGGAGGCCACCGGCCGCCCTTCCAGCGGGTGCGACCTCGCCGGCGAAGGAGCGCACGAAGCCGTCGTTGGAGTAGATCGAGAACGCGTACTTGCCGTTGGTGGCCTTGGTGTCCCAGGTGTACGTGCGTGGCTTCTGCGCGGTGACGGTGAACGGTGTGCTGGAGAACGCCTGGTACTTGTCGGGGAAGACCTGGAAACTCATGGCCTTGCCCTTCGCGCCGCCGGGCAGCGTCATCGTGGCGGTGACCGTCCCCGACGCGCGGTCCTGCGAGATCGTCGCGTGCGGATGGAAGCTCAGCGGGCGCGGCTTCATGTGGTCGGCGGCGATCGACGCCGGCTGCTCGGCGAGCGGGTCCGGGAAGGCGGCCGGCCCCGGCTGCGGGTGGGCGAAGTCGATCGCGCTGGTCAGGTCTCCCGCGATCGAGCGCCGCCAGTCGCTGATGTTGGGGCAGCGGAACGGCTTGCCGAGGTGGGCCGCCCAGGTTTCGAGGAACTTGATCGTCGAGGTGTGGTCGAAGACCTCCGAGGCGACGTACCCGCCGCGGGTCCACGGCGAGACCAGCAGCATCGGCACTCGCGGACCGAAGCCGAGCGGGTAGTCGCCGGCGTACTCGCCCGCCGTGCCCGGCTCGGGCCACGGCGGCAGCACGTGGTCGAACTTCCCGTCGTTCTCGTCGTAGTTGAGGATGAACAGGGTGTGGTTCCAGATGTCGGGGTTGCTCTGCAGGATGTCGAGCACCTTCTTGACGTAGCGCTCGCCGTGCAGGGAGTCCGCGCTCGGGTGTTCGGACCAGCCGTACGGCGCCACGAGCCAGGAGACCGCCGGCAGGGGGTGCTCCGCGCCCGGCAGGCAGGCGTCACGGAGGTCTTTGAGGACCGCGTCGAGGTTCGCCTCGGAGTCGTCGTCCGGCGAGGTCGTGCCGGAGTAGTACGTGGCGTTGCCGCGCCAGATCAGCCCGGTGCCGGGTCGCAGCTTCGGGTCGTCGGCGCTCAGCCCCTGCGGGTCGAACCCCTTGAAGTACTTCAGCTCGTTGTCGCCGTAGTCGCCGACCCAGGCGCTGAGGTAACCCTGGCGCCCGTTGCCGCTGTTGTCGGAGTAGAGCCGCCAGTCGATGCCCGCGTCCTGGAGCTGCTCGGCCACCGTGATCCAGGGACGGGAGTAGTTGGACTCGTCGCCGTTGCCCGTCTCGCTGTTGGCGGTACCGCTCCACAGGTACTTCCGATTGGGGTCGGTCGGCCCGAACTCGGAGCAGAAGTTCTGGTCGGCGATGGTGTACTGCGCGGCGACCGAGTGGTAAAAGCCCATGTAGGCGTCGCTGTGGTGGTTCATGCAGCTGGCGCCGTTGTGCTGTACCCACAGGTCCCACTTGCGATGGTTGACGTCGCCCCAGGCCCCGTGGTCGTTGCCCCAGGTCCCGTCGTCGACCCGCGGGGTGACGATGTTGCCGCTGCCGTCCTTCTGCTGGAAGACGGTGGTGCCGTCCTGGAACCGCAGCGCCTGCTTGTCGCTGAGGCCGCGTATGCCGGGGAACGTGCCGAAGTAGTGGTCGAGGGACCGGTTCTCCTGCATCAGGATCACGACGTGCTTCAGATCGGACATGTCGCCCTTGAAGCCCTTCGGCAGGACGTACCCGCGCTTCGGGGCGGCGTTCGCGCCGGTCGTCCCGGCGGTCCCGCCGAGCACCAGCGCCCCGGCGGCGACCCCCGCGCCCTGGAGGAACCGGCGGCGGGTGGTGGCGGTCGTCGTATCGGCCCGGTCGCCTGGTGCGGACTCGGGCATCGGGAAAAGTTGTTCAGACATGTTGAGGACTCTGCCGGGGGTCCGTGGCAGCGGCAACGGCCTGAATTCCACGGAGGGATGGCCGTGCGCAGAACACTTGGGGTGGGTGCGGGCTCGGAGTCCTGCTGCGTCGGGAGCTCGGTCTGTCGGAAACAGGACATCATGGTGACGCAAAGGTAAACGCCAGGCGCCGTCAGGGGATTCTGGCGGGCGCAGGCGTCCTTTCCGGACGGGGGAGTGCGCGGTATTTCCCGGGAATTAGGCCTGTCGGTGTTCTCCCGGACTTCGCCGAGGGTGCTCCCCGTTCCAAGATCGTTCGGCAGGAACGACAAGTCGCCCTGATCGAGAGCGATTCGGTGCAGGCTCCGCAGGCGCGCCAGGCCGCGGTCGCACGCGATGCCCTCGGTGACACCCTCGCTGTCGCGGTGTGCGACGGACATGTGCTGCCCCCCGCCGATCTCGACTCGCCGACGACCGGCTCGGACATGCCGGTCACCGGTGGCAGTCCGGCGGCGCGGGCCGTGCTCAAGGCCTACCTGCGGTGGGGCCGCTCCGCCCCGGCTCGTCTGGACGGGGCGTTCGCCTTCGCCGTCTGGGACGTGCGCACCGGGGAACTGCTCCTCGGCCGCGACCGGTTGGGGGGTGAAACCCCTGAGCTACGCGCTCACCCCTGACGGAGTCGTGTTCGCCTCCGACGTGGCCACCGTCGTACGCCATCCGATGGTGCGGGCCGAGCTCGACGCGGCGGGACTGGGCGCCGTTCTCACGCAGTTGCGCAGCCCCGGTCAGGGCGTACTGCGCAGCGTGCGCGTGGTACGGGCCGGTCATACCCTGTGCATCGCGACGGAGGGCCGCTCCGAGGAGCCGTACTGGCGTCCGGAGGCCCGCACTCACGAACTCGACCTCGACGGGACCGTGAAGCACCTCAGGGATCTGCTCGAGGACGCGGTGGCAAGGGTCGAGCCCGGCGAGAGAGCCGCCGTCCTGCTGTCGGGCGGACTCGACTCCAGCGTGCTGACGGGTCTTGTCGCCTCCGGTGGCGGCAGCGCGCCGCAAACCTTCACCGTGCTGTTCGGTGACACCTCCGCTCCCGTCCCGGGCCGGCCGTACGCCGAGGAGGTGGTCCGGCTGTGGGGCTGCGACCACCGGGAAGTCGCGGTCCGGCCCGAGGAGTTGCTGGACCCGGTGACGCTGGCGGAGGTGCTCGCCGCGAAGGACCAGCCGACGCCGTTCGGCGACAAGAACATCACCCCGTATCTCTTCAGCGGGCACGTGGCGCGGCATGCGCGGGTCGTGCTCAGCGGGGAAGGCGCGGACGCGCTGGGAACTGATCGCCCGGGGCCGCCCGCTGCCCGAACGTCTCGTCGTGTCGGCGTTTCCCGCGCCCCGCCTACCGCGCCACGCGGCACGGGTTTCCGACAGAACGGACGCCGAGCTGGTCGCGGACCTCGACGAACGCTACGGCGGCATCCCGCCGCAGATCGCCGCGGACGCCGATCTGACGGCTCTGCTCCTCCCGGTGTTCCGCGCGGACCTCACCCTGCTGGACAAGCACCGTCACGGGGAGGGCGAGCCGCTCCCGGTGCCCCTCGACGTGCTGGGCGGGGAGGCCGACGTCGTCCCCGCCGAGGCCCTCACACAGGGGAAGGAGCACAGCACCGAGTACGTACGCGTGCGTCGGTTCCCCGGGGGCCGCTTCTACTTCCGCGACGATCCGGTACCACTCCTGAGCCTCCTGGCCCGCCGTACCTGACCACCGCTTTCGCTCAAGGACGCCACGGCGTCCCCGAGCACTGCCGCACTGGTCCGACCGTCGGCTGCGGCACCGCCGTATGTCGGTTACGTTGGTGAAGCACCTGGTCACAGGGGGAGCACTCGCCGTATCTCACCGGGGACGCGCCATGACCGGCCTGATCGTCGTCCTGCTGTTGGTGGTCCTGGCCACCGCCGTGGCGACGGGCGCCCGCCGCTGGAGCCTGCCCGCCCCCTCGCTCCTCGTGGTCGCGGGTCTGCTCGTGGGACTGATGCCCTGGGTCCCCGAAGTCCGCCTGCCGCCTCACGTGATCAACGTGCTGGTGCTGCCACCGCTGCTCTACGCCTCGGCCGGGGAGATCTCCGTCCGCGACCTGCGTGCCGTGTGGCGGCCCGTGACCGGTCTGGTCTTCGGCCTGGTCCTCGCCTCGGCCGTCACCGTCGGGTACGTGGCCCATGCGATCACCCCGCTCACCGCCGCGACCGCGTTCATCCTCGGCTCTGTCCTGGCCAGCACCGACCCCGTGGCCGTGACCGCGCTGGGCCGGCGCCTGTCCCTCCCCCCGCGCGTGCAGGCCATGGTGCAGGCGGAAAGCCTGTTCAACGATGCCACGTCGCTGGTCCTCTACAAGGTCGCCGTGGCCACCGCGGTGTCCGGCAGCGCCATCAGCGTGCCCGGGACCGCCCTGCAGTTCCTGATCCTGGCAGGAGGGGGAGCCCTCATCGGCGCCGCGGTCGCCGCAGTGGTGACCCTGATCCGCAGACGGACCGACGATCCCATGCTGGAGACCGTCATCGCACTGGTCACTCCGTACGCCTCCTACGTCGTCGCGGAACAGTCGCACACGTCCGGCGTGACCGCCGTCATCGTGTCCGGGGTCGTCCTCGGCAGCACCGGCCACAAGCTCGGCAACGCCTCCGTCCGCCTCCAGGTCCACGCCGTCTACGACACCGTGACCTTCCTGCTGGAGAGCGTCGTCTTCGCCCTGATCGGCCTTGAGGTTCCCTCGACCGTCCGTCATCTCGCGCGCGACGAGCACGGCTGGCCGCTGTGGGTGCCGGTGATCGCCTTCACGCTGCTGGCGATCCGCCTGCTGTGGATCTTCCCGTTGTCCGCCCTGATCCACCGCCGGCACGGGGAGGGCGACAACCGCCTCTCCTGGCGCGTTCCGGCCGTCCTGTCCTGGGCGGGCACCCGAGGCGTCATGCCGCTGGCCGCCGCGCTCTCCATCCCCCTGGCCACCCACACAGGGGCGCCGCTGCCGCACCGGGCACTCATTCTCATGCTCACCACCGGGACCGTCGCGGTCACCCTCGTCTTCCAGGGTTTCACCCTGGCCCCGGTCGTCCGCCGCTCCGGCATCGCTCTGGAACCGGAGCACACCGTCCGCGAGGAGGCCCGGACCCGCCGACGCATCGCGCACGCCGCCCTCGACGAACTCAAACTGCTGGGCGATCTGGATCAGCTCGCCGATCTCGGTGCCGCCGCGGAGGGCGCGCTCAAACAGGCCCGTCGTCATCTGGAAGCCCGCATCCACCAGGTCGAGGACGCCCACTACAGCGACCCGGACGCCCGTCCTGCCGACGCCTACCGCGAGATTCGCCGGACACTCATCGCGATCGAGGCGGCCGAGCTCCAGCGCCTCTACGAGGCGAACAGGATCAGCAACGCCACCCGGCGCCGGATCCAGTACGAACTCGACCTCGAAGAAGCCAGCCTCCGCCCCCGTGACTGACTGCCGCATCCGTGAAGGACCGGGACGCAGCCGAGGCCGGCAAGGCAAGATCGGACCAGGAGGTATCCGTAACCGTGCGATGTCGGGACGTGCGTGTCTGTGAAGGGGATCGCGATGGTGCCGGACCAGGTGACCTCATGACATGGCCGCACGAGCGACCGCACGCGGTCGTCGCACTGGCGTTGCCGGGAGTCGTGGCATTCGATCTCGCCACCGCCGCTCAGGTCTTCGGGTTCCGCGACGAAGCCGCGCGCTACTCGTTCACCGTGTGCGGGCTGCGACCGGGCCCGGTCCCCACCTCGACGGGCTTCGACATCGACGCAGCGGCAGGCCTCGAAGCCGTGGCCACGGCTGACACGGTGATCGTGCCCGGTTTCTACCCACCGGTGGAACCGGACGCCGCCGTGCGCGAGGCACTGTGGTCCGCCCACGACCGTGGCGCACGCCTGGCCTCGGTATGTCTGGGCGCGTTCGCGCTGGCCGCCGCCGGTCTGCTCGACGGCCGCAGGGCCACTACCCACTGGCGCGAAGCCGACGAGTTCCGCCGGCGCTACCCGAGCGTGTGGCTCGACCCGGACGTGCTGTTCGTCGACGGTGGCAGCATCCTCACCGGCGCGGGCCAGTCCGGAAGCATCGACTTCTACATCCACGTGATCCGCTCGGACTTCGGGGCGGGCGTCGCCGACACGGTGGCCCGCCGCATGGTCGTGGCCACCCACCGCTCCGGCGACCAGGCCCAGGACCCGCGCAGGGAGGCGCGCGACGACGACGCCGACCAGTTCGCCCGAACCCTCGAATGGGCGATCCAACGGCTGCACCAGCCGCTGTCGCTGACCCACCTGGCCCGGCATGCGGGCATGCCCACGCGCACGTTCTCCCGCCGATTCCGTGACCGAACCCGCATGACACCGATGCGCTGGCTCTCCTCGCAACGCGTACTGGAGGCGCAACGGCTCCTCGAAACGACCGACCTGCCGGTGGACCACATCGCCGAGCGGTGCGGGCTGGGCACCGCGGGCAACCTGCGCCTGCACATGTCGCGCGCGCTGGGTACGACACCCACCGAATACCGCCGAGCCCACCGCCGTGTCCCGGAGGGGCCCCCGGCATGACAGCGCGGGTGGCGCAAGTCTGACGACAGCTGGCCGGATCGGCACGATCACGACCCCGCCGGGCTGCGACCTTGGGCACATGACCAACTTCGACAAGCTGCTCGAGAACAACAAGCGGTTCGCGGCCACCGACTTCAGGGACCACCTGCCGGAGATACCGTTCCTGCCCAACCAGCAGGTCTATGTCCTGACCTGCATCGATCCTCGTGTCGACCCCGCGGCCGTCCTCGGTCTGCGACTCGGGGACGCGATCGTGGCACGTACCGTCGGCGGCCGGGTGAACCAGTCGTTCCTCGACGATCTCGCATGGATCAGCTACCTGCACGAGACGGTGACCCCCGACGCCGACTGGTTCGAACTGGCCGTCATCCACCACACCGACTGCGGATCGGCCCTGATGGCTGACGACAGGCTGAGGCGCGGCTTCGTCCAGCGTGGCTTCGAGGAGACGGCCCTGCGGGCCACCGCGGTCACCGATCCGGCCGCCACCGTTCGCATCGACGTCGACAAGATCCTGCGTTCGCCCTCCGCCTCGGGCCGCATTCGAGTCTCGGGCTACAGCTACGACACCGCCACCGGTCACCTCACCCTGGTCACGCCACCGCGATCCAGGGACGAATGACCCGGCACCGCGGGGACTTCCCTCCGGTGGTGGCGCGACGAGTCGTTCGTGCGTGGGGACACACCACCGCTCTTGTCCGTCGCGCCCGCACCGACTAACTTGTGGGTACAGGTTTGAGCTTGTTCCTACAAGTCAGGGAGTGTGATGACAGGCCAGGGTGAAGCCCTCTACCTGGACATGGCCGGGCGGCTGCGCGAGGCGATCGCCGACGGGCAGTTCCCTCCGGGGTCCCGGCTGCCCTCGGAACACGTCCTCGCCCAGGAGTACGGCGTGTCCCGCAACACGGTGCGGCGTGCCCTGGAGGTCCTGCGTGAGGACGGTCTGATGTCCTCGCAGCAGGGCGCGCGCCGCACGGTGCTCGCCCTGCCCAGGCTGCAGAACTTCGGGGAGCTGCGGTCGTTCTCGCGCTGGGCCCGTTCGATCGGGGAGGTGCCGTCCGGACGCGTCGACGTGCTCGAGCGCAGGCCCGCCGATGAGGAGCAGGCGCACGAGCTCGGACTGGAGCCCGGCGACCCGGTGGTCTACCTCGTGCGTGTCAGGCTGCTGACCGGCGTCCCGGTGATGATCGAGCGTACGGCCTATCCGGAGCGGGTCGGTGTGCTGTTCTCCTACGTCGACCTGGAGCGGGAGTCGATCTGCGAACGGCTGGAGGAGCACGGGATCGTCTTCGCGCACGCCGAACACGCCATCGACGCGGTCAACGCCGACGCCGAGGACGCCCGGCTGCTGGAGGTCCCGCCCGGCACCGCGCTGCTGCGCGAGCGGCGACGCTCCACCGACCACCAGGGCCGGCCCCTGGAATGGTCGCAGGACCGCTACCTCGGCGACGCCGTCGCCTTCACCATCCGCAACTCGATCGCTGCTTCTCCCCTCGTCCGCGACCTGCCCCCTGCGACCTGAAGGTGACAACCACCATGCAGACCGAGCTGATCCGCCAGGACGGGGCGCGTTTTCCCGCCCTGTGGCTTCGCGACAACTGCCCGTGCGGCGCGTGCCAGATCCCTGGCAGTGGCCAGAAGCTGTTCGACCTCGCCGACCTCGCGCCCGACATCGTGATCGCGCAGGCCGAGGACGATGCCGACGGCGTGCGGATCGTGTTCGCCCCGGACGGGCACCGCTCGCACTTCACCCACACCTGGCTGGACACCCACCGGCCCGGCACGGCACCGCCGTACGACGACCGCGCCGAGGACGCCAAAGCGCTCTGGACCGCTGCCGACCTGGACGCCCTACCCTCGGGCGCCTGGCCCTCCTTCGCCGACGACCCCGCCGAACGCGCGCGCTGCCTGGACGCGTTGCTGACCCAGGGCTTCGTCGTCCTCCACGGCGTACCCGTCGCGGACCGCGCCGTACTGGACGTCGCGAGGGCGTTCGGCTACGTGCGCGAGACCAACTACGGCGAGATGTTCGAGGTACGCGTCGAGGAGAATCCGGCGAACCTGGCGTTCACTTCCCGTCAGATCCTGCCCCACACCGACAACCCCTATCGGGACCCGGTCCCGACGATCCAGCTGCTGCACTGCCTGGCCAATGCGGCGCAGGGCGGCGACTCAGGCCTGGTGGACGGCTTCCACGCGGCCGCGACGCTGCGCCGTGAGCAGCCGGACGCCTTCGACGTGCTCACCCGCACTCCCGTGACCTTCCGCTACGCCGATTCCGGTGCGGACCTGAGTACGACCGCCCCGCTCATCGGTCTCGATCCACTCGGCTGGATCAGGCAGATCCGGTTCAACAACCGCTCCATGCGGCCGATCACGCTGGAACCGGACCGCATCGCTGCCTTCTACCAGGCCTACCGTGTCTTCTCCGAACTGCTCTACCGCCCGGCCGCGCGGATCGGCTTCCGTCTCGAACCCGGCGACTGCGTGATCTTCGACAACACCCGGATCCTGCACGCCCGTTCCGCGTTCACCGCCGACGGCGCCCGGCACCTGCAAGGCTGCTACGCCGACCTCGACGCCGCCGCCAGCGAGCTGGCCGTCCTGCGCCGCGCGCTCGGCATCGTCGCCGAACTCGAACAGCTCTTCACCGACCAGGGCGCCGGCGAGTACCTCGGCGAACCGGTCACCCAGGCCGAGCACATGCTGCAGACCGCCGCACACGCCGAGGCGGCAGGCGCCCCCGACGCCCTCGTCGCGGCCGCGCTCCTGCACGACATCGGCCACTTCACGGGCGGGATCAGCGGCCACCAGCTGATGAACGGCACCGACAACCGGCACAGCCACACCGGCGCCGACCGTCTCGCCGCCTGGTTCCCGAAGGACGTGACCGAACCCGTCCGCCTGCACGTCGCGGCCAAGCGCTACCTGTGCGCCGTCGAACCCGGCTACCTCCAACGCCTCTCACCGGCCTCCCTCTACACCCTCAACGTGCAGGGCGGCCCCATGTCGGACGCCGAAGCCGACCGGTTCGCCGCCCTGCCGCACGCCGAACAGGCCGTAGCCCTCAGGCGCTGGGACGAGGCAGCCAAGGACCCGCGAGCCACCGTGCCGGCCTTCGCGCACTACCGCCCACTCCTGGCGCGTCTGCTGCGCACCTGAGAGATGACGAAAGCCGGACACCGGCGGCCTTGATCAGGTGGGCCGGATGGGAGTGTGCGCCGGGGCGGTGCGCGGTGGTGTTCAAGTCTCCTGATCCTGCTGCCAGGGCTGCTGGTGCAGGATTGCCGCCGTCCGGCCGTCCGCAGGGAGGAAGGCCTCCAGTTTCAGCTCGGCCAGGGTCACGTCCACCGCCGTCGCGAAGGTCGTGACGGTGGTGATCAACCGCAGCTCACCCCAGGGGCTCCGCAATTCCAGCGGGACGGCGAAGCCCAGGTACGGGCCCTGGACCGGAGGCCCGGTGGGCACGTAGCCCGCCAGCTCCTCCACCAGCCGGTTCCGCTCCCGGCCGCCCCCGGACCGGCCTTCCGCCTCCAGCCGGCGCAGCCGCTCGACGATGTGCCGGCCCCAGGCCGCGAGATTCACCACCCTCGGTGCCAGCCCCCTCGGGTGGAGCGCCATTCGGTACATGTTCGCGCCGGACCGGCACAGCTCCGGATCTGCGCCCAGCGTGAGAAGCACGAACGCCGCATTGGCCGCCACCAGGCCGCCCCCACCGTCCACCACGACGGCCGGGTACGGCAGGTGCCCGTCCAGGATGCTCCGCAGCGCCTCCCGTACGGGCGCCAGGCCGGCGGCGTCCAGGGGAGTCTCCGGATACGCTGCCGCGTAACCCGCCGCAAGCAGCAGTTCGTTCCGCTCCCGCAACGGCAACTCCAACGACTCGGCCAGCCGCAGCACCATCGTGCGCCCCGGGACCGAGCGACCGCTCTCGATGAAGCTGACGTGCCGCTGCGTCGTCCCGGCCCGGTTCGCCAGCTCCAACTGGCTGATCTGCCGTCCGGTACGGCGCGCCCGCAGCGCTTCGGGAAAGTCCACCGAGAGGTTATAACCGTCGCTCCGCCGAACGCGCCATTCCTCCCGGGGAATTGAGCGGCATCCCCGGTGCGCCCAGGGTGACGGGTATGACAGCGACGGGTATGACGGACACGATCCGGGTCGGCGTGTTCCTGCCGACCAGCAAGAGCCAATGGGGTCCCGGTACGGACCCTCGGGAACTGATCGACTTCGCCGCCAGGGCCGAACGGCTCGGCTACGACTCGGTGTTCGTCGGCGACTCGATCCGGGTGCCGATCGTCGACCCGCTCGCCATGCTCTCCGCCCTGGCCGTCGTCACCGAGCGGCTGACCCTCGGCACCGGTGTCCTCATGCCCGTACTCCGGCGGCCGGTCCAGACCGCACACGCGTTGGCCTCGGTCGACCGGCTCGCCGGCGGACGCCTGACCGTCGGCGTCGGAGCCGGCTTCCCCGGGACATTCGGACGGCCGCTCCACACGCTGTCAGAAGTCTCCTGGGCGCGGCGCTTCGCACGACTCGACGAAACCGTCACGCTCTGGCGGCAGATCTGGAAGGCCGACGGTCACACCTCCTTCCACGGCGAACTCCTGCACTTCGACGACATCCCGCCGTCGATCGGGCCCTACCGCCCCGGCGGGCCACCGCTGTGGCTCGGCGGCGCCACCCCGGCAGCACTCGCCCGCACCGGACGCCACTACGACGGCTGGTTCCCGTATCCACCGGACCCGCATGACTACCGGACCGGCCTGGCCGACCTCCGCCGGACCGCCGTCGAAGCAGGACGAGACCCGGGAACGATCACCCCTGCGGTCTTCGTCAACGTCCGGACCGCCGACAGCATCGAATCCTGCAGGCGCTCACTCGACGAGTTCGCGAGAGTCAACTACGGCCTTCCGCTCGAGGACTTGGAGAAGATCCAGGCCGTCGCTGCGGGAACGGCCGCACAACTCGCCGACCGGCTGACCCCGTACATCGAAGCCGGCGCCCGCGACCTGATCCTCCGCCTCGGCGCACTCACTCTCCGCGAGCAACTCGCACAGCTGGAACGGCTCGTCGGCCTCCTCCCGCTCCTCCGTCCTGCCTGATCCGTGGGCCGGGCCCAGCCGTGCGTGCTACGGCCCGGCCTCATCCGAAGACGTCAGTCACCGCGCCGTCGGTCAGCCCATGCTCTTGGCGCCGTCCAGGGACTCGCGGATGATGTCGGCGTGGCCGGCGTGCTGAGCGGTCTCGGCGATGACGTGCATCAGCACCCGGCGGGCCGACCACTGCGCGCCGGGCTCGAACCACGGGGCCTTCGGCAGCGGATGGGTGGCCGCCAGGTCGGGCAGCGTGGCGACCAGGTCGTCTGTCCGGCGGGCCACCTCGGCGTAGTCGGCCAGCACGCCGGCCAGCGTCTCACCGGGCAGCAGCCGGAACTGGTCGGCCCGCCGGGCCCAGTCGGCCTCGGTCATGGCCGTGAAGTCCGGCATCGCCGACGGGCCGTTCAGGATGAAGTCCACCCAGTTCCGTTCGACCGCGGTGACGTGCTTGATCAAGCCGCCCAGACAGAGCTCGCTGGCGGTGGTCCGCCGGCCTGCCTGCTCGTCGGTGAGGTCACGGGTGGTGAAGCGCAGGAAGTGCCGGTGCTTGGTCAGCATCTCCAGCAAATCGGCGCGCTCACCGGTGACGGCCGGGTCCCCAGCCAGGTCGCGGGTGGTCTGCTCGTTGAAAGTCATCGTCTTCGCCTTCCGGTGTTCCTGCTCTGTCGGTCAAGGACCACGCTATGGGCCATGGAGGTCAGATCACGTCCTAATTCGCGAACGATGCCGGACGCACCTTCCTCGGCGGCCCTCGACCACGAGACGAAGTGGCGCGCGAGATGCCGAGAGTGCCCAGGCGGCGCCCCGGTCTCTTCATCGTCGACCTCGACGGATCGATGATCGGCCAGATCACGCTCTACGGGAACACCAGACACCTTCGTCAAGCTGACGGAGCACGCTGGTGCAGCCGGCACGACGCCCATGACGGCTCGCGGTGCACGCGAGTACAGGTCGACCGGGATGCGGCCTGGCGCCCTCACGGCGTCCGCTGCCGAGGGCATCCTGGTCGCGGCCCGATTCACCAGACCGGCGGGCAGCTTGTTGTTCTCCGCGACCGCCGGTGTGCACCGTCGCGTGCCCGGCCAGAGAAGCGGCAACCGGACGAGAGCTGCCGCGCACGTCGAAGGCGCCGGTCGGCAAGGTCTGGTAGGCATCCGGGTTCCTGTACTCCTCGTCGATCCAGCCGCAGCGGGATTCGTACGGCCCGACGCATGAAGGTCATGCGGCCGAGCCGATGGATGAGGATCGCGCCGAAGGCACGGACCGGCACGCGGCCCGACCGCCGGTTCGTCCGGCCCCGGTCCCGAGACGAGCGCGGCCGAGGCTCCCATGCTCGCTGTGCACAGCTGCACCGGAATCCGCTGCTCACTGTGCAACTGGACACTCCTCACGGCGCGTTGCCGACCGTAGATTCGCGAGGGAACGCACGGGTGCGTGAGGACGGCGAAAGGATCAGCCATGCCGGACTGGACCGGGGGAGCCGCGCCCAGGAACCTCGTCGGGGACGTGGACCCCGACGCTGCGGCGCCTGGTGTCGAAGAGACCGTCAGCGAAGCCTCGTCCGGGGACGCCGCCGCTCAGGACGCTGTGGGCATCGAGGGTGAACCGGACGGTGAATAGCCCTGCCTGACGAGGGCGGGCAGCACGGCCTGGTGGCGCAGGACCTCCGGGGCGAGGTCGAGTGGATGTGTCGCAAGCCGTCCCCGGCGAACAGGACGCGCACGTCGCCGAGGGCGCCGACCCGGACGGCGTCGTCGCCCACAAGCGGCCCACGGAGACGGACCGGCCGAAGTCACGAACACCCGTATCCAGGCCGAAAACCCACGGGCGGGGTGGCCATCACGTCGACCACGGAGCACCATCGCCCGGCAGCACTCCGGCACCTGCGGGCGAACGAAGCGGAGCATGTCGGCTGTTTCGCCCTCGCCCGGGGCCGGGACCGAAGTCACCGGCAAGACCATTCCGCACCCACGAGAGGCGGACAGTTGCCAACCGACGATCAGCATCCCCACGTTCTCGACCCCACAGGCCGCGACATACATGCGGAGGGCGCCCGACTCCGTGCCCGGGGCCCTGTCACGAAGGTGATCCTCCCCGGCGGCATCCCGGCGTGGTCGGTCACCAGCCACACCGCCCTCGAACAACTCCTGACCGATCCGCGGGTATCGAAAGACCCCCGTCGGCACTGGCCCCGATTCATCGCCGGGGACATCACCTCCGAATGGCCGCTGTACGCCTGGGTGTCCGTCACCAACATGTTCACCGCTTACGGCAGCGACCACAGCAGGCTGCGGCGCCTGGTGACGCCGGCCTTCACCGCCCGCCGGACCATGCAGCTGCGCCCGCAGGTCGAGCGCATCGTCGCGCGTGTGCTGGACGATCTGCCGCACACCGCGGTCGACGGCGTGGTGGACCTGCGGCGGGACTTTGCCTACCTGATTCCGGTGCAGGTGATCACGCAGCTCATGGGTGTCCCCGAAGGCTCCCTGGCTGTCGGTATCCGCACCTGTATCGACAACATCTTCAACACGGGACTCGGCCCGCAGGAAGCCGCCGACAACTACCGCACCACCTACATCCTGCTCAACGACCTGGTCGACCACCGCAGGAGGCAACCGGGGGACGACCTCACGAGCTACCTGGTCTCTGCCGGGGACAGCGACGAGTCACTGACCGAGGCAGAAGTCATCGACACACTTCTGCTGATCATCGGCGCCGGGCACGAGACAACCGTGAACCTGCTCGACAACGCCGTCTTCGCGCTGCTCACCGCGCCGGCCCAGCGCGACCTCGTCCGTACCGGCCAGGTCGCCTGGACCGACGTGATCGAGGAGAGCCTGCGCAGCGACGCCCCCGTGGCCCACCTGCCACTGCGTTACGCCGTCGAGGACATCACCGTCGGCGGCACGACCATCCCCAAGGGCGACGCCATCCTGGCGTCCTACGCAGCCGCCGGTCGGGACCCGGAGCAGCACGGTCCATCGGCAGGAGTCTTCGACGCAACCCGGGAGAACAAGGACCATCTCGCCTTCGGTCACGGAGTGCACTACTGCCTGGGGGCGCCGCTCGCCCGCCTGGAGGCGGCCACTGCACTCCCGGCGTTGTTCGAGCGCTTCCCGTCTCTCGCACTGGCCCAGGCCCCGGACCAGAGCGATCCAGTTCCCTCCTTCATCTCCAACGGACACAGAAGCCTGCCCGCCACACTTGCCTAGGACGATCCAACGATCGTCACCGTGTCGCCCAGCCCCGCCGCGTCGTCAGGGATCGCCTCCGGGCGCCAGGCCGTACTGCGCCAGAGCCGGCGGCAGGCCGAGACCGTCGCCACCAGCAGCAGCCCGTCGCGGATCAGCAGGACGACGATGCCCGGCAGATCGCTCCGCACGACCTGGCCGAAGCCGACGGGGAATTCGAGCACCGTGAAGAAGCACGCGGCCAGGACGAGCAGCACAGGACGGCGCTGGACCGTGGAGCGGCTGGTCAGGCAGAGCGCGCCGAGGCCGAGCAGCCAGATCATGTACTGCGGGCTGATCACCCGGCTGGTGGTGACGAAGACCAGCACCGCGGCGAACGCCGCGTCGTAGAGCACGACGTCGCTGAACGTGCGGGCGCGTACCCGCCACCAGACCAGCCAGCAGAAGGCCAGCACCGCGCCGGCCAGTGCGATCCGGGCCGCGGTGGGCACGTACGGGCCGAGGAACTCGAACGACCCGTAGTGCAGCCGGGAGGTGCCGTGCCACAGGCCGAGCAGGCGCAGGACGTGAAACGGCAGGGCGCCCAACGACTCGATCTCGACGCCGCGTTGACGCTGCTCGGTGAGGAACGCGAACGGTCCCCGGGTGAACGCCAGGAACGCGGCGCCGACACCGGCGGCGGTGACCAGCGCCGCTCCGCAGGAGCGGCGGGTCGTGCGGCCCGGCCGCGCACCGGCGAGGACGAGTACCGGCCAGACCTTGACCAGCGCGCCGATCCCGGCCAGCGCGCCCGCCACCCGGGGGCGCCGTGCGGCGGCCGGCAGGGCGGCGACCGCGAGGGCGGTGACCATCACGTCGTAGCGGGCCAGGGCCAGCGGGCCGAGCACGGCGACCCCGGCGACCCACAGCCAGGCGCCGGCCAGGTCCCGGCCGTGGACCCGACCGGCCCGCAGCAGCATCGCCAGGACCGTCGCATCGGCGGCGCAGGCGAGCAGGTAGAAGGCGTGCGAGTACGTCAGGAACGGCAGCAGTGCCGGGGCGAGGAAGACCGCCGCCGCGGCGGGCGGGTACTGCCAGGTGACGTCGTGGACCGGAAAGCTACCGGTCAGCAGCCGTTCGTACCAGCCGTGATAGATGACGACCACGTCGGGGCGGACGTCGGCACCGGGGAAGCGCACGGCACCGAAGAGCGTCAGCAGCAGCGCGGCTCGCGTCACCGCCCAGGCCGACACCGGCATCCATGTCCTCGACCGAGCCGCGGTTACCGTTCCGTGCCACCACATCGCCACGTTTCAGGGCCTCTCCGTCCACCGCCTTGTACGGGTCACACTGCCTGTGTCGGCCCGCATGCAGGTGACCACACGATGAACGTAGTGCGTCATCCTGCTGCGCCACCGCGTGAACGACTCAGGCGACCAGCCACTCGATCGGCGCCGGGCACCTTACTCCCGTACGTCGTGCCGGTTCGACGACCGTGTCCGTCCGTTCGGGGACCGGTGTACCTCAGCCACGAGGAAGGCGAGGTCCAGGGACTGGCTGCGGTTCAGCCGGGGATCGCAGGCGGTCTCGTAGCGCTGGTCCAGCTGGTCCGGGAGGATCTCCTGGCCTCCGCCCGTGCACTCGGTGACGTCGTCCCCCGTCAACTCGACGTGGATGCCGCCCGGGTGACTGCCCAGGCTCTGGTGCACCTCGAAGAACCCCTTCACCTCGTCGAGCACGTCGTCGAAGTGACGTGTCTTGCGGCCGGACGCCGTCCTGACGGTGTTGCCGTGCATGGGATCGCACACCCATACCAGCTGTGCCTCCGCCGCCTGTGCCTTTTCCACCAGGGCGGGCAGGAGATCGCGTACCTGTGCCGCGCCCATCCGGGAGATGAACGTCAGCCGGCCCGGATCTCGGGCGGGGTCCAGACGCTCGACCAGATCGAGTACCTCCTGAGGTGTGGTCGTGGGGCCGAGCTTCACCCCGATGGGATTGCGCACGGACTCCGCGAAGGCGACATGTGCCCCGTCGAGCCGACGGGTGCGCTCTCCGATCCAGACCATGTGGCCGGAGGTGGCGTATCGCTCGCCGGTACGGGAGTCGACGCGGGTGAGCGCCCCTTCGTAGTCCAGAAGAAGCGCCTCGTGCGACGCGTAGAACTCGTTCGTCAGCCGCTCGTCCGGCTCGCTCCCGCAAGCAGCCATGAAACTCAGCGCGTTGTCGATCTCCCGGGCCAGTGCCTCGTAACGCCGGCCTGCCGGAGACGTCCTGACGAAGTCGCGGTTCCAGGAATGCACCTGCCGCAAGCCGCCGTAGCCGCCCGCCATGAAGGCGCGCACCAGGTTCAGTGTCGCCGAGGACGCGTGATACATCGTCATGAGCCGCCGTGGATCGGGACGGCGGCTTCCCGGAGTGAATTCCAGGCCGTTGACGGCGTCTCCCCGGTAGGCGGGCAGCGTCATGCCCGCCCGGTCCTCGACGGAGCCGGACCGGGGCTTCGCGTACTGCCCCGCCAGTCGGCCCACCTTGACCACGGGCACGGATCCGGCGTAGGTCAGGATCGTGGCCATCTGGAGCAACGTCTTCAGCTTGCTGCTGATCTGGTCGGCGGACACGGCGGCGAACGTCTCGGCGCAGTCGCCCCCTTGGAGCAGGAACGCATCGCCGCGCGCCACGGCGGCCAGCCGGCTGCGCAGTTGGTCGCACTCGCCGGCGAAGACCAAGGGCGGGAGGGTCCGCAGTGCGGTGACGATCTCGCGCAGTTCCGCCGTGTCCGGCCACTCCGGCTGCTGTTCGGCGGGCAGACCGTGCCAGGACTCGTCCGGTCCGTCGAGCGCGGTGTGCGGTTCGTCCCTGGGAGTCGGCCCGGTCGCCTGAGGCATCATCAACTTCAGTCCTTCGCCTGGGGTGGTTGTCAACCGTTGTTGATGATCACTCTCATTTGTACTCGAAGAAGCCGCGGCCGGTCTTGCGGCCGAGCAGGCCGACCTCCACCATGTGCACCAGGATCGGCGGCGGAGCGTGGAGCGGCTCGCGGAACTCCTCGAACAGTGAGTTGCCCACCGCCTCGACGACGTCCAGGCCGATCAGGTCGGCGAGGGCGAGCGGACCCATCGGGTGTCCGCAGCCCAGTGTCATGCCCCGGTCGATGTCGTCCGCGGTCGCCGTGCCCGCCTCGACCATGCGCATCGCGGCCAGCAGATAGGGGATCAGCAGCGCGTTGACGACGAAGCCGGAGCGGTCCTGGGCCCGGATCACCTGCCTCTGCAACGGGCCGACCAGCAGCTCGGTGAGCCGCTCGACGGTCGAGTCGGAGGTCAGCTTCGAGGCGATCACCTCGACCAGGGGCAGCGCGGTCACCGGGTTGAAGAAGTGCGCGCCGACGACGCGTTCCGGTCGAGCCGTCGCGCGGCTGAGGCGGATGATCGGGATGGCCGACGTGACGGACGCGAGGATCGCCTCCGGGTCGGTGACCGTCTTGTCGAGCTGCCCGAAGACCTGGACCTTCGCTTCCTGCTCCTCAGGCACGGCCTCGAACACGAGCTGCCGGTCGGCCAGTTCGTTCAGGTCGGCCGTGAACGTGAGCCTGCCCAGCGCCGCCTGGTGTTCCTCGGGGGCGAGTTTGCCCTTGCGCAGCGCCCGGTCGAGGGAGGCGGTGCAGCGCCGGCGGGCACGTTCGATCGCCGGCTCGCTGGAGACCGCGACGCGCACCTCGAATCCGGCCCGCGCGCTGATGTCCGCGATGCCGGTGCCTATCAGGCCACAGCCGACCACGCCGACGCGTTCGACGGTCATGAGATCACCTCGGCGCGTCGCAGCGGGGCGTCAGCGCCGGTCGGGCGCCAGCGGACGAGGCAGGCGCCGACCGACATACCGCCGCCGAAGCCTGCCAGCAGCACCAGATCGCCGTCGGCCAGCAGGCCCTGTTTGTCCGCGTCGTCCAGGGCGACCGGGACCGAGGCGCTGCCCACGTTGCCGTACCGGCTCAGGGTCAGGTGGGTGTGCGCGGAGCCGAGGCCGCAGCGCTCGGCAAGCTCGGCGAGGAGGACGCCGTTGGCCTGGTGCGGAACGAAGCAGTTCACGTCCTCGGCCGTCGAGCCCGCCTTCGCCAGCATCTTGTTGAGGATCGGCGGAACGGTGTCCATCACGAAGTCGCGCACGCCGCGCCCGTTCATCCGGAAGAAGTGGCCGCCCGCGGCGAGCGTGGCCGCCGACGCCGGCGTGCGGCTGCCCCCGGCCGCGACCTTGATGAGCTCCTGGGCCTCGCCCATGGTGGCCAGATCGGTCTCCAGGATGCCGTACGGTGCGGGCACCTCGCCGAGTACCGCGGCGCCCGCCCCGTCGCCGAGCAGCACGGCAGTGCGCCGGTCATCGAAGTCGAGGATGCGGGAGTAGAGGTCGGCGGCGACCACCAGCGCGCGCGTGCCCGGATGGGTGACCAGCAGGCTTCGGGCGAGTTCGATGCCGTAGACGAAGCCGGCGCACACCGCGTTGACGTCGATGCACGCCGCATTGCGCGCCCCGGTCAGCTCCTGCACCAGGCAGGCGGTGGGCGGCTGAGGGAAGTCGCCGGTCGAGGTCGACACGATCAGGAAGTCGATGTCGTCGGCGGTGGTGCCGGCGCGGGTCAGGGCGTCGTCCGCCGCCGCCGCGGCCAGATCGGACGTCGCCTGTGTCCGCGCCGCGTAGCGCCGGGTCTCGATGAGGGTCTTACGGCTGATCCACTCCGCGGTGCAGTCCGGGATCAGGGCCTCCAGCTCCGCGTTGGTGACCACTTGGTCCGGCAGGTAGGAGCCGGTGCTCAGAAAGCCGATCGACGGGAACATTGACCTCAAGCCTTTCGCGCCGAGGAACCGAGGCCGAAGAGCGGGTTCAGCCTGTCGACCCCGATCCGGTTGCGCAGCTGCTGGTCGGTGACGCCGTGGCCGGGCTCGGGAGCCAGACACAGCACGCCGACCTTGCCGGTGTGCCGGTTGGTCTGCACGAGCCGGGCCGCCTCGGCGGCGTCGGACAGCGAAAAGAGATCGCTCATGGTGGGTACGATCCGGCCGAGTTCGAAGAGCCGGTTGCACTCCCACTGCTCCTGCAGGTTGGCGACGTGGCTGCCGATCACCCGCTTGAGCCGCATCCAGAGATAGCGGTTGTCGAAGGCGTGCTGGTAGCCGGTGCTGGAGCCGCAGGTGACCACCACGCCGCCGCGGCGGACCACGAACACCGAGATGCCGAAGGTCGCCTGCCCCACGTGTTCGAAGACGACGTGCGGGTCGTCGCCGGCACGCGCCCGGATCAGCTTGCCGAGCCGCTTGCCGACCTCGATGACTCGCTCCGGGGTCGTCTCCTCGTGGGTGTCGAGCCCGATTTCTTCCCGGAGAACCACGACGTCGCAGCCGAGCCGGCGCAGGAGCTCGGCCTTCTCCGGCGAGCCGACCACGCCGACCGGGATGCCGCCGCCGTTCTTGACCAACTGCACGGCGTAGCCGCCCAGACCGCCGGCGGCACCCCAGATCAGCACGACGTCACCCTGCTTGATGCGCGCGCCCCGATCGCCGACGAGCATGCGGTAGGCGGTGCCCGCGCACAGCGTGTTGCAGGCGGCCTCCTCCCAGGTCAGGTGGGCCGGCTTGCGGATCAGCTGGCTGGCGCGCACCACCGAGTACGTCGCGAGGCCGCCCCAGTTCGTCTCGAAGCCCCAGGCGCGCTGATCGGCGCCCATCATCCCGTCCGCGTGGGTGGCCGGGTCCTGGTCGTCGACGTAGGCGGGGCTGACCACCACGTGGTCGCCGATCTTCCAGCCGCGTACACCGGACCCCAGCCCGACGACCACTCCGGCGCCGTCCGAGCCGACGACCTGATAGGGCTGATCGTGCCGGACCGCCCAGCCGCCCTGCCTCGCGAACTGCTCCAGGAACCGGAACGTCGGCACCGGCTCGAACATCGCCGACCACACCGTGTTGTAGTTGATCGAGCTGGCCATGACCGCGAGCAGGACCTCGTCCGGGGCCAGCTCGGGCAGCGGTACCGTGCCGATCCGCAGCGACTTGCGGACGTCCTTGTCGGCGACCCCGCGGAACATGTCGACGTCCTCGGCGCGGACATGGGCCGCGGTGGTCCGTGTCGGCAGCGGGATCCGGGCCAGTTCCTCGGGTGGTGCGCCGCCGATGACGGCTTCGGACATGGTGGTCATAGCCCCTCTTCTCCTATCGCGCCACGACAGCGGCGAGCTGTTCGGTCACGTGCGCGAGGACGGGTTGCGCCTGTGCGGTGAGGAAGAAATGACCGCCGGGAAAGACGCGCAGGCCGAAACCGGCCGTGGTGTGCTCGCGCCAGGCGGCCGCGTCGTCGAGCGTCGTCCGGGGGTCGCTGTCACCGGTAAGTACAGCGATCGGACAGCTCAACGGTGGTGTTCCCGGGGCCGGTTGATATGTCTCGACCGCTTTGTAGTCGGCGCGGACCGCGGAGAGCACCATGCGCAGCAACTCCTCGTCGCCCAGGATCCGGGAGTCGGTGCCGCTGAGCTTCTTCATCTCGGCGATCAGCATGTCGTCACTGCCCTCGTGCACGTACTCGGCGTGGAACCGGGACGGCGCACGTCGTCCCGAGGCGAAGAGCATCGTGGGGGTCTGATCGCTCTCGCGTTCCAGCAGCCCGGCGAGCTCGAAGCCGACGACGGCCCCCATGCTGTGCCCGAAGATCGCCAGCGGCCGGTCGGTCCAGGCGCCGAGTGCGTTGTGCAGCCGGGCGGCCAGTTCGGGGACGGTCGGCACGCACGGCTCGGCGCGACGGTCCTGCCGGCCCGGGTACTGCACGGCCAGCACCTCGACGTCGGGCGCGAGCGCCTGCGCCGTCGAGAAGTAGAAGCTCGCCGAGCCGCCCGCATGCGGCAGGCACAGCAGCCGCGGCGCGTTCGGCCGGGCCGGCTGGAAGCGGCGGATCCAAAGACTGTCGTCCTCCGTTGATGTTGTCATGTCGCGTCCTTCCCGGTTCGGGCCTCGCCTGTTTCCGGAAGAGGAAATGTAGGGTCCTGATTGCGAATTGGCCTCATGCTAAATACGCGGCACCGGTGCGTGGACACCCCCTAGAACCCCAGTGATTCCGCAGCGCGGGCACGTATGTCAGGTCACGGCTTTAGGGGTGTGGTCGGGATTCAGTTGATCACCCGCGCGCGTTCACGACAGCGGGAAATCCCAACGCGTCGCGGACTCCCAGCCGATCACGCCCGGCCAGCCGTACACCCGCTCCGGGGTCAGCCGGAACACGGGCGCGCTCTGCCCGAACGGCGTGTGGATGCGGTCCTCGCCGGCCGAGGTCTCCCAGTTGTACTTCACCCTGACCCCCTCGACGAGCACGTTGATGCCGTCGACGCCGATCACCCGGGCACAGCTGCCCTCGACCATCACCACGTCCTCACCGGCCTGCAGGCTCACCGAGGCCCGCGGGTTGGCCCCGAGGAATCCGCCGGAGCGGTTCTGGCTGGAGAACCAGAACTCGTTCTGCCGCCAGACGCCCCACAGCGGCCGGCTGTGCGGGACACCGTCCGGGCTGGCGGTGGCAAGCCAGTAAGTGGGTGCCGTCGCCAGCAGTTTCGCCGCCCAGGACCACGGCATGGTCGGCCCCGGCGCGGTCTGGTTGAAGATGAACGCTGCCCTTCCCTCTGGCTCCTGCTCGGATTCCAACGCCTCGTCGGTCATCGGGCTGACCCTTCGCTCGTCTCCGGCAGACGTCCACGGGACGCGCCGGCCCAGTTACCGCCGCTTGATGCTTCCAGCTCAGCCGCGGCACCGACACCCCACAGAGTGCCGTGCGGGAACCGTCCGCGCCGGGGCGTGGATTAGGGGAGTTAGGGGGTGCCTCGACGTGCGGGCCCCGGGCGAGGGTGGTCCCGCGATCGTGCTGCGGCCCGTCGTGATCGGGTCATGGACAAGTCTTCTTCCGGCCGCGTCTTCGACGGGCCCGTCTGATCACGGATCACCTGGAATGGATGGGGGCTCCCATGGAGAATGAGGCGAAGCTTCGCGAGTATCTCAAGTGGGTTTCCCGCGACCTTTACGAGGCGCGCCAGAAGATTACCGAGATGGAATCTCAGGACAACGAGCCGATTGCGATCGTCTCGATGGCCTGCCGTTTTCCGGGAAATGTGTGGTCGCCGGAGGATCTCTGGAAACTGGTCGCCAGCGGCACCGACGCGATCGGCGACTCGCCGACCGACCGCGGCTGGGACATGGACAGCATCTATGACCCGGAGCCCGGCAAGCCCGGCAAGACGTACACCCGCGAGGGTGGCTTCATGCCCGGCCTGGCGGAGTTCGATCCCGGCTTCTTCGGTATCTCTCCACGTGAAGCGCTCGCGATGGACCCGCAGCAGCGCATCGTGCTCGAGACCGCGTGGGAGTTGTTCGAGCGCGCCGCCATCGACCCGGAAACACTGCGGGGCAGCAGGACCGGTGTCTTCATCGGCTCGAACACCCATGACTACGTGCCGGTGACCGTCGGCGCGCCGCGCGAGGTCGACGGCTATCTGTTGCAGGGAAACGCGCTCAGCGTGCTCTCCGGTCGCGTCTCGTACGTGTTCGGCCTTGAGGGACCCGCCGTCACCATCGATACCGCCTGCTCCTCCTCGCTGGTCGCGCTGGACTGGGCCGTGCGCGCCCTGCGACGGCGCGAGTCCACGATGGCCCTGGTCGGCGGCGTCGCGTCCATGTGCTCCCCACTGGTCATGGTGGACTTCAGCCGGCAGCGCGGCGTCGCCGCCAACGGCCGGTGCAAGGCGTATGCGGCGGCCGCGGACGGTACCGGCTGGTCAGAGGGCGTCGGTGTGCTTCTGATCGAGCGACTGTCCGACGCGCGGGCCAACGGCCACCCGGTGCTCGCCCTCATCCGCGGCTCGGCCATCAACCAGGACGGGGCCTCCAACGGCCTGGCCGCCCCCAACGGCCCCGCCCAACGGCGGGTCATCGAGGCGGCGTTGGCCGACGGCGACGTCCCGATGGAGCAGGTCGACCTGGTCGAGGGGCACGGCACGGGCACGCGGCTGGGCGACCCGATCGAGGCGCAGGCGCTGCTGGCCACGTACGGCCGCAAGAAGAAGGACGGCGAGCCGCTCTGGCTCGGCTCGCTGAAGTCGAACCTGGGCCACACGCAGGCGGCCGCCGGCGTGGCCGGTGTGATCAAGGCAGTGATGGCCATCCGTAACGGCGTGCTGCCCAAAACGCTGCATGTGGACGAGCCCACCCCCGAGGTCGACTGGTCGACGGGCAACGTCAAGGTACTCACCGAGGCCCACACCTGGCCGGAGAACGCATGGCCGCGCCGGGCCGGCGTGTCGTCGTTCGGCATGAGCGGCACCAACGCGCATGTGATCCTCGAACAGGCACCGGAGCCCGAGGCCGCCGAGCCCGAGCGGGCCACTGTGGAGCCGGCCGCGCTGCCTTTCGTGCTCTCCGCACGCACCCCGGAGGCGCTCGCCGGCCAGGCGACGCGGCTGCGCACCTGGCTCGCGGAGTCGGACGCCGCCCTGCCCGACGTCGCGGCGTCGCTCGCGCTGCACCGCGTGGCGTTCGAGCACCGCGCCGCGGTGGTACCCGCCGACAAGGAGGACTTGCTGGCGCAGCTCGACCTCCTGGCCGCCGACGGCGCCGGTGCGGCCGTCGTCACCGGCACCGCGCACCGGGGCACGACCGCGGTGATGTTCCCCGGCCAGGGCCCGCAGCGCATCGCCATGGGCGCCGAACTCGCCGCATCCTTCCCGGTCTTCAAGCAGGCGTACGACGAGGTCCTGGCGCTGCTCGACCCCGAGCTGCCCCGCGTGATCGCCGAGGGCAGCCCGGCGATCGACCGCCCCGAGTACGCGCAGCCCGCGCTGTTCGCGATCGAGGTCGCCCTCTACCGCCTGGTCGGCTCGTGGGGAATCAAGCCCGACTACCTCCTCGGCCAGTCCTGCGGCGACATCGCCGCCGCGCACGTCGCGGGCGTGCTCACGCTGGAGGACGCGGCCAAGATGGCCACCGCCCGCGCCCGGCTGATCCAGACCTCGGCGGCAGGCGTCATGGCCGCGGTCGCGGCGGGTGCCGAGGTGGTGAGGCCCGTCATCGCCGACCTGCCGGGCGTCTCGATGGCCGGGATCAACAGCCCTGGCTCGGTCACTCTCTCCGGGCTGGAGAGCCCGATCGAGACGGCCGTGGCGCGCCTCACCGAGCTCGGTCACAGGTGCCGTACGCTCCGCGTCGGCGTCGCCGGCCACTCCGTCACCATGGAGCCGATCCAGGACCGGTTCCGGGAGGTGTGCGAGACGCTCACCTACTCGCCGCCGAGCATCCCTATGGTGGTGCCGGCCGAGGAGCTGTGCACGCCCGAGTTCTGGGTGCGCCAGATGCGCGAGCCCGTGGACCTCGCCGAGGGCATCGCATGGCTGCGCGAACGCGGTGTCACACGTTTCCTCGAACTGTCGCCCGATGCGGTGCTCATGGGCCATGTCCGTGACTGCTGCGGCGACGATCCGGTCACTCTGGTTCCGACCCTGCGCCGTGAGCGCGACGAGGCGAAGTGTGTCGCCGTGGCCATGGCCACACTGCACACCTCCGGTGTGGAGGTCGACTGGGCGGCCTTCTTCGCGGGCACCGGCGCGCACCGCGTCGACCTGCCCACCTACGCTTTCCAGCACGAGCGCTTCTGGCTGGAGACCTCCCAGGTCGCCGGCGGCGACCTCGGCTCGATCGGCCTGCGCTCGGTCGACCATCCGCTGCTGGGCGCGGGCGTCTCGCTCGCCAACGACGGCGGTTTCCTCTTCACGGGCCGGCTGTCGTTGGCCACCCAGCCCTGGTTCGCCGACCACGCCCTGTTCGGCCGGAGCCTGCTGCCCGGTACCGCCTTCGTCGAATTCGCGTTGCGCGCGGCCGATCAGGTCGGCTGTGACCGGATCGACGACCTGACCATCGAAGCGCCGCTGCTGCTGCCGGAGCGCGGCGGCGTGGCCCTGCAGATCGTGGTCGGCGAGCCGGACGGGTCCGGCCGCCGCCCGATCACGGTCTCCTCCCGGCGTCATGACCCGGACTCACCCGAGCACGACATGCCCTGGAGCCGGCACGTCAGCGGCTTCGTCTCGGCGGGTACCGGGGCGGCCGAGGACGATCCGGAGCTGGCCGAGTGGCCGCCCTCCGGCGTCGAGGAGATCGAACTCGGCGACGCCTACGAGACGTTCGCGGCGGCCGGATACGGCTACGGGCCGGTCTTCCAGGGCCTGAAGGCGGCCTGGCGGCGCGGCGAGGAAGTGTTCGCCGAGGTGTCCCTGCCCGAGCAGGTGACCGACGCCGGCTCGTACGGCCTGCACCCGGCCCTGTTGGACGCGGCCCTGCACGCGGTCGCCCTCACCGCCATGAGCCGGGGAGCCGTCCCGTTCGCGTGGTCCGGCGTCCGGCTGCACGCCGTCGGCGCCTCCAGCCTGCGCGTCCGGCTGACCCCGGCCGGGACGGACTCCGTGGCGCTCCTGGCCGCCGACGGAACCGGCCGCTCGGTGCTGTCGGTCGAGTCGCTGACGCTGCGTGCCGCGACCGCGGGACAGCTCTCCGGCACCGGCCCGGCGGCCAGCGACTCCCTCTACGAGATCGAATGGACCACGGTGGGCCCGGCCGACGCCCCGGCGCCCACCGGCTGGGCGACCCTGGGCGGGGAAGCACCCGCGGTGGGCACGGCGTACGACGGCCTGGCCGCGCTGCGCGCCGCCCTCGACGCGGGAGCCGAGGCGCCCACGGTGGTGCTGGTCGCCCCCGTCCCCGGCGACGGCGCCGATGTGCCCGCGGCCGTGCACACCGGCGCGGACCGGATGCTCGGCCTGGTCCGTGAGTGGCTGGCCGAGGAGCGGCTCGCCGACGCCCGGCTGGTCCTGGTGACCCGCGGCGCGCTGGCCACCTACGACGGCGAACCGATCCGAGACCTGGTCGGCGCCACCCTGCACGGCCTGTTCCGGTCGGCACGGGCGGAGAACCCCGGCCGGCTCGCCCAGGTCGACCTGGCGCCCGGCGAGCTCGACCTGGCCGCCGTGGCGGCGCTCGGCGCCGGTGAGGACGAGGTCGCCGTGCGCGCCGGCACGATCCTGGTGCCCCGGCTGACCAGGGTGACCTCGGCGACCACGCTTGCGGTACCGGAGGAACTGCCTGCCTGGCGCCTGTCCGCCGCCCGGCCCGGTACCTTCGACGGGCTCGCCCTCATCGAGTCCCCGGAGGCCGTCGCGCCACTGACCGAGGGTCAGGTACGGGTCGCCGTCCGGGCCGCCGGGATGAACTTCCGCGACGTCATGAGCACCCTCGGCCTGGTACAGGGCCAGGAGGTGCTCGGTGGCGAGGCGGCCGGCGTGGTGACCGAGGTCGGCCCCGGGGTGACCGGCCTGAAGCCCGGCGACAAGGTGATGGGTCTGTTCTTCGGACCGTTCGGGCCGCTGGCCGTCGCCGACCACCGCACCGTCGTGCCGATGCCCGACGGATGGTCGTACCTCCAGGCCGCGACCGTGCCGATCACCTACCTGACGGCGTACTTCGGCCTCGTCGACGTGGCAGACCTGCAACCCGGCGAATCCGTGCTCGTCCACGCCGCCGCCGGCGGCGTCGGGATCGCGGCCGTGCAGCTCGCCACCCATCTGGGCGCCGAGATCTACGCGACGGCCGGCCCCGGCAAGTGGGCGGCCGTCCGCGAGCTGGGTATCCCGCAGGAACGCATCTCCCACTCGCGCACCGGGCAGTTCGAGCCGGAACTGCTCGACGCCACCGGAGGCCGTGGCGTCGACGTGGTGCTCAACTCGCTCGCCAACGAGCTGGTGGACGCATCGCTGCGATTGCTGCCGCGCGGCGGCCGGTTCGTGGAGATGGGCAAGACCGACATCCGCGACGCCGACTGGGCCGCCACTGCCTTCCCCGGTGTGCGTTACCAGGCCTTCGACCTGGTCAAAGTGCCGGCCGAGCGGTTGCGCGAGATGCTCGTCGAGGTGCTGGAGCTGTTCGGCCGCGGCGTGCTGACGCTGCCGCCGACGACCACCTGGGACGTCCGGCGGGCCCCGGAGGCGTTCCGCTTCCTCAGCCAGGCCCGGCACGTCGGCAAGGTCGTCCTCACCGTGCCGGTGCCGGCGGATCCGCAGGGCACGGTGCTGGTGACCGGCGCCTCCGGCGCGTTGGGCGGCCTGGTCGCCCGGCATCTGGTCGCCGCGCACGGCGTACGTCATCTGGTGCTGGCCAGCCGCCGCGGCGCGGACGCCCCCGGCGCCACCGACTTCGCCGCCGAACTGACCGGGCTCGGCGCGTCGGTGACGACCGTCGCCTGCGACGTGTCCGACCGGGAGTCGCTGTCCGGGGTGCTGGCCGGGATCCCGGCGGAGCACCCGCTGACCGCCGTCGTGCACACCGCGGGTGTCAGCGACGACGGAGTGGTCGGCTCACTGACCACCGAACGGCTGGACAAGGTGCTGCGACCCAAGGTGGACGCGGGCTGGCTGTTGCACGAGCTGACCGAAGAGCTCGACCTCTCCGCCTTCGTGCTCTACTCCTCGGCCGCCGGGGCGTTCGGCGCGCCGGGCCAGGCCAACTACGCCGCGGCCAACGCCTTCCTGGACGCCCTCGCCCGGCATCGCCGCAGCCTGGGCCTGCCCGCCGTCTCGCTCGACTGGGGCCTGTGGGCGACGGCCGGCAACATGACCACCGGCCTCGATGACACCGACCGGGCACGGATGACCCGCGGCGGCATCAAGGCGATGTCCGACGACGAGGGCCTGGCCCTCTACGACGCCGGCCTCGCCGTCGGAGCCCCGGTGGTGCTGCCGGTCCGGCTCGACCTCGCCGCCTTCCGCGGAGAGGTGCCCCCGCTCCTGCGTAACCAGGTCACCGGGCGGGCCCGCCGGACGGCCGGCGCGGGCGGCGGCGATGCCAGGTCGTGGGTCCGCCGCCTGCTCGCGCAGTCCCCGGCCGCCCGGCAGCGGGTGGTGCTGGACACCATCGTCGCCGAGACGGCGGCCGTGCTCGGGCACAGCTCGGCGTCGAACGTCTCGCCGGACCGCGCGTTCAAGGACATCGGCTTCGACTCGCTGGCCTCCGTGGAACTGCGCAACCGGATCGCCGCGATCACCGGCCTGCGGCTGCCTCCGACCGTGGTCTTCGACTACCCCAATCCGGGCCTGCTCGTCCAGTACGTGCTCGGTGAGATCGTCGGCTCCGGCCCGGCGGCGCTCGCCCCCGTCGCGGCCGGCACCGGCGGTGCCACCGACCCGATCGTGATCGTCGGCATGGCCTGCCGATACGGCGGCGGGGTCGACTCACCGGAATCGCTCTGGGCGATGGTCGAGGAGGGCCGGAACGCTGCCACGGAGTTCCCGACCGACCGTGGCTGGGACCTGGCCGGGCTGTTCGACCCCGACCCCGACCGGGTCGACACGACCACGACCCGGGCGGCCGGCTTCCTGCCCGGCGCGACCGAGTTCGACCCCGAGTTCTTCGGCATCTCACCGCGCGAAGCCACGGCGATGGACCCACAGCACCGGCTGCTGCTCGAGTCGGCGTGGGAGGCCTTCGAGCGGGCCGGCATCGACCCGTCCACACTGCGCGGCAGCAGGACCGGCGTCTTCGCCGGCCTGAGCGGCTACGACTACAGCAACCTGCTCTCACGAGATCCGCACGGCCTGGAGGGCCACCTGCTGACCGGTACGGCGGCCAGTGTCGCCTCCGGCCGGATCGCGTACGAGTTCGGCCTGGAGGGGCCCGCCGTCACGGTGGACACCGCCTGCTCGTCCTCGCTGACCGCCCTGCACATGGCGGCGCAGGCGCTGCGCACCGGCGAGTGCGACCTGGCGCTGTCCGGCGGCGCGGCCGTGATGTCCACGCCGGTGGTCTTCCAGGAGTTCGCGCGGCAGGGCGGCCTCTCGCCGGACGGCCGCTGCCGGGCGTTCGGCGCCGAGGCGGACGGCACCGGCTGGGCCGAGGGCGTCGGCCTGCTCGTACTGGAACGGCTGTCGGACGCGCGCCGCAACGGCCACCAGGTCCTCGCCGTGGTGAAGGGCTCCGCCGTGAACCAGGACGGCGCCTCCAACGGGCTGACCGCGCCGAACGGCCGCGCGCAGCAGAGGGTGATCGGCGAGGCGCTGGCCAACGCAGGGGTCACGGCCGCCGAGGTGGACGTGGTGGAGGGCCACGGCACGGGCACCCGGCTCGGCGACCCGATCGAGGTGCAGGCACTGCTGGCCACATACGGACAGGAACACTCCGACGAGAGCCCGCTCTGGCTGGGCTCGCTGAAGTCGAACCTGGGCCACGCGCAGGCCGCCGCCGGCGTGGCCGGAGTGATCAAGATGGTGCAGGCACTACGGCACGGCGTCCTGCCCCGCACACTGAACGCCGAGGAGCCCACCCCGCAGGTCGACTGGTCGGACGGCGCGGTGCGGTTGCTGACCGAGGCGCGCCGGTGGCCGGAGCTGGACCGGCCCCGCCGCGGCGCCGTATCGGCCTTCGGCATCAGCGGCACCAACGTGCACGTGGTGCTGGAGCAGGCGCCGCGGACCGGGGAACCGCCCGCCCCGCCCGCGCCCGACCGGATACTCACCCAGGCCGCGAAGCCGTTCGTGGTCTCGGCCCGGGGCGCCGCGGCGCTGCGGGGCCAGGCAACCGCGCTGACCGCCTACCTCGCCGAGCACCCCGACGTGGACCTCGACGCGCTCGGCCGCTCGCTCGTCACCAGCCGCGGTGTGCACGACCGAAGGGCCGTGGTGCTCGCCGGAGACGTGGCGGCGCTGACCGCCGGGCTCACGGCGATCGCCGCCGGCGAGACCGACCTGACCGAGGACGTCGTGCTGGGCGAGGGCGACGACATGGACCGCCCGGTCTTCGTCTTCCCCGGCCAGGGCGGACAGTGGCTCGGCATGGCGGTCGACCTGTGGGACGCCAGCCCGGTCTTCGCCGCCGCCATGGCCGAGTGCGACGCCGCGCTGGCCCCCCATGTCGGCTGGGACGGCGCCGGGCTGCGGGACGTCCTCACCGGAGCGCCGGGCGCACCGAGCATGGACCGGGTGGACGCGGTGCAGCCCGCGCTGTTCGCCGTCATGGTGTCGCTGGCCCGGCTGTGGCGCTCGCTCGGTGTCGAACCGGCCGCGGTCGTCGGCCACTCCCAGGGCGAGATCGCGGCGGCCGTGGTGGCCGGCGTCCTCAGCCTGGCCGAGGGCGCCCACATCGCCGCACTGCGCTCGCGGCTGATCAACGGCCTTGCCGAGCGCGGCGGAATGGGCTGGATCGGCCTGAGCGCCGACCGGGTCAGGGAGCGCATCGCCGACCGTCCGGCGCTCAGTGTCGCAGCGGTCAACGGACCGGAGTCCGTGGTCGTCTCCGGCGCCGACGACCAGTTGCAGGGCCTTCTCGACGCGCTGGAAGCGGAAGGGACACGGGTACGCAAGCTCCTGGTCGACTACGCGTCGCACTCGCAGGACATGGAGCAGCTCCGCGACGAGCTGATCGAGGCGCTGGCCGATGTCACGCCCGCCGAGGCGGCCGTGCCGTTCTACTCCGCGGTCACTGCCGCGCCGCTGTCCGGCACCGCGCTCGATGCCGGGTACTGGTACCGGAACCTGCGCGAGACGGTGCGGTTCAGCGAGGCCGTCGAGGCGCTGCTGGCCGACGGACATCGCGGCTTCGTGGAGCTCTCCGCGCATGCGGCGCTCATCGAATCGCTGGAGGAGATCGCCCGGACCCGGGGCGACGAGATCAGCGCGTGCTGGTCGCTGCGCCGGGGCACCGGCGACGCCGAGTTCACCCGCTCACTGGCCCAGGTGTTCGTGCACGGCGCGCCCGTACGCTGGGCCGCGGCCTTCCCCGCCGGCCAGGGGATCGACCTGCCCACCTATGCCTTCCAGCGCCGTCGGCTCTGGGTCGAGACCGGCGGCCCGGCGGCCGTCGGCGCCACCGACCTGGGGCTGACCTCCGGCGACCACCCGCTGATCGGCGCCACGGTGGAACGCGCGGGCGGTGACGACATGCTGCTCACCGGCAAGTGGTCGCTGGCGACCCATCCGTGGCTGGCCGACCACGTCGTGCTCGGCACGACGCTGCTTCCCGGCGCCGCCTTCGTCGAGCTGGTCACCCACGCCGGGCGCCAGGTCGACTGCGCCCTCGTGGAGGAACTGAGCCTGCACGCGCCGCTGGTACTCCCCGAGAAGTCCGGTGTGGCCGTGCAAGTGGCGGTCGGCGCGGCCGATTCGACCGGTCGGCGGTCCGTCACGGTGCACTCGCGCCGTACCGAGACCGGCGCGAGCGGCGAGTGGCTCCTGCACGCCGAGGGCACCCTGGCCCCGATCGGCACCGGGCCGGTGCCGGGTGATCTCAAGGTCTGGCCGCCGGCCGGCGCGGAGCCCGTCGACGTCACCGGCATCTACGCCCGCCTCGCCGAACGCGGCTATTCCTACGGGCCCGCCTTCCAGGGCATCCGCGCTCTCTGGCAGCACGGCGACGACATGTACGGCGAGGTCGCGCTGCCGAGCGTGGCCCGTGGCGAGGCCGGCCGGTTCGGCCTGCACCCGGCGCTGCTGGACGCGGCCCTGCAGGTGCCGGTCGTCGGACTCATCACCAGCGAGAGCGAGGCCCTGATGCCGTTCTCCTGGAACGGCGTCACCGTGCACACCCAGGGCGCGAGCTCGCTGCGGGTGGCCTTCCGGCGCAAGGGTGCGGACTCCTCGACCATATTGCTGGCCGACGAGGCAGCCCGCCCGGTCGCCACCTTCGACTCCATCGTGGCCCGGCCGGTCCGTCCCGAGCAGCTGCGCGCCGCCCTCGACGCCGCGACAGGCAGGACCGCCGAGGACTGGCACTACCGCATCGAGTGGCGCACCGTGTCGCACGGCACTCCCGAACCGATCACCGGCACCTGGCTCGCGGTCGTCGCAGAAGGGCAACCGGAGAACGGATGGGCCGCCGAGACCGTACGTCGTCTCGCCGCCCACGTGCCCGACCTGGTCACGCTCTCCGTGCCGACGGCGGAGCTGGACCGGACGGCGCTGGCGGGCCTGCTCCGGGGCGTCGTCGCGGACGGCACCCGGCTCGACGGGGTGGTGTCCCTGCTGGCCGAGAACGAGTCCCCGTACGGAGACTCGGCGGCCCTGCCGCAGGGCCTGGCGGGCACGGTCGTGCTCACGCAGGCCCTGCTCGACACCGAACTCGACGCCCCGCTCTGGGCGGTCACCCGTGGCGCGGTGGCGGCCGGAGCGGACGACCGCATCGGCTCGCCCGCCCAGGCGCTCGTCTGGGGCTTCGGCCGGGTGGCCGGCCTCGAACACCCCCGGCTCTGGGGCGGCTTGGTCGACCTGCCGGAGACCGTGGACGATCACACGGTCGCGGAACTGGCCGGGGTGCTGGCCGCCAGCGGCGAGAACGAGGTCGCCGTCCGGGCCCAGGCCGTTCTGGCGCGCCGCCTCGTCCGGGCAACCGCACCGGCCGAGCCGGAGATGCCACAGTGGCGGCCGGGCGGCACGGTACTCGTCACCGGCGGCACGGGCGGCCTCGGTGCCGAGGTGGCCCGCTGGCTGGCCGCCCGCGGCGCCGGGCATCTGGTGCTCGCCAGCCGCAGCGGAGCCACCGCGGCCGGCGCCGAGAGCCTGGTCGAGGAACTGGCCGACAAGGGAGTCCCGGTATCGGTGGTTGCCTGCGACGTCGCCGACCGGGCCGCGGTGGCGCAGCTGCTGGCCTCATTGCCCGCGGACCAGCCGCTCACGACGGTCGTGCACGCCGCCGGCAGCCTCGACGGCGGCCCGCTCGCGGAGACGACGCTCGACGAGTTCGGCGGCATCCTGGCGGCCAAAGTGCTGGGCGCGGCTCACCTCGACGAACTGCTCGACCACGACAGCGTCGAGACGGTGCTGCTGTTCGGGTCGATCTCGGCGACCTGGGGTGTCGGCAACCAGTCTGCGTACTCGGCGGCCAACTCCTACCTCGACGCCCTGGCCCGGGAGCGGCACGACCGCGGCGGCCACACCGTCTCGGTGGCCTGGGGCCCCTGGGAGGCGGGCATGCTGACCGACGAGGGGGCGGCCGACTCGCTGCGCCGCGGCGGGCTCCCGCTGCTGCCGGTGGACACCGGACTGGCCACCCTGGACCGGCTCGTCGCCGACGACGAGCCGTGCCCGGTGGTGGTACGCGTCGACTGGGCCCGCTTCCACCCCCGCTTCACCTCCCTGCGGCCCAGCCCGCTGCTGGCCGACCTGCCCGACGTACGGCAGCTGGCGTCGACGGAGGGATCCGGTGCGGGGGTACGCGGCGGCGCACTGATCGAGCGGCTCACCGCGCTGCCCGAGGAGGACCGGGAACCGGCCGTACTCGACCTGGTCTGCGCCCATGTCGCAGCGGTGCTCGGCTACGACTCCGCGGAACAGGTGGACCGCAAACGGGCCTTCAAGGAGGTCGGCTTCGACTCGCTGACCGCGGTGCAGCTGCGCAACCGGCTCAACGCGGCGACCGGGCTACGACTGCCGGTGACCCTGGTCTTCGACTACCCGACTCCGGCGGTCCTGGCGTCGTTCCTTCGCGCGGAGGTGGCGGCCGGCGTGCCGTCGGCCGCCGACCTGGCGCTCGCCGAGTTCGACCGGCTGGAGGCGTCGCTCGCCGCGATGCCGTCCGACCAGGAGGTACGCGGACTGCTGGTCGGACGGGTGCAGCGGCTGCTCGGCCGGCTCACCGGGGCGGGGCAGACCGCGAGCGCCCACGGCGATGTGCAGACGCTCGAAGCGGCCTCCGACGACGAGCTGTTCGACTTCATCAACGAGCAACTCGGCCGCCCGGGCGAGTAGTCCGCGCGCAGACGGCGTGCCAGCACCGGTACCGGCGGGAAGTCGAGGAGCGAATGAACAACGAGGACAAACTTCGGGACTACCTGAAGCGGGTCACCGCGGACCTGGTGCAGGCCCGCAAGCGCGCCGAAGACCTGGAGCGGCAGGCCGGCGAGCCGATCGCGATCGTCGGCATGGCCTGCCGCTACCCGGGCGGCGTGCGCTCCCCGGAGGACCTCTGGGAGCTCGCGGTCACCGGCCGGGACGCCATCACCCCGTTCCCGCACGACCGGGGCTGGGACCTGGAATCGTTGTTCGATCTCGACCCCGACCACCCCGGCACCAGCTACACCCGGCAGGGCGGCTTCCTGGATGATCTCGCGGACTTCGACGCGGGATTCTGGGGCATCTCGCCCCGCGAGGCCATCGCGATGGACCCGCAGCAGCGGCTGCTGCTCGAAACGTCGTGGCAGGCCTTGGAGCGGGCGCGGATCGACCCGAACTCGCTGAAGGGCAGCCGCACCGGGGTGTTCGTGGGCCCGAGCGTGACGGACTACGCCGCCCTGCTGGCCCGGTATCCGGCCGGCTTCGAGGGGCTGCTGCTGGGCGGACTGGCCGGGGCCATCATCTCCGGCCGGATCTCCTACCTGCTCGGCCTGGAGGGACCGGCGGTCACCGTCGACACCGGCTGCTCCTCCTCGCTGACCGCGCTGCACCTCGCGGCCGGGGCACTGCGCGCGGGCGACTGCTCGCTGGCCCTGGCCGGCGGTGTGTCGGTACTGGTCACGCCCGGCTCGTTCGTCGAGTTCAGCACCCAGCGCGGGCTGGCTCCGGACGGCCGGTGCAAGTCCTTCGGCGACGCCGCCGACGGCACGTCCTGGGCCGAGGGCGTCGGCATGATCGTGGTCGAGCTGCTCTCCGACGCCCGCCGCAACGGTCACCGGGTGCTCGCCGTGCTACGCGGCTCGGCCATCAACCAGGACGGGGCCTCGAACGGGCTGACCGCGCCCAGCGGCCCGTCCCAGCAGCGGGTGATCCGGGCCGCACTGGCCGCGGCCGGCCTCGACGCCGCCGATGTCGACACTGTCGAGGCGCACGGCACCGGCACCACGCTGGGCGACCCGATCGAGGCGCAGGCGCTGCTGGCCACGTACGGCCGGAGCCGGCCGTCCGGCCGCCCGCTGCTCCTGGGCTCGCTGAAGTCCAACCTGGGCCACAGCCAGTCGGCGGCCGGGGTGGGCGGGCTGATCAAGACGGTGCAGTCGCTGCGGCACGGCGTGCTGGCCAAGACCCTGCACGCCGACCCGCCGTCGACCGAGGTGGACTGGGCGGCCGGCGACATCGAGCTGCTGCACGAGTCGCGGCCGTGGCCGACGACGGGTGACCGGCCCCGGCGGGCGGGCGTCTCCGCCTTCGGCATCGGCGGCACCAACGCCCACGTCATCCTGGAAGCCGTATCCGACGACGGCGGCGGGCGGGAGGGCGACGGCGTCCCGCACCGTACCCTCGCGGCTGTTCCGTGGCCGGTCTCCGGCCGTACTCCCGCCGCTCTGCGCGCACAGGCCGTACGGCTGGCGGCCTTCCTGACGAGCCGTGACGAGCCGGCCGATCCGGTCGACGTCGGATACTCGCTGGCCACCACCCGCGCCGCGCTGGAGAACCGGGGCGTGATCGTCGCCGCCGACCGCGACGGCCTGCTGGCCGGGCTCACCGCGCTGGCCGAGGGCGGGCCCGACGCCAGGGTCACCACGGGAGCGACCGTACGCGGCAGGCTCGCCTTCCTGTTCACCGGGCAAGGGGCGCAGCAGCCCGGCATGGGCCGCGAACTCTACGCGGAACAGCCTGTGTTCACCGACGCCTTCGACGCGGTCTGTGCGCACCTCGACAAGCCGCTCGGCCACTCACTGCGCGACCTGACGTTCGCGGAGGAGGATCCGGAGGGGCTGCTGGACCGCACGGGCTTCGCCCAGCCCGCGCTCTTCGCCGTCGAGGTCGCCCTGTTCCGGCTCGTCGAGTCGTGGGGCGTACGCCCGGACTTCGTCGCCGGGCACTCCATCGGCGAGATCACGGCCGCGCACGTGGCCGGGATCCTGTCGCTCGACGACGCGTGCACGCTGGTCGCGGCCCGGGCGGCACTGATGCAGAACATGGCCCCCGGCGGCACGATGGTCGCCGTCCGAGCGGCCGAGGAAGACATCCTGCCCCTGCTGGACGGGCTCGCCGGCCTGGTCTCCGTGGCCGCCGTGAACGGCCCCGCCTCCGTGGTGCTCTCCGGTGACCGGAAGACGCTCACCGAACTGACGAGGACGCTGACGGACAAGGGCCTGCGCCCGCGCGAGCTACGGGTGAGCCACGCGTTCCACTCGCCGCGGATGGAGCCGATGCTGGGCGACTTCCGGGCCGCGATCGAGGGGCTGACCTACCATCCGCCGCGCATCCCGATCGTGCCGCTGGCGCCCGGCGAGGCGGACCGGGGCGAGCGGATGCGCAACGCCGACTACTGGGTCACCCAGGTCCGGGCGGCGGTCCGGTTCCACGACGGCGTCGTACAGCTGGCCGAGGCCGACGTCGCCACTTTCCTGGAGCTGGGCCCGGGCGGGGTGCTCGCCGCCCTGGGCCGGGACTGCCTGCCGCCCGTCGGGCCGGACGTGCCCGAGCGGGTCTTCGTGCCGGCGCTGCGTACGGGCCGGACCGAGTCGGCCGCGCTGCTGGACGCGGCTGCCGCCCTGTTCGTACGTGGTCTGCCGATCGACTGGCGTGCCGTGTACGCGGGCACCGGCGCCGCCCAGCTGGACCTGCCGACATACGCCTTCCAGCGCCGCCGCTACTGGCTGGTCGACCACCTGCCGCCCGGCGCGAGCCTGATGGCGAGTCAGGGCATCGCCGCCGGGGCGGGCGCACCGGTGCCGGACGCCGTCATGGCCGAGGCGGTCACCGACGCGCCGTCCGTACGCAGCAGGCTCGCCGGCCGCCCGCGCGAGGAGTGGGACGAGATCCTGCTCGCCGAGGTCCGCGACCAGGTGGCGCAGTTGATGGGCTACGGCACCCCCGACGAGGTGGATGCCGGCCGGGGCTTCGCCGAGCTGGGTTTCGACTCGCTGACCGCGACCTGGCTCAATCAGCGGCTGGCCATCGTCACCGGGCTGGACCTGCCCCGCGCCCTGGTCGTCGACCAGCCGACCCCGTACGCGGTCGCCAAGCATCTGGCCGAACGGCTCGCCGAGCTCGACGACCTCGAACCGCCGCCCGCCGCACCTGCCGTACCCGCCACACCGTCGCACGTACCGGCGACCCCGGCACGTCCCGCCGCCGACCCGCTGCCGGACCTGTTCGCCCAGGCCTGCGCGCAAGGTCAGGTGCGCGACGGGCTGGACCTGCTCGCCGTCGCCGCCCGACTGAGGGTGAGCGCCGGACCGCCGCCCATGCGGGAACCGGTGCGCTTCTCCCAGGGCCACGGCGGCCGGACCCTGGTCTGCATCCCGTCCGTGGTCGCGCCCTCCAACGTCTACCAGTACTCCCGGATGGCCGTGGCCCTGCGCGCCGGGCACGACATGACCGTGCTGCCGCTGACCGGTTACGCCGACGGCGAGCCCCTGCCCACGACCCGGGCCGACCTGGTCACCGCGGTCGCCGAGGCGGTACGAGGCAGTGTGCGGGGGCCGTACGTCCTGATCGGATACTCCTCCGGAGGCTGGATCGCGCACGAGGCGGCTGACCGGCTCAACGCCCTTGACGCCGGGCCGGAGTCGCTCGTACTGCTGGACAGCCACGTGCCCGGCAGCGCCGGTCTGGCGGAGATCCAGTTCGGCCTGCTCGGCGACGCGTACGCGGAATGGACGGCGACGCAGCCGCTGCGCGGCGCCGAACTCACCGCCATGGCCCACCACTTGCAGATGTTCGAGGACTGGGCTCCGGCCGACATCGGCGTGCCCACCCTGCTGTTGCGCGCCACCGAGCGGATGGACGGCCCAAGGAGTGCCGGCGAGCAGTGGCAGGCCCGGTGGGGACCCGGCCACGACGCCGTGGACGTGCCCGGCAACCACCTGAGCATGGTCGACGACCATGCCGCGACCACCGCCACGGCGATCAGCGACTGGCTGGCCCGGCCGCCCGCGCAGCCCCAGCAAGCAGGCCCGACCACGAAGGAAGTGTCATGAGCGAAGCAGCGAGCGAGGTCGACCTGCTCAGCCGGAACTTCACCCAGAACCCCTACCTGACCTACCGGAGCATGCGCGAACAGGGCGGCGCCGAACGGCTCATCATCAAGACCCTCGGCGCCGGACTGCACGCCTGGCTGGTCACCGGCTACGAGGACGCCCGCCGGCTGCTGGCCGATCCGCGGCTGTCCAAGGACGCGGCCGCCGTGGGCCGGACGATCGAGGTGCACAAGGTCGAGGAGGGCCAGGGCGGCGGCGCGATCAGCTCGGAGAGCATGCTGTTCAGCGACCCGCCGGACCACACGCGGCTGCGGCGCCTGTTCGGCAAGGCGTTCACCATGCGCCGCGTGGAGAGCCTGCGGCCGTGGATCGAGGAGATCACCGAGACGCTGCTCGACGAGGTGAAGCCGGGGGAGGAGATCGACCTCGTCGACCGGATCGCGATGACCGTCCCGATCTCGGTGATCGGCGACCTGCTCGGTGTGCCCCGCTCCGGCCACGGCGACCTGCGCGAGTGGAACAGGCTGCTGACCGGTGTGGACACCGGCCCGGCCGAGAAGTACCAGGCGTACATGGCGTCTCTGGAGTACATCAAGTCGCTGGTGGCGGACAAGCGCGCGCACGCCGGGCGCGACGACGACCTCATCACCGCGCTGCTCGAACTCGACGGCGACGACGTGTTCACCGACGCGGAGATCCTCTCCACGGTCTTCCTGGTGATGAACGCCGGCTACGAGACCACCGCCAACCTGATCAGCAGCGGCGTGTACGCCCTGCTGGACCATCCCGATCAGCAGCAACTGCTGCGCGAAGGACCTGAGTTGATCCCCGGCGCGGTCGAGGAGTTCCTGCGCTACGAGGCCCCGCTGAACCTGTCCACCCTGCGCTGCACCGCCGAGGCGGTGACCGTCGGCGACACCACGATCCCGGCCGGCGAGCTCGTGTTCATCGCTCTGGGTTCGGCCAACCGCGACCCGGAGCGGTTCCCCGAGCCGGACCGGCTGGACGTCACCCGGGCGGCGAGCGGCCACGTCGCCTTCGGACACGGGATCCATCACTGCGTCGGGGCGCCGCTCGCCCGGATGGAGGGCGAGATCGTGCTCGGCGCGTTGCTGCGCAGGTTCCCGCGCTGGCGGGCCGCCGCGCCGCTGGACGAGCTGGCCTGGCGCTACAGCCTGCAGTTCCGCGGCCTGGAACGGCTGCCGGTGCTGCTCGACCGGACCGCGGACTGACCCGGCCGGACCAAACGAGAACGGAGAACACGATGACCGAGGACGCCATCGCGCGTTTCCTGCGCACCAGTCAGGCGGGCGACATCGAGGCCGCGGTGGACTGCTTCGCCGACGACGGCGTGTGGATCACCCCGGACGGCTCGGAGCCCGGCACCACCTACCGCAAGAACGAGATCGGTGACCTGATCGTCAAGCTCAACGGCCTGCACGAACAGCTGCTGGCGCAGGACATCGACGGCCGCTTCGAGGACCCGGTCCCGTTCGGCGACGGTGAGTACCTCGTGCGGTGGACGCTGCAGTCGGGTGACGGCAAGGTCCACGCCCGCGGTATCGACCTCTTCGTCCTGCGCGACGACCGGATCGTCGTCAAGGACGTCTACCGCAAGGCCTGACCCGACCCAGCGAAGGAGCAGCACGATGATCGACAGCTTCGAGGAACTGACCGAGACGGCCGTCCACGTCGAGAACACCATCGAGGACTACGACGACCCGCAGGTGGGGCAGAGCGGCTCGTACACCCACGAGTTGTTCGACAAGGACGGCAAGAAGATCGCCACGACGACCGGCGGCTTCCGCATCATGATGCGCCGGGAGTCCGACGACCAGCTGATGGCCTATCTGACCAACGACATCGTGCTGGAGGACGGCTCCGGCTCGGTGCGCATCCAGGGCTGGATCGACTGGGGTTCGCTCTTCTCCGGCCAGTGGGTCTACTACCCGGGCGTCGGCACCGGCGGCCGGTTCCTCGGCAAGACGGGCTTCATGGGCTGGCGCCCGTTCGCGCCCGGCGAGGGCGGCGCCGAGGTCAAGCTCATCATGTTCGCCACCCCCATGTGAGGAGGGACCGTCATGGAGGCACACCGCGAACTGCGCGTCGCGGTGGTCGGAGGCGGTCTCGGCGGCCTCACCCTGGCCATCGCGTTGCACGGGCACGGGATCACGGCCACCGTCTTCGAACAGGCGGCCGAGCTGCGGGAGATCGGCGCCGGAGTGGCGCTCTCCGGCAATGCCACCCGGCTGCTGCAGAGCCTCGGTCTCGGCCCCGCGCTGGCCGAGGCCGCGGTGGTGCCGAGCGAACTGGTCTTCCGTGACGGGTTCGACGGCACCCGGCTCGTCGCGCACCCCATCGGCCTCGACGGCGCCTACCACGAGCGTTTCGGAGCGCCGTACTACTGCGTCCAACGCATCGACCTGCAACGCACCCTGGCCGGCGCGACAGGCGACACCGCGCTGCGCCTCGGCGAGCGCGTCACCGGACTGCGCACGGGCGGCCGCGGCGGCGCCCTGGTGGTCGAGACGGCCGCCGGCACGGAGTTCGAGGCCGACATCGTGGTAGGTGCCGACGGCGTGCACTCGACCGTACGGTCCTGGGTGACGGCCGAGCAGCCCCCGCTCTACACGGGAACCAGCGGCTTTCGCGGTCTGGTCCCGATCGGCCGCATGCCGGCGATGCCGGACCCGCAGGCCCTGCAGTTCTGGGTCGGACCTGCCGCGCATGTGCTGCACTACCCGGTCGGCGGCGACCTGGTGAACTTCCTCGCCGTCCTGGACGGGCCGGCCGGCTGGCCCGACGGCTCCGGCCCGGTGGCGGCCGAGCCGGGCCAACTGGCGGGCTCCTTCGCAAGCTGGCACCCGGCCGTGGTGGAAATGCTCGGCGCGGTGCCGCAGAGCGTGCGGTGGGGCCTGCTGAGCCAGCCGCCGGTGCGCTGCTGGAGCCGGGACCGCGCGGTGCTCATCGGCGATGCCGTGCACGCCATGCTGCCGCACCACGGCCAGGGCGCCAACCAGACCATCGAGGACGCCGTCGTGCTGGCGGGCTGCCTCGCCGGAGCCACCCGCGACTCCTACCGGGAAGCGTTCGCCCGCTACCACCGGCTGCGCCGCGCCCGCACCCGGCTCGTCCAGCGAAGTTCCCTGCTCGCTTCGGATCTGCTGCACCTGCCCGTCGGCCCCGCCGCACGAAGCCGGAACGAGGAGCTCAAGCGGTTCCCCGACACGTTCGGCTGGATCCACGAATACGACGCGCGGACGGGCGGCACGCCGGCCGGCGCGGCCCGGCCTCACGAAGGAGTACGAGGAGTGTCATGAGGTCCTACGCGGAAATCTCCTACGGAACCGAGAAGCTGGGCTCGCGCTCCCTGCTCTCGGCGGTCATGCGACTGGCACGGGCCGGGCTGTTCGAGGACTACGTGGTCTACGAGCGCAACGGCGTCTGGGCGTTCGCAGGCGGCGCGCTGACCACGGTCACGCTGGACGCCGAGAACGTGCGGACGGTCACCGGGGCGGGCGAGTCCGCGACGCCGTGGACGGGCTCGTCGAGCGCCGCACTGGGGGCCGCGCTGGAGGCTTCCGCGCCGGTCGCGAACTGGACGGCGTACGGCTACCTCATGTTCGAGTTCGCGGCCCTGCTCCCGGCCCTGGCGACGCGTGGAGCCGTCCCGGTCGAGGGCGAGCTGGCCCGGATGATCGTACCCCGGGTCGAGGTGCTGATCGACGAGCGCGGCGTCGTCAGCCGCGCCTGGGACGCCGCCGACAACGAGCGCATACGCGAGATCCTGGAGGACGTGGCGGAGCCGCCCCGGCCCGTCGTCAGCGCGGTCGACATCCGGACCGACGAGGGCGGCTACCGCGAGCGGGTCGCCCAGGCGGTCAAGGAGATCCGTCTGGGCCAGTACCAGAAAGTGATCCTCTCCCGCACGGTAGACGTCCCGTTCGAGCTGGACTTCGCCGCCACCTACGAGCTGGGCCGCGAGAGCAACAACCCGGCACGCTCCTTCCTGCTGCGGCTCGGTTCGTGGGAGTCGGCCGGCTTCAGCCCCGAGGTGGTGCTCACCGTCGACGAGACCGGGCAGGTGATGACGCAGCCGCTGGCCGGCACCCGCGCCTTCGGCCGGGGTGCCGGCAACGACGCCGAGGCCCGCCGGGTCCTGGAGTCGGATCCGAAGGAGATCTACGAGCACGCGGTGTCGGTCCGGACGTCCCAGGAAGAGCTGCGCCGGGTCTGCCGCCCCGGGACCGTCGCCGTGCGGGACTTCATGGACATCAAGGAGCGCGGCAGCGTGCAGCACCTCGCCTCGCTGGTGAGCGGCACACTCGGCGCGACGCACACGCCGTGGGACGCGCTGGAGGCGGTCTTCCCTGCGGTGACGGCCTCGGGCGTCCCCAAACGCGAGTCGCTGGACGCCATCGTGCGGCTGGACGAGACGCGCCGCGGCCTCTACTCCGGCGCGGTGCTGACCTTCACCCATGACGGCGCCCTCGACGCCGCCCTCGTGTTGCGGGCCATGTACGGCCAGGAGGGGCGCGCCTGGCTGCGGGCCGGCGCCGGCATCGTCACCGACTCGATGCCCGACCGGGAGTTCGAGGAGACCTGCGAGAAGCTCTCCAGCGTCGCGCCCTACCTGGTGCGCAGCCAGGGCTGAGCGGTTCGCCGGCGATTTCACCACTGGAACCGAGGAGATCGATGACGCTCTGTCTAGTCCTGTCCGGCGGATTCTCGTTCGCGCCGGCCGGCATCGAGCTGTACGAGAGGTATCCCGAGGTGCGGCAGGCCTGCGCCGAGGTCGGGGAGTGGACCGGGACGAGCTTCCCCGCGCTGCTGGAGGAGGACTTCACCACCCGTCCCGAGAGGCGGTCGGAGGCCCAGTTCCGTCAGATCGCGCTCTCCTTCGGCGTCGCGGACGTGCTCTTCCGGATGGGCGTACGGCCGCGGGCGATCGGCGGAGTGAGCCTCGGCGAGATGATCGGCGCCGCGCTCACCGGCTCGATCAGCCGGCAGGAGCTCTGCGAGATCCTCCTCTACAGCGACAAGAACGTGCCCGACACCCCGCCGGACGGCCGTGAACTCGCCTTCGGCGGCCTGATGCTGCCGGCCGGCGAGGACGAGCAGTTCTACGTCGGCGACCACCACCCGGACATTCACGTCGGCGCCAACAACTTCGGCACGCTCGCCGACGGTTCCCGCATCCTGATGATCTCCGGCTACCGCGAGGATCTGGCGGCGCTGGCAGAGGAGCTCGAGAAGACCCCGGACCGGCCCGGGACCGTACAGGTCTATCCGGGCTGGGGCGCGCTGCACTGCCCCCTGAACCAGTACATCAAGGACGTCATGGCGCCGTATCTCGCCACGGTGGACTTCCGCGATCCGCAGCTGCCGCTCTTCTCCGGGCGGGTGCCGGGCCGAGTGGACGCGGCCGGGGTGCGCGCCGACTTCGTCGAGAACTACACCAGTTACGTCAGCGTCACCTTCCTGCACTCCGAACTGACCAAGTTCGGCGCGCGGTTGGGGATCACCCTCGCCTCCGGCACGGCACCGGAGATGAACCGGTACCCGTTCCCGGTGGTCCAGGTGCAGACCCCCGACGACCTGGAGGAGGCGATGTCGACGATGTTCGAGCTGGGAGTGGACTTCCGGTGATCGATTACGGCAAGGCCGTGGACGACTGGCTGGCACGGGACCGCGACGAGTGGACCCGCTATGTGCTGCGCCGGCACTTCGACCCGCAGAGCGGCAGCCCCTACTGGCTCAGCCGGCTGCCCGAGCTGTCCTTCGACCCGCTGGAGATCACCGGGTACGACGGGTTGGTCGCCTTCGGGCCGTTCCCGCTGGAGGTACTGCGCAGCCAGGACCCCGCGCAGATGGTGCCGCAGTCGGTGCCCCGGCCGCTGCGCGGCAAGATCTGGGAGACCGGCGGAACCACCGGCTCGCCCTGCCGGGTCTTCCACACCAAGAACATGCTCGACCACCGAGCCGCCTACCGCCGCCGGTTGTGGGAGAGCGGTGGCTTCGCCGCCGACCGGGCCTGGTTGCACGCCGGCCCGAGCGGGCCGCACCTGTTCGGCCACAGCGCCTACGAGCTCGCGGACCACTTCGCCTCGGTCGTCTACACCATCGACATGGACCCGCGCTGGGTGAAGCGGATGACCCGGGCAGGCCGAGCGGGCGACGCCGCCGAGTACACCGACCACCTCATCGAGCAGATCGCCGACGTGCTCGGCACCTTCCACGTCGACTACCTGTCCACCACAGCGGCGCTGTTGCAGTTCCTGATCGGCAAGCGGCCCGACCTGGTCGCCGAACTCGACGGGGTGACACTGACCGGCACACACATCACCCCGGACATGTACCGCGGGTTCGTCGCCGCGCTCGACGGCGGTCTCGTGCAGTACCAGTACGGCAACACGCTGGGCAACAGCGGCGGCCTGCCCGCCCGCGACGACGGCGACCTGATGCCGTGCGTCCCGAACTACCCGCAGGTCAACCACGACGTGGTGGACATCCGCGACTGGCGCCGCGTGGTGCCGTACGGCGAGGTCGGCCAGGTGCGGATGACCGCGCTGCACGAAGACCTCTTCCTGCCCAACATCCTCGAGCGGGACCAGGCCGTCCGCTTCGACACACAGGGGTCATGGCCGACCGACGGCGTCGCGAACGTGCAGCCGCTGCACCGGTTGCGTGCGACCCCCGAGGGCATCTACTGAAACCGACGAGAGAGGTATTCCGACATGGAGGGCACCGCCCAGACCGGCGGCCCGGGCATCCGGGCCGTCGACTCACCCATGGGCAAGACCTGGGTGATCACCGGCTACGACCTCGCACTGCGGGTCTTCGGTGACTCCGACACCTTCGCCAACGCGGTGTTCCGGTCGAAGTTCCTGGCCGTGGGCCAGGTGCCCCGGACGGAGCCGGACGGCACCCCGACGCAGACCCTGGCGTCCGACCCGCCGATCCACACCCGGATCCGGCGGCTGGTCTCGAACGCCTTCACCGCGCGCCGGGTCGAGTCGATGCGCCCGGGCATGGAGAAGCTGGCCACCGAGCTGATCCAGAAGATGCTGGACGCGGGCCCGGGCGCCGACCTCTACCCAGCGCTGGCGTTGCCGCTCCCCAGCACGATCATCTGCCGGCTGCTCGGCGTGCCGGAGAGCGACGTCCCGGCGTTCCGCGGCTGGTCCGACACGCTCGTCCAGACCGCGGACACCGCCGACCTCGACACCGTACGTGCCGCGAAGAACGCCATGGAGGAATATTTCACGGAGCTGATCGCGCTGCGCCAGCGGGAGCCGGAGGACAGCCTGCTCAGCGAGCTCATCCACAAGCGCGACACGGACGACGCGCTGACCACGTCGGAGTTGCAGGGGCTGGCCCAGGTGATCCTGCTGGCCGGTCTGGAGACCACGGTCAACCAGATAGGCGTCGGTGTGGTCTGGCTGCTCAGCCGCCCCGAGCACTGGGAACGGACGGTGGCCGACCCCGGCCTGATCCCGGCCACGGTCGAGGAACTGCTGCGGATCGAGCCGGTCGCCGGTGACGGGCTGCCCGGTGTGCCGCGCTACACCACCCGCGCGGTCGAGCTGGGCGGTCACACCATCCCGTCGGACACCATCATCTGGGTGGACACGGCGCAGGCGAACCTGGACGAGGCCAAGTTCGCCTGCCCGCACGCGTTCGACCTGAACCGGGGCGCGAACCAGCACCTGGCCTTCGGCCACGGCATCCACCACTGCCTCGGCGCACACCTCGCCCGGGTACAGGTGCAGACCGTGTTCGCCAAACTGGTGGAGATGGTTCCGGCACTGCGACTGGCCGTCGATCCGGGCGAGCTGACGATCACGTCCGGTACGGCGGTTCGCGGCTACCGGCACATTCCCGTGGCGTGGTGACGTGGACTACGACCCCGACCTGCGCGACCACGGGCTGCCGCACGACCCCCTGAAGGCGCTGATCGTGCCCCGGCCGATCGGCTGGATGTCCACCCAGGACCAGTTCGGGGTGGTGAACCTCGCCCCGTACAGCTACTTCAACCTGATCGCGGAGCACCCGGCGTACGTGATGTTCTCCTCGGCCGGCCGCAAGGACAGCCAGATGAACGCGGAGGAGACCGGGGAATTCGTCTGCAACCTGGTCACCGAGGACCTCGTCGATCTGGCGGTGGCCTGCTCCGAGCCGTTTCCGCACCATGTCAGCGAGCCGGAGACGGTGGGGGTCGCGATGCGGCCGTCCAAGAAGGTGGCCCCGCCGTCCGTGGCGGCGGCCAGGGCAAGCCTCGAATGCCGCTACCTGCGCACCATCGAACTGCCCGGCGTGGACGGCAGACCGAACCGGAACAGCGTCGTCATCGGCCACGTCGTGCACGTACACATCGACGACGCGATGATCGAGGACGGCATCGTACGGGCGGAGCGCTTCGGCCCGGTGGGCCGGCTCGGCTATCTCGGCTACGCCACCGTACGGGAGGCGGTGACCAGGCGGCGCCCCGTGCGGGAATTCGACTGAGTGGCTGTCGTCATGCCGGGTGCGCCCTGGCGGTCGCGGCGTTCCGGGCCGGTGCCGCCGTCCGAAGCGCCGTGACGGCGTCACACTGCTGAACGGGGCATGCGCGCTGCGCAGTTGGCCGAACAGTCGCAGGAAGTTCAGGCCGGCCTGTGCGCGTGCGCGTACTCGGTGGGTGTCTGGCCGTAGTGCTTCTTGAAGGCCCGGGTGAAGTGGCTGGTGTCCGCGAACTGCCAGTGGGCGGCGAGTTCCGAGACGCTCAGCCGGCCGGACTGCGCGGTGAGAGCGCGCCTGGCCTCTTCCAGCCGCCGGCGGCGGATGTAGGCGGTCGGTGACTCTCCCGATGTGGCGAAGGCCCGCTGGAGGGTGCGGACGGAGACCTTGAGTTCGCGCGCCAGCATCCTGGGGGTGAGCTCGGGGTCGGCGAGATGGCGGTCGGAGAGTTCTTTCGCCGCCTGGGCGAGTGCCGGGACCAGCAGGGGCTCCGCATCGTCGAAACGCCGCCAGGCCACCGCTTTGGCCAGTTCGATCAGGGTGCTGTGGGCAGCGTGGACGCCGGCCGGATCGAGGTCGGCGATGGTGGCGTGGACCATGTTCGCATGGGCCGTCAGGAGGCGTACTTCAGCGGTGTCCGCCGGTCCGGCGATGCTCCGGTTCCCGAGCAGCGGCGCGAGCGGCTCGGGGGGAAGGACGAGGAGCTCCGCAGTGGTGTGCGGCACCGCCTCGAAGTGAAACGGCCGGCCGACGTGCCGGAGGAGGAACTGCCCGGCCGGTACGGTCTGTTCGCTGCGCTCGGGCCCACCCAGCATCCATGCGCCGCGCCGCACCACATGCAGCCACACCTGTTCGTCGCACCCTCCCGCAGGGGCCGCGGTCCGGAGGGTGGACGCGATGTGGATATCGGTGATCGCCACGTCACACAGTCTGGCGACGCGGGTCCTGGCCCGGAGGTCGGCGGTCGTGTCCGGAGTGAAGTTCGGCAGCGGGAAGGCAGCGCCGACCTGCGTCTCCCACGCGTCACGGAAGGCGTCGTAACCTCGCGGTACCGCGCCGGGGACGGTGGAGTCCAGGGAGAACGCCCCACGCGAGCCGTCCGGCACCCCCGCGGCACCGTTCAGCACCGTGCCGCCGGCTTCCACGGCTCCCGGTGTGCCGAGGGTGTCACCGGTGTCGTAGTGACAGGATCCGCTTCGGCCGAGGCAGCACTGCCCTGGATCGGGTAATCGACGGCTTCGGCACCACTCGACCGCCCTTGCCCTGTGATCGGCACCCATGAAGTACTCCCGTCGCACATCGCGTCTTCGTCAATGGCAGGCGACCCGTCGTTCGTGGATTCGGGGGACGGTGGCATGAACGTATCTGCTTCTACGGACGGTGACGGTGCGGAGCCTGCGGCCGGTTTCACCCGGGGGTGCCGCTGGCGTCGCCGCAGTGTAGTCATCCGTGCCAGGTCCCTGACCTGCGCCGGGTGGTACTTTGGTCATTCACCTACATTTATTTCTCCGGCGCTTTCTGGTGGCGCTTATATTCCACACGGATGACGCTGTGGTTCAAGCGTGTACCGCGCCGGCCTGCCTACGCTGCGACGGATACAAGCGGCCCGGGTTCCGCTCCGGCCCGATACGTACCAGGTCCGACCGGCCACCACCACAAGGACTGTCTGATGAAGCAGGTTCCTCGGTCACGGTCAACCGTGGTCCCTTCCTCGGCGAAACGGCGGCTCGACTCCTTGGCGGCGCCGCGTGAGGGCGGGTTCGGTGACGGATGTGGTCACCGCAGAGCGTCCCGTACGTTTCCGAGTGACCCGCGCGACGCGGCCCGGTAACCATCACCTCATCAAGCTCGAAGCCCGGAACGCCTTCGACTTCAGGAACCGAGAGAACCAGCGTCTCGAAGAGCTGCATTCCATGCCCGGGTATCTGATCGCGTCCGAAGAAGGTGAGGTCAGTTCTCATGATCGAGCGTGAAGCAGAATTTGCTGAATTAAATGCTGCATTTGACGAATCGATTTCTGTGGGAGTGCGCGTCGTCGTGGTCCATGGCGCCGCGGCGAACGGGAAGACGGCCCTGATCGACAATTTCGCCTGCCGGGTCCGCGCCGTCGGAGCACGGCTGCTGCGAGCCAGCGGGGCGCCGACCGAAAGGGCTCTCTCCCTGGGCATTGTGCGCCAGTTGCTCGCCGGCGAGACCTTCGACGGCGGTACGGCGGCCGCCGTCGGCCAACTCCTCGACCACCGGATGCTCGCCGACGCGGCGACGGACGGAGTGAGCCGCTCCCGGGTGCTCGACGGGCTGGCGGCACCCGTCCTGCAACTGGCCGAGCAGCGCCCCGTGGTGATCGCCATCGACGACGCGCAGCACCTGGACGCGTTCTCCCAGCAGTGGCTCGTCTACCTCACCCGCCGGGCCGGGGCGGCCCGGCTCCTGATCGTCCTCGGCTGGCGTGACGACATCGAGACGACCCCGGCCAACCATCGGCTGCTCTACACCGACCTCTACCCACAGGCCCACTGCCGGCGCCTGGAGCTGACCGCGCTGTCCCCTGCCGGGGTCACCGAGTTGCTGGCCGAGCGTCTGGACGAGACCGCGGCGGTGGCCCTGGCGGCCAACGTGCACGCGTTCACCGGCGGCAACCCGCTGCTGGTCCGTGCCTTCGCGGGGGACACCCGGGCGGCCCGCCGGGACAGCCGCGACGCCCCCGCCGTCATCCCGGTCGCCGGGGACGAGGTCGAACGGGCGGTGCTGATCGTGCTGCACCGGTGCGACCCGGTGACGGTGCGGGTCGCGGCCGGCATCGCGGTGATCGACGATTCCTCGCGGCCCGCGCTGGTCCGGCTCACGGGCGTCGCGCCGGACCGGGTCGCCGCGGCCACGGATGTGCTCGCCCGGATCGGCCTGGTGAACGCCGGCCGGATGCGGCACCGGGCGTTCGCCACCACCGTGCTGAACGCCCTGTCCGCTGCCGAACGGGCCGAACTGCACTGGCGTGCCGTCGAGCTTCTGAAGGCGAACGGCGCGGACACGCTCAGCATCGCGCGGCACCTGCTGGCCTCCGGCCGCCTCGACGATGCCCGGGCGGTGCCGATCCTGGTCGAGGGGGCCGAACAGGCGCTGGCCGAGCGCCGCGTGAGGCGGGCGATCGAACTGCTGCGGCTGGCCTACCAGGTGGACGGCGACGAGCGGCGGCGGGTCAGGATCCTGGCCTCGTTGCTGCGGGCGGAGTGGCGGGTCAACCCGGCCTGCTCGGCCAGTCATCTCCCCGAGCTGACCGAGGCGGTGCTCAACGGCCGCCTGGGGGGCGGGGACGCGGTGATGACGATCATGTTCTTGGCGATCCAGGGCCGGGTGGCGGACGCGGGCGCCGCGCTCTCGCGGGTCGCCGCCACGTCGCTGCCCGGCTCCCGGTCCACCGGGGAGTTCGAGATGCTCCGGATCTGGCTGACCGTCATGTACCCGGGCATCTTCCGGGGCGCGGACACCGAGGCCGTGGAGACCGGCTCGTCGGCCACGCCCGCCGTCAGCATCGGGCACCGTATGCTCGACCACTTCAAGAACACCCTCGGCGAGTGGCCCACCAAAGAGAGCCTGGTCCACGCCGACCAGGTGCTCCGGTACCAGCCGCTGAACGACGTGAGCCTGCTCCCGCTGGTCCTCGCGCTTCATACGCTGCTCCACGCCGGCCGGCTGGACGAGGCCGAGCAGCGCTGCCAGGCGCTGATGCAGTCCTGCCTCACCGAGCAGGCGCCCACCCGGCACGCGTGGTTCTGCGGCGTGGCCGCCGAGATAGCCCTGCACCGGGGTTCCCTCGACGCCGCGGAGACGCACGCGTTCACCGCGCTGGAGCTCGTCCCCGTCGCCGAGTGGGGGGTGCTCGCGGGCTTCCCGGTGAGCACCTTGCTGACGGCACAGACGCTGCTGGGCAAGCACGACGAGGCCGCTCGTACGCTCACCCTGCGCGTGCCCGACGTGATGTTCGAGACGCCGTCCGGCCTGTTCTACCTGCTCGCGCGAGGCCGCTACTACATCGAGTGCGGGTTACCGGAGGCCGCCGTGGACGACTTCCGGGCCGTCGGCGACCTGCTGGAGCAGTGGGGTCTGGAGCTGGCCGGGATACTGCCGTGGCGCGCCGAGCTCGCCGCGGCCTACCTGCAGCTCGGTGACCGCGACGCCGCCGCGCGCTACGCGCAGGATCAGCTGCGCCGGATGCGGCCCGGCCACCTGCGGGCGCGAGGACGTACGCTCGGGGTGCTGGCTGCGACGCGCGAGCTGCGCCTCCGGCCGCCGGTGCTGCGTGAGGCGGTGGACGTCCTGCACCGCAGTGGTGACAGGTTCGAGCTGGTGAGCGCGTTGACCGCCCTGCACCATGTCTACACCCAGCTGGGCCAGACCGGCCGCGCCCGGTCGGTTGCGCGCAAGGCCAACAGCATCGCGCAGTCCTGCCATGCCGAACGGGCCGTGACGTCGGAGGCCGTGCCGAACGCCATGCAGGACACCGCGGCCGACATGCTCAGCGACGCGGAGCGGCGGGTCGCCGAGCTCGCGGCGAAGGGGCACACCAACCGTGAGATCGCCGGCAAGCTCTACGTCACCGCCAGCACGGTGGAGCAGCACCTGACCCGGATCTACCGCAAGCTGGGCATCGTCTCCCGCCAGCACCTGCAGTCCCGGCTGGGACCCGAGCTGGCCTTCCCGGGCCCCGTCGAGATGTGAGCCGTCACTTCTCCTGGCGTACGCCTTCCATCAGGAAGGTGAGCATCCGGGTGCTGCTGTCGAGGATGTCGCCGCGCTTGAAGGCCAGCGTGATGCCGGTGACCAGGATGAGCAGCTCGTCGAGGGTGATGTCGGGCCGGATGGCGCCGGCCCGCTGCGCCCGCTCGAACAGCGGCCGGCCTGCCGAGCGGATCGCGTCGTGGCAGGCGGCCAGCAGGGGAGAGTCGTCGTCATCGACCACGGCCACCAGGGCGCTCGCCAGGCCGCGCTTGGCGGTGGCGTGGCGGATGAACGCGCGCAGCCACGAGACCAGGGCCTCGGCGGGGTCGCTCGCCTCCTCCAGCTCCTTGCCGGCCGCCTGAAGGGCCTCCACTTCGGTCCAGTAGATCGCCTCCAACAGCGCCTGCCGGGTGGGGAAGTGGCGGTACAGCGTGGCGTTGCCGACCCCCGCCCGCTTCGCGATCTCGTCCAGCGGTGCGTAGGGCCCGTGGGCGGTCAGCACCTCGTCCGCGGCGGCCAGGAGTTTCTCCCGGTTGCGGCGGGCGTCGACCCGCCGCGCAGAGCGTTCCTGCCCCTCGCTCGCTGCGCTCCTGCGTGGCATGGCACCTCCGGCGTTGCAAACGGGGACTGTCCCCGATACCGTTCTCCGGGGACAGTCCCCACTTTACATCTTCGGCCTGTTTCCTCACCTGCCGGTCTCGTCCGCATGACCCAGGCCCGGTTGCGCGGTGCCCCGCAGGGCGGGCAAGCAAAAGGAGAGCAAATGTCGCAGACCGCCTCCACGGAGGCACAGACCATCGGCCCGACCGGGATGACCCCGCGGGCATTCGTGCTTCTGCTGTGCGCCATGATCGTGGGCCTGTTGCTCGGTGCGCTCGATCAGACGGTCGTCGTCACGGCCCTGCGCACCATCGCCGACCAACTGCACGGCCAGGCCGAGCAGGCCTGGGTGACCACGTCGTTCCTGGTCACGTCGACGATCTCGATGGCGCTGTACGGCAAACTGTCCGACATGTACGGGCGCAAGCCCCTCTACGTCGCCGCCATCGTGATCTTCCTGGTCGGCTCGCTGGCCTCCACCGCGGCGCAGTCGTTGTGGGAACTGTCCGCCTTCCGCGCCCTGCAGGGCATCGGCGCCGGCGGTGTCATGTCGCTGCCGATGGTCATCCTCAGCGACATCGTGTCGCCCCGCGAGCGCGGCAAATACACCGGATACATCTTCAGTGTGTTCGGTGTGGCCAGCGTGATCGGCCCGCCGATCGGCGGCGCGTTCGCCGGACTGCACTCGTTCCTCGGCGTGGCAGGCTGGCGCTGGATCTTCCTCGTCAACATCCCGCTGGGCCTGGCCGCCCTCGCCATCGTCGTGAAGGCGCTGAACGTCCCGCACCAGCGCGTGGAGCGCAAGATCGACATCTGGGGCGTCCTCACCCTGATCATCGGCGTGGTGCCCATCCTGGTCGTCGCCGAACAGGGCAGCGGCTGGGGCTGGACCTCGGCCCGTTCGCTTTCGCTGTTCGCCCTCGCGGTCGTCGGCCTGATCGCCTTCGTGCTGATCGAGATCCGGATGGGCATGAACGCGCTGATCCCGATGCGGCTGTTCCGGAACGGGGTGGTCAGCGTCAGCAACGTGTTGAACTTCGTCCTCGGCTTCGGCAGCTTCGGCGGCTTCCTGCTGCCGCCGCTCTACCTCCAGATCGTCCTGGGCAAGAGCCCCACCCAGTCCGGCCTGCTGCTGGTGCCGTGGATGCTGGCCACGATGGCCGGCTCGATCGGCGCCGGCCGCACGATGGCGAAGCTCGGCCGCTACAAGGCGGTCACCGTGATCGGCTTCGGCCTTTCCATGGTCGCCATGTTCCTGTTCGCCACCGTCAAGCCGGACACCTCGATGACGGTGCTCATCCTCATCATGATCCTGATGGGCCTGGGCTTCGGCATGTGTCTGCAACCGCTGATGCTGGCCGTACAGAATGTGGTGCCTCCGCAGGAGATCGGCGTGGCCACCGGCACCACCCGGTTCTCCCAGCAGATGGGCGGCACGATCGGCTCCGCCACGCTGCTGTCCATCACGTTCAACGTCGTGGTGGGCAAGGCCGTGACGGCCTATCAGAATGCACGCACCACACCCGAGTTCATCGCGGCGATGCACGACCGGCAGGTGCAGGCGAACCCGGCCAACAAGGCGGTGATCGACGCCTTCGTGAACGGGAAGGGCCAACTGTCCCTGAATGACACGTCGTTCCTCGCCCACCTCGACCCGCGCATCGCCAAGCCGCTCCTGCTCGGCTTCTCGCAGGCCATCGACTACTCGTTCCTGATCTGCGGGTTCGTCATGGTGGTCGCGTTCATCCTGGTCTTCTGGCTGAAGTCGGTTCCGCTGTCGATGATGTCCGGGCTCCAGGCCCGCGCCAAGCAGGAGGCCGGCGCCGGAGCCCAGGGCGACGCCCCGGACCCGGCATAGACCCCGCACGGCGAGACCGGACACCACACAGACCGCAGCACAGGCCGCAACACCCCCCGGATGCCGGATGGGTCATCGATTCGATGGCCCATCCGGCTGTTCCTGTCGCAGGGCAGGGGCTACCCGAAGCCCCCTAGCACCCCCCTAAGAATCCGTACGAGCCGACCGGCCGGCAGTAGCGTCGGGCGCGAAGAACATTCGGCCGGCCCACCGGACCCTTCACCGCCGTCCGCGAGTCGGCGATTTCCCGAAGGAGTCCTCCATGGTTCGTACCCAAACCACGACCTCCGCCGCCGGCACCGCCGCGACAAAGGCCTTCCGCGAGCGCACGGCCGACGGCCGGCCCGGCGTCTCGGCAGAGCGGGTCAGTGCGTTCGCCGGGGACGTGCTCGATCGGGTGCGGCAGGCACTGCGCGACCACAACATGACCTATTCCGAGTACCAGGCCGCCAAGCAGTGGCTGATCGACCTCGGCGAGGCCGGGGAGTGGCCGCTGTTCCTGGACGTCTTCGTCGAGTATGTCGTCGAGGACATGCACAACGCTCGCCGCGAGGGCTCGAAGGGCAGCATCCTCGGCCCGTACTACCTGCCCGGCCAGAAGACGCTGCCCGCCACGGCGACGCTGCCGATGCGCCCCGACGAGAAGGGCACCCCGCTCGTCTTCGAGGGCCAGGTGCGCGACCTGACCGGCAGTCCGGTGCCCGGCGCGGTACTGGACGTCTGGCAGGCCGACGACGACGGCTTCTACTCCGGCTTCGCCCCGGGCATCCCGGAGGGCAATCTGCGCGGCGTCGTCACCGCCGACGACGAGGGCCGGTTCGCCATCACCACCGTGCGCCCCGCGCCCTACCAGATTCCCGTCGACGGCCCCACGGGCGCCCTCATCAACGCCGCGGACTGGCACGCCTGGCGACCCGCGCACCTGCACCTGATCATCAACGCGTCCGGCTTCCGCACCATCACCACCCAGCTCTACTTCGCCGGCGGCCAGTGGCTGAACAGCGACGTCGCTCAGGCCACCAAGCCCGAGCTGATCCTCGCCCCGAGGCCCGACGCGACCGGCACGCTGCGGGTCACCCACGACTTCGTGCTCGACAAGAGTGCCGCAGACGCGTGACACTCCGCACCAGGACCGCCTGAACATACGCAAACGGCCTTCAGCTCTCCGGGACCCTGGATCCGACCACTTGCCCGACGCGCATCGCGGGCCCGGCCGGCCGAACAGGACGGCGCCGCCGACCGGCTGCTGCGAGTGATGCCGGACTGGCCGAGGGAGGCCGGCCCAAGGCCGTGGGAGGCCCGGCCAAGGTCGTGGCAGGCTGGCTCAAGGCCGTGGGGCCGGCCGCGCATCGACGCCACGAATGCGCCGGCCACGCCGATTCCGGCTGCACCTCCTAGGCACACGGCGACCGGGCCCAGCATGTGCACGGCACCACGCTGCCCGGCCCGGTCGTCGCCGACAACAGCAGCCAGACGAGTGCAGGTTCGGGCTTCGACAAGGCGGCCTTCACCATCGACCGGCTAGGGGGCTTAGGGGGTGTCCCGGCTCCGTGCCGATCAAGCACTGTGATCTGGCAGGACGAATCCCTTCGAAAGCCCGCGTCCGCCCCGGCGGACACGCCTCGGAAGGTGGAGCACAGATGACCGAGCAGGAGCCGATTCCCACGGATGACCCCGGCCGCCCGGTCGCGGTGATCGGCCTGTCCTGCCGGTTCCCCATGGCGCCGGGCCCGGAACCGTTCTGGCACCTGCTGCGCGACGGCCGGCACGCGATCCGCCCGGCACCGGACGGGCGCCGTCCGCCCGCAACGGCGAGCACACCGGCTTGGGGCGGCTTCCTCGACGACGTGGACACCTTCGACCCGGCCTTCTTCGGCATGTCGCCGCGGGAAGCCGCTGCCGTCGACCCGCAGCAGCGCCTCATGCTCGAACTCGGCTGGGAGGCCCTCGAACACGCCGGGATCGTGCCGGAGACACTGCGCGGCACCGGACTCGGAGTGTTCGCCGGCGGCTTCTCCGACGACTACGCACACCTTGTGCACCGCAACGGCACCGACGCCGCCACCCGGCACACGATGGCCGGCACCAAGCGGGCCTTCCTCGCCAACAGGCTCTCCCACTTCCTCGGCGCGCACGGCCCCAGCATCAGCGTCGACAGCGCCCAGTCCTCCTCCCTCGTGGCCGTGCACCTCGCCTGCCAGAGCCTGCGCGCGGGGGAGTGCGACATCGCCATGGCCGGCGGCGTCAGCCTCAACCTGGCGTCGGAGTCCACGGTCATCGCCGACCGATGGGGTCCGCTGTCGCCGGACGGCCGCTGCTTCACCTTCGACGCCCGTGCCAACGGGTACGTGCCCGGCGAGGGCGGCGGCGTGGTCGTCCTGAAGACGCTCGCCGACGCGCTCGCCGACGGCGACACGGTGCACTGCGTCATCCGGGGCAGCGCGGTCAACCACGGCGGAGGCAGCGATCCGACCGTCCCGAGCGCACCGGCCCAGGAGGACGTACTGCGCCGGGCGTACGCGCACGCCGGCGTGGACGCCGGCGACCTGCAATACGTGGAACTGCACGGCACCGGCACCCGTGCGGGCGACCCGGTCGAGGCCACCGCCCTGGGAACGGCCCTCGGCGCCGGGCGCCCGGCGGAGCAGCCGCTCGTCGTCGGCTCGGTGAAGACCAACCTGGGCCACCTCGGTGCCGCCGCCGGCATCGCGGGCCTGATCAAAACGATCCTCTGCATCGAACACCGGCAGATCCCGGCCAGCCTGAACTTCGAGACCCCGAACCCGGAAATCCCGTTCGACCGGCTCAACCTGCGGGTGCAGCGGGAGTTCGGCACGTGGAGCCGCCCGGACCGACCGCTGATCGCCGGGGTCAGTTCGTTCGGCATGGGCGGCACCAACTGCCACGTCGTACTTGGCGAGGCCCCGCATGCCGCTCCGGCAGCCGAGGCTGCACAGCCTGTTGAACGTGTTGGATCCGTTGGGGTGCTTCCGTTCGTGGTGTCGGGGCGGACCGAGGACGGGTTGCGTGGGCAGGTTGAGCGTTTGCGGTCGTGGGTCTTGGCGCATGCCGAGGTGAACTTGGCGGATGTGGCGTGGTCCCTGGCGACGAGTCGGGCCGCGCTCGATCATCGGGCGGTGGTTGCTGCCGGTGGCCGTGACGAGTTGCTTTCGGGTCTTGAGGTGCTGTCGGGTGCGGGCAGTGTCCGTGAGGGTCGTCTGGCTTTTGTTTTCACTGGTCAGGGTGCGCAGCGTCGGGGTATGGGGCGGGAGTTGTATGAGGTGTTCCCGGTGTTTGCGCGGGCTTTTGACGCGGTGTGTGAGCAGTTCGGCCCTGGCGTGGGTGAGGCGATTGTG
>NZ_MLYN01000053.1:0-77386 GCF_001866675.1 Streptomyces sp. MUSC 14
GGTGAGTGTGTGGACGCACATGAAGTGAACCGTGTTCGGGCGTCGTTGGCGTTATTCGTGGCGGATGTGTTCGCCTCGGTGCCGCGCAAGGATCAGCGGGCCAAGGGCGACTGCTATCTGCGGGGACTGATGATGGACGGTCGCCGCAAGTCCATCCAGGCCATGGCCTCGCGGCTGCCGGACGGCAATGAGCAGAACCTGCAGCAGTTCGTGAACCAGTCCACGTGGGATCCACTGCCGGTGCGCCGGCGGATCGCCGAGCGGATGGTGCCGCAGGTCGGCCCGGACGCCTGGGCGGTCGACGACGTGTCGTTCCCCAAGGACGGCAGGATGTCGGTCGGCGTCGCCCACCAGTACTGCGGTGCGCTGGGCAAACAGGCCAACTGCCAGGTCGCCGTCAGCGTCCACGCGGTCTCCGAGACGGCGTCGTGCCCGCTGAACTGGCGCCTGTTCCTGCCACGAGAATGGGCCAAGGACACCGTCCGGCGCCGGCAGACCGGCGTGCCGGAAGACGTCGGACACCGGGAGAAGTGGCGCCTCGCACTGGACGCCCTGGACGAACTGGACGGATGGGGACTGGTGCCGCCAGTGGTGGTGGCCGATGCGGGCTACGGCCAGAACGCAGACTTCCGTGCCGCACTGACCGAGCGGGGACACGCCTACGTGGTCGGCATCCGCGGCGATCTGACCGTCCAGCCGCACGACGCAGTCCCTGATACCCCAGCCTGGTCCGGCAACGGCCGCCGACCGGTTCCCCGCTACCGGCAGCCACCACTGACGGTGGCGGAACTGGCCGCGGCCGCCGGACGGGAAGCCTTCCAGGAGGTGACCTGGCGGGAAGGCTCCCGCGGTCCGATGACCTCCCGATTCCTCGCGGTGCAGGTCCGGCCGGCCGGGGTACGCCCGCGTCGGCTGGCCCAGGCAGCCGCGGTGGCCGAGCACGGCCGGTGGGACGGCGTCTTGCCCGAGGTGTGGTTGCTGGCCGAATGGCCCGACGGCGAGGACAAGCCGACCCGCTTCTGGCTGTCCGACCTGCCCGACGAAACCCCGATCCCGCAACTGGTCCGCCTGGCGAAGATCCGCTGGCGCATCGAGCACGATTACCGAGAACTCAAGCACGGCCTGGGCCTGGACCACTTCGAAGGCCGCTCCTGGAACGGCTGGCACCACCACGCGACCCTGGTCACCGCCGCCCACGCCTTCCTCACCGAGCAGCGGCTGGCCCCAAAAGCCGACACAGCGGACTCACCCTCTACCAGATCCTCGACACCCTCCAGGACCTGCTGAACTGCTGGACCGGCATCTGCACCACCTGCCACCGACCCCTGCCCCGCAGGACCACACCAAGATCAAGACAGACCTAACGGAGTCCTACTAGCAGAGTCTCGGGCAGGTCGGGCATGACGTGGAACGCGAAATGCCAGGTTTTGAAGAACCTGTCCAACCGTTGTCAGGTCGCGGCCCTCATCGAGCGGCATCGTGGACCGCGTCGTCGACTTCGCCGCCTGCCAGGGCAGACGGCCCGCTGCGTCGAAGTAGCCGCCGGTCGGGCCGTCCGGCCCCAGCTGAGCCATCCGAACGATGACCTCGGCGCCCTTCTCGACGGTCTGCATGCCCGCGTGCCGGTTCAGGTCCGTTGCGGTGTCGCCGGGCTCCACGGCGTTGATCCGCATCAGCGGGAACGCCTTGGCGAACTGTGGCCGAAGGTAGCCCCTGTGAAGCCACGGCTGGTGAGCAGCGTGTTTTGATGTGTTGGTGATCGTTAACGCACGGGAAACATCCGAGCCGCGGACGTACATGGACCGCATTCTGGAGCACTGGTCCAAGGACGAGGACGCTGAGGCGCTCGTCCAGGGGACGCAGCGGCTGACCAGGGGGGAGGCTCGGCGGCGGCTGTTCAGGTTGGGGCATGCGCTGCGCGAGCAGGGGCTCGCGCCCGGCGACGGAGTGGGGCTGTTCCTGGCCAACCGCGTGGACTCCGTCCTGATGCAGCTCGCCGTCCATCTCATCGGCTGCCGCGTCGTGTTCCTGCCGCCCGAGCCGGGGCCCGGCGAGCTCGCCGCCCTGGTCGAGCAGTCCCGGGCACGCGCCGTGGTCACCGACCCGCTCTTCGCCCAACGGGCCGCCGACGCGGCCGGCCGCAGCGTCCATGCCCCCGTACTGCTCAGCCTCGGTCCCTGTGAACAACGGTGCACGGACCTGCTGGCCCTGGCGGCCGATTGCCCGGCCGTGCGCCCCGCCGGCGTGCCCGCCCCGGGAGCGGACGAAGCCGTCACCGTCCTCTACACCGGCGGAACGCTGGGCCGCCCCAAGCTCGCCGCGCACAGCCACCGGCTTTACGACGCGCTGGTGGACCTGGCGGAGGACGCCCCGAACTCCCGCCCTGGGTTCTTCCCGACCATGAACCAGGGCACGGACAGGGTGCTCGCCTCCACGCTGCTCACGCACGGCAGCGGCCACCTCACCTCGATCCAGGCTCTGGTGACAGGGTCCGCCCTCGTCGTGCTGCCCGAGTTCGAAGCGGGCGCGGCGCTGACGGTACTGCGCGAGGAGCGGATCACCGCCACGATGTTCGTACCGCCCATGCTGTACGCGGTTCTCGACCACCCGGATTGCAAGCCGGACGCCCTGCCCGCGCTGCGGCGGATCGTTGTCGGCGGCGCGGCCACGTCGCCCAGCCGGTTGCAGCAGGCGGTCGAGGTGTTCGGGCCCGTGCTCAGCCAGGGCTACGGGCAGTCCGAGGCGCTCGGTATCACCGCGTTCGGCGCGGAGGATCTCGCTTCGGAGGGAGCCCGCCGCCCCGAGCTCTGGCGCAGTTGCGGTCGCGCGATATCCGACGTCGAGATCGAGATCCGTGGTGAAGACAGCACCGCGGCGCTGCCCGTCAGGCAGGTCGGCGAGGTGTGTGTCCGCGGCGAGACGGTGATGCTCGGCTACTACGAGGACCCGGAGCGCACCACGGCCGCGCTGCACGACGGCTGGCTGCGCACCGGGGACATAGGCTACCTCGACGCCGAGGGGTACCTCTATCTCGTCGACCGGGCCAAGGACATCATCGTCACCGGCAGCACCAGCGACAACGTCTACTCCAGGGTCCTGGAGGATTTCCTGCTCACACTGCCCGGTGTACGCAACGCCGCGGCGCTGGGCGTGCCCGACGAGGAGTACGGGGAGGCCGTACAGGTCTTCCTGGCCACGGCCGAGGGCGCCGACGTCGACCCGCAGGCGGTCGGCGCAGCGGTGACCGCCGAGTTGGGAGAGTTGTACACGCCCCGCAAGACGGTGCTGCTGCACCACCTGCCGACGACCAAGGTCGGCAAGGTGGACAAGAAGGCGCTGCGCGCCGCGTGGACGAGCGGGGCCTCGGACACACCGCAGACGCCGTAGTTGTGGAAACACTTCGGCCGATGCGGCGTCAAGCACGCCGGGAGGACAGGACCCTTGTGGCGCAGCTGGCCCTCTGGGTGCCCACCGCGACGCACCGTATCGTCGACGGCCACCGTCCGCAGAGACCGGCGCCCTTGCTCGTCGAGCCGGGCGAGTCGCGGTCGCTGTCGAGGTCGACGGTGATCGGACCGTAGTAGCCAACCGCCGAGGTGCGTGCCGGGGACGAGAACCCCCGCGTCCGCCTCGCGTAACCCGTCCACGGCCGGTGCCGTGTACTCCGTGCGCCGGCACATGACGCAATCGTCGCGACGTTCAGGCACGCGGTGGCATGCCGCACCTCAGCGGCCCGGCAAAACTCGGCAGACCGTCCCGGTCGGGATGGCGGGCAAGGTGCAACTGCCCGGGGGATGTGTGCTCATCGGCGACACTGCCTTGCCTGCACTGGAGATTGAGGCGGTCAAGGTCGATTGATCCCGCGTACCGGATGCCAGGTTGCGGTGGTAGGGCACGCGACGGCGGGTTGCCCCGGACAAGTGATGGTCCGGAGCGAGACGGTGAGTGCGACTGCGACCCACGCTGATCTCCACAAGAACTCAGCCTCGAGCCGTCACTGTCACCTTTGATCACCGGAAACGTCCGGCGCCTCATCTGCAACAGAGCCTCGTCGTGTCCGCTGACCGGATCGGACACTGGGCCAGCCTCGACCGCGCCGACCTGCACATGACGGTCCACGCCGACCGTCGTGGCCTGTGGTTCCCTCCGGGTGAGGCGGTGCCCGGCGTGACCCCGGCCCCGCGCCGACGGTGTCGTCGGTTCATGCGGCTCGGTCGCCAGGAGATCGACGGAGGCGCGGTGGGGGGATGGCGAGTCCCTCGGTGCGCAGCACGGCTGCCACGCGGCTGGCGAACTGCACCGGCGGGTGGCGAAGGTGTGCCCGCAGCAGCCGCCGCTGTTCCTGGCGGCCACCGCGGATTGGCAGGATGCGTACCGCCTGGCCCTCCCGCAGAAGGCGTGATCTCGGTCCCCGGCCACGACGCCATCCGGGCAGAACCGACGGTTCACATGACGGTCAGGCTCACCGTCCCACCGACTCCAGCTCCGCACTGCGTACTGAATTCACACCTGGCTATTGTCGGCTTTTATACGTGATCAGGTTAAATCCTCAGTGGATCATGGTCATACGACAACTGGGGTCGGCGCAATGAAGCGGTATACGGGTCGGGGCCGGTGGTACCGGCCGGTGACGGGAACGGTCGCAGCAGTCCTGGCGGTCGGCGGGTGCAGCTCGAGCAGCGGCAGCGCAACCAGCCATGCCGCTGCCACCTCTGCCTCGCCGAGCGGCGCCGCCAGCACCGCGGCCGGCGCTCGTGACACCGCGCTCTGGCACAAGTGGGGCCTGACCCCGCTGCCGGCCCCTCCGCAGCCGCCGGCCGACAAGCCGGTGAAACTCTCCGCCACCGGAGCCGTTCCGGTCCTCACCCACCTCCCGACCTCGCAGAAGGTCGTCTTCATCACCGTGGACGACGGACAGGAGAAGGATCCGAAGTTCGTCGAGATGATGCGGGATCTGAAGATCCCGATCACCATGTTCTTGATGAACGACGCCATCAAGCCGGACTACGCGTACTTCAGACCCCTGCAGGCGCTCGGCAACCACATCCAGAACCACACCTTGCACCACCCCGCCATGAGCACCATCCCCCTGGCCCGCCAGAAGGAAGAGGTGTGCGGTGACCAGAAGATCCTCACCAAGGAATACGGCACCGCACCGCTGCTGTTCCGCCCGCCGTACGGCGCGTACAACAACAACACCAAAATCGCGGTGGGTGAGTGCGGACCGCGTGCGATCGTGTGGTGGCGAGAATCCATGCAGATCCGCAACATGCAGTACCAGGCAGGAGACAAAAGGCTGCATGACGGTGACATCATCCTGGCCCACTTCCGCGGGCCCAGCGAACTCAAAGGTGCCACGATGACACAGATGTTCGCCAACCTGCTCAGGCGCATCCAGGAGCAGGGATTCACCGTAGCGCGCCTGGAAGACTACATCCAGTCACCAGTCGGATGATCCCGACAACTCAGCCCCCTTGGCCTGCCCGGCCAGGCAGGAAACGGAACCACAGCGGACGGGCGCCATCCGCCCGCAGCCAGGCGGATCACCCGCCGAGGCAATCGCGCTGACCTCGCGCGCATAGCCTCCTCCAAGATCTGCAATGAGCCACGAGGGATGGGGATTCGCGATGGCCGTACAGCGTGCCAGGGCGGGTCTGCAACGTGGTTGCGGATGGCAGACTTGTCTCGTGACTCGCTGGGTTCCCAAGGCCGCGAGGTGAGCGCGGCCGACACCTGACCACACTCTTCGGCCGGCTCGCTGTCCTCACCGGACTCCAAGCCTGCCTCCTGCTTTTGCCCGAGCCCGTGGCCGGCTTCCCAACGGGGTACGGCCGGCCGGCGTGGGCCGTCGCCGAAGCAGCCAGCTGCACTCTGCTGTGGATCCTGGCGTCACTGGCCACCGCCATCAGCCTCGCCCGCCCCGGCGCCGCGACGCCCGCCTCGTCGGAGCGGTACTCGCGCTGGCCCTGGGCCTGCTGTGCACGGACGCGGCGGCGGCTCTCGGACCGCACGGCGACGACGCCCGCTGGAGGGCCGGAATGCAGCGGGCCGGTGGCGGCGAGCACGACCTTCCCATCTCAAAGGTGCTCAGGACACCGCGACAGGTCGAGGTCAGTAGGAACCACAAGGTGACGTACGCAGCCGACGTCCAGGTCGAGGTACCCTACCGCTCCGGCCCACGCCCGCTCACCCTCAAGGACCAATGGTTCCAGTTCGACCCGCCGACAGTGGGTGACAAAGTCACGGTCGTCTTCGCTCCGAGCCGACACGACCTCGGTGCCGGGGAATGTCTATGGCACGTTCTCGGACCTGCTCAGCCTGGGCGTGATCCTCGGGAGCATGGGCGTGCGTCTCGCGCTGATCGTCTTGGGTGTAGCCGGTCAGCTGGACGCTGGCACCGAGCGCGGCCGTGCGCTGAAGTCGTGTATTGACGGCCACTCGGCGGTCTCCTTTTCAGGCTGTGCGGTGAGTTCGGCAGGCAGAGCGGTCTCGTAGGTTTCGTACCTACAGGTTGTTGGACCAGATCTCGCGTGCGAAGGCGGTCAAGGCCAGCAGGTCGTGCTGGGCGGCGTCCGTGTGGCCTGCGACCTTGGGAACTTGGCTTCCAGCGCGTCCAGGACGTGTCGCATCCGGGCCTGAACGGCGTCGGCGTCGGGTTGTCCGAAGGCGGCTCGCAGCAGGGTGGCCGCCCATGGCTGGGCCGACTTGGGGACCTGACTCAGCAAGTTTCCGGCCTAGTGGGTACGCCCGCCCTCTCAGACCTTCCGGGTCAGCGCGTCCACGCGGACGAACGCATACGTCCCGGCATCCAGGGGGCGGTTGCGGAGCGCGGCGATCTGCTCGTCCATGTGCCGGGACATCGCACCGACCTGGGACTTCAACAGCTGAGTTACGTCGAGGGGCTCGGCGAGCTTCTCAACCCGGCGAGTGGAGACACCCAGCAGATAGGCGATCGCGGCCACCGAGGCGAGAGTCTGCTCGGCTTCGGCACCGCAGAAGGTGTTGGTCCTCGCGGACATCAGCGCGTCGGCGAATGCCTTGATCATCGCGTGCAGCAGACCGGGACTCGCCGCGGCGAGGTTGTCCTCGGCGAGTTGGACGCAACCTCGCCTCTGTCTCGGTCGGGTGAGAGCCGTCGGTCTGGTGATCGCTTCGGTGGCTGTGCCGTGGGCGTGTGGCTGATGGTCGTCGTGTCTTTTATCTTTTAAGTAGATAACCAGGTGATGGCGATGGGTCGTTGAGTAAGGAACTGGAACGCTTGGAAGCGGCGGTCCACGCGAAGGGCGAGGAACTTCGCATCCGGCGACTCCGTGTGCCCAGCCCCCCTCCGTGATGCGCTGTCGCAACACCTCAGCTTCAGAACCTAGCGATTGCCCGTGATACGCGAGGAGTGCAGATGGAACTGGAACTGCGTCACCTTCGCTTGCTGCGCGCGGTCGCCGAGGTGGGAAGTATCAGCCGCGCCGCCGCGGTCCTCGGCTACTCGCAACAGTCGGTCAGCGCGCAGCTTCAACGGATCGAGCGGCACTTCGGTCAGCCGGTGTTCGCGCGCGGGTCGTCGGGTGTGGAGCCGACCTCGTTCGGTGTCGACGTCCTGTCCCAGGCAAGGGACGTGCTGGCCCGAATGGAGGTGCTCGGGCGCCACTGCCCGAAGGATGCCGTCCCTCTGCCGTCGGCTCTGCGACTGGCCGCCACCAACACACCCATCCTTCCGGGCATGGTGGCGCGGCTCCAGACGCGACTACCGGGCGTGGCGATCAAGGTCAGCAGTGTCTACTCGTCCTCGGAGATCGTGGAACTGCTGGAGCGGGACGAGTTGGACATCGCGCTCGGCGTGGACTACCCAGGCATGGAATTGCAGCACTCCGACGCCGTAGCGCATCGGGGAATCGTCACAGAACCCACATTTGTCGCGCTGCCGACAGGACATCGACTCGGGCACCGAAGCGAGATCGTCCTGGGTGACCTGGCAGATGAGGCATGGTTTCTGACGCCGAATGACGGTGCGGGCTGGCCCGAGGTATTTTACACCGCCTGCCATACCGCTGGATTCACTCCGGCCACGGTTCACGAATACCTCGGCGATCGGAGACAACTCCAGGAGATGATCGCCAATGGGCTGGGGGTGTCCATGGTTCAGGCGACGACTCGGCCGAGTCCCGGCGTGCTGGTGAAACCTTTGGCCGGAACGCCGTTGTGGTGCCGCTACCTGTTGGCCTGGCGGCCCGAGAGCCTCTCCGAGCAGTTGGTGGACCTGATCCTGAGTGTTGCCTCGGCGGCCTACGGTGATCTGATCGCGTCGTCGCCACACGCGCAGGCGTGGGTGTCGCGGGTGTATCGACCAAGCCGATCGTGAGAATCCGGCTTCGCGCTGAACAGTCCACTATGCGAACCAATCGACAAAGTTTTACCAACATCTCTGATGTTGTGGACCCTTCAGTGAAAACGCAGTACCCCAGAGCGTTGCTCACCCGTCAACTCCAGTGCCAGGTTGCATTGCACCGCCCCGTAGGGCTCGGGCGGCTCCCCACCCCCCACCGAGGGAGATGCAATGCTCCTCAGACCACCCCTGCCCAGATTCCTGGCCGTAGGCCTGGCGGCCGGAAGCCTGGCCTTGGGCCTGTTGACCACTCAGGCGAGCGCGGCACCACATCCAGGGCAGAGTCCGGCGGCCCACGCCCCGGCGACCACCGCGGCCGCCAAGCCATCCGGTGCCGACACCGGCCCGAGCACCGAACTCCCCGCCGCGCGGTCCAAGCCACTGCCGGCCTCGTTGCGGGGCGCGCCCGCCGAAGTGGCGCCTGTCGCTTCGCCGGCACGGTCGCCCCGCAGCAAGCCCGCGACCACCAGCCGTACCGAACCCAAGAGGGCCCCAGCAGCCGTGACGTCCTGTACGACGGCGGACTTCGCAGGCCGGACCGGCGCCGCGCTGGTGGCATACATCAAGACAGTGGACTGGTACACCTGCATCAACCCGCTGTTCGACTTGACCGGCGTGAACGCGAACGCGGTGTTCAAGGAGTCGCAGATGCTCGCGGTGGCCAACGGCATCGCCGATACGGCCGCTTCGTACACCGGCGACGACTCCGGCGGCCTGCACGAAATGCTGTACTTCCTGCGCGCCGGCTACTACGTGCAGTCGCTGCACCCCGCCGACGTCGGCACGTACGACTCCACGCTCACCAGCGCCGTCGAGTCCGGGTTCACCACGCTCTTCGACAGCTCCCACTCCAACGACGTCAGCGCGGGCAACGGCGACATCCTGGAGCAGGCGTTCGTCACCTCCGACAGCGCGCAAACACAGGGCGGCCTCCTCGACGTCTACAAGCGGTACCTCACTGCCTACAGCAGTGCGTGGGACGCGTACCCGGCGATGGACCGGGCACTCAACGCGATCTACACACCGCTGTGGCGCGGCCCCGGCATCCCGGACTTCGTGACCGCGGTCACCGCCGACCCCAGTATCGCCGACACGCTGTACACGTTCACGCTCAACCACCGCGACCTGCTGGGCGGGGACAACGACGTCCTGGACTCCAACGCGGGCAACGACCTGGCGCACCTGGTCCAGATCCCGGCGCTGCAGGGCAGGATACGCCCGCTGATCAAGGGGCTCATGGACGCCTCGTCCATCACCGGGCCCACCGCCAACCTGTGGGTCCACGTCGCCTACCGGGCCGACAACGACGACGCGGCGCAGTGCTCGTACTACGGCGTCTGCGATCTGACCGCGCAGCTCATGAGGGCCTCGCTGCCGATCTCGTACGGCTGCAGCAACTTCACCATCATGGCGCAGTCGCTGACCGCGACGCAGCAGAGTGACGTGTGCAACAGCCTCAAAGGCGAACTGCCTTACTACCACAGCCTGGTGAAGGACAACGGGCCGATCCCGGGCGAGTACTTCAACGTGAAGATGGTCATCTACGGAAGCAAGGCCGACTACGCGACCTACTCATGGGCGATCTTCGGCAACTCGACCGACAACGGCGGCGAGACGCTGACCGGCAACCCGACGGACCCGAACAACGTCGCCTATTCCATCCTCTACCAGAAGCCATCCGACGACGGGTTCCCCGCCAACGCCTGGAACCTCAACCACGAGTTCACGCACGTTCTGCAGTCCATCTACGACATGAAGGGCGACTTCGGCACCCAGATATCCGTCCCGGACGTCTGGTGGATCGAGGGCCAGGCCGAGTACGTCTCCTACAGCTACCGCGGTATCACCGACGACGACGCGATCGCCGAGGCCGCGAAGCACACGTACAAGCTCAGCGACCTGTGGCAGAACAACTACACCATCGACGACGAGACCCGCACCTACCCGTGGGGCTACCTGGCCGTTCGCTACATGACCGAGAAGCACCCGGACGACGTGCAGGCCATACTCGCCAAGTTCCGCACCGGTGACTACAACGGGGCGTACGCCATCTACAACACCACCATAGGCACCCGCTACGACGCCGACTTCGACGCTTGGCTCACCGACCTCGCGCGAGGCGGCGGTGGCAGCTCGGCCACCGCCTGCACGGACTCCAACGCCCAGGCCATGGGCCAGAACTGCTACCGAGCCAACCAGTCCGCGGCTGCCGGTGACACCGACTACCTGTGGATCTACCTGCCCGCGGGAACGACCACGCTGAAGGTCGCCACCAGCGGCGGCACGGGCAACGCGGACCTCTACTACGACCCGACCACGTGGGCGGGCCCATCCGCCTACACCGCCAAGTCCATCAGCTCCGGCAACGCCGAGAGCATCAGCGTCACCAACACCTCGGCCGGCTACCGGTACATCAGCCTGTACGCCGCGACCAGCTTCAGCGGAGTCACCGTCACCACCACCTACTGACCCCCGCTGCGAGACGTGCCCGGTCGATCACAAGCCGACCGGGCACGGCCTTCGGCCAATCCACCTGAGGTGAACCGTCTCCATGAATCCACGCATGGCAATGACCGGCCACGTCTTCACCGTCCCACTGGACCACGACGATCCCGCCAGGGCGACCATCGAAGTGTTCGCCCGCGAGATCGTCGACCCGCCCCGCGCCTCGGAGAGGCTGCCGTGGCTGGTGTTCCTACAAGGCGGACCGGGCGGCAAATCCCCTCGGCCGAGCGGCCACGCCCCCGGCTGGCTGGCACGGGCGCTGCAGACCCATCGGGTACTGCTGCTCGACCAGCGCGGCACCGGACGCAGCACTCCGGTGACACCTGCCTTCGCCGCGACGTTCGGCTCGGGCAAGGACCTTGCCCGCTACCTCTCGCTGCACCGGGCCGACGCCATCGTCCGCGACGCCGAGCTGATCCGGCGGCAGTTGTGCGCCGACGAACCATGGGAGACTCTCGGCCAGAGCTACGGCGGTTTCACCACCCTGACCTATCTGTCCCTGGCGCCCGAGGGGCTGCACGCCTGCCATGTCACCGGCGGCCTCCCAGGCCTCAACACCAGGGCCGAGGACGTCTACCGCCTCACCTATCCCCGTGTCGAGGCCAAGAACGGCGAGTACTACGACCGCTACCCGGGGGACGTCGAGAAGGCCCGCCAGATCGCCGACCTCGCCGAAACCGGCCGCGTTCTGCTTCCCGACGGTGACAGGCTGACATCACGGCGACTGCGGACCCTCGGGCTGGCGTTCGGCATGAGCGACGGTTACGAACGAGTCCACTGGATCCTCGACGAGGCGTTCGACTCGGCCGGCCGACTGAGCGACACCTTCCTGCTCCAGGTCATGCAGCAGACCGGGTTCGTGGACAACCCACTCTTCACGATCCTCCAGGAGCCGTGCTTCGCCCAGGACTCGACGCCGACGAACTGGGCCGCGCAACGCATCGCGATCGAGCATCCGCGGTTCGCGGAAGACGCTGATCCGCTGCTGTTCACCGGCGAGATGATCTACCCCTGGATGTTTGAGGACATCAGAGCCCTGCGCCCCTTCGCCGAGGCCGCCGAGACCCTCGCCGCGTGGCCCGAGTGGCCCCCGTTGTACGACCCGGCCAGGCTCGCCGCCAACCAAGTGCCGCTGGCAGCGGCCATCTACCACGACGACATGTACGTCGACGCCGAACTGTCCCTGCGCACCGTTCGAGAAGTGGGGTCGGCTCGCGCGTGGGTGACCGACGAGTGGGAGCACGACGGTGTGAACGCATCGGGGGACGTCGTGCTGTCACGCCTGATGGCCATGACGGCCGGTAGACGCTGACCGGCATTCTCAGCCCCTGGAGAACGGGACGGCTGGCAGCCAAGCAGTTGATCAGGCTCAGCGATTCGCCACGCGTCCATGCGAGCAGTACCGCTGAGACAGACCAGAAGAGCATCGGCCACCGGTACGAGCGGACGCGGCCTAACACCTTCATCGCCCTGAACATCGGGACGGCCACGAAGGCCTACCGCGTCCGCCAGTCGCCACCAAGCCGGTCAGCGAGCTGGTCGAAGCCGCCGACAAGAAGCAGCTGAACAAGACCAACGCCCGCTGCCGCCGGGCTGATCTCTTGTACATCGACGAACTCGGCCACACGGAACCACCGTCACCGCGCCGAACACCTCTTCCTGGCCCTGACCGAACATGACGAGAAGAACAGCATCGTCATCACCTCCGACGAGTCCTACGGCAAAGCGCAGATGTTCCGGCGAAAATGTCCTGGGTCGTGCCGAAGCACGACAGGTTGAGCGCGGGTTTTGGATATTGATAGTCAGGACGTCTGGTGCCGCTGTCGCGCGATGATCGGTCCAGCAGTCGGACTGCTTGGTCGCCGCTTCAGCTCCGCAACTGCGGCATACAAGGTTCGGTCCGTTTAGGGCCGTCGGGTCCGCAGCAGCCGTTACGCCGCTCGCGGTCAGGGTGCGGGGCCGTGCCTGGCAAGTCGTCGGGATGCAGGATGATCACTTGTGTATGGGGGCTGATGGCGTAGGTTCCCTGGGATACCCGCGGTGGGGCGACTCGGTGGCCTTCCACCTTCTCGGCGGCGGGCGGCACTGGGCTTGTGTCGTAGGAGTAGGCGGCCGTGCGGGCGCCGGTCGTCTTGTCCGGTGTGTGCGGGGCTTGTTGTCCGTGGTCGCGTCGTAGGTGTACGTCGTGTTCGCGACGCCAACACCCTGGCACCCGCCCGGCCGGCGAATCACCCGCCCATGATCGGGCCGAGGTAGGTACCGCGCCGGAGACATCGATGATCTGGCCCGTCACCCAGCGCCCCTGCGGACCCGCCAGGAAGCCCACCCGGGCTCGCTCGGAGACCAGGAACCGCGGCTCGCCGTCGTCGACGGCGGTGACGTACTCGTGCTCCAGGTCCTCCAGGCAGGCCGCGATCTGATCGCTGCGCCAGGGGGCCAGCGGATCAGCTCGTGCGGCACCCCGGCAGTCTCCATGACCGGCCGGCGCCCCAGCCGCTTATGACGTACGTGGCCAGCCGGCTCACCGCGATGCTGCGGTCTCGTGCCGGGCTGTACGACGAGCAGGCTTTGGCGCAGCCGTCCGCCTAACACAGATCAGTCACGGCGTGCGTAGCGACACGCAGCCGACAGAGGGTGAGCAGACGTCACCAGTTCATCCGGGAGGGCTAATGGTCATTCAATCTGCCTGGTCTTCGAGTCGCTTCACATTCTGATGGAGCACCAGGCAAGGCCGTATATACCCCGGTCGGCCCCTGTCGCACAGCTTTCAAGATGACCCGATATGACAGCTGTGAGTACTTTTGGTCGCAGTCGGCTCACGAGCCGACGTCTCGGAGATATACAGACAGGAGAGGTGATATGAAGCTCGCTCGTTCCACCATGGTGACCGCAGGTGTCTCGGCCGCCGCGGCGCTCGCCGTGACCGGCATCACCTACGCCTCGGCAGCCTCCGCCCCGGCGCCCCAAGCGGTCCCGGCCGCCGCCTCGGCAGCGCCCTTCGGCGGCGACTCCGGACAGAATAAGGCCAACAACAACGAAGGACAGGGCAAGGGCAACGAAGGAAAGGGCAACGAAGGCCGGGGCGAGCGGCGCGAGGAAGGCCGCCGCCACGAGGACAGAGGCCGGATCGAGATCAACGAGCGGTCCTACTCCGCCCACCCCGGCGACTGCATCACTGTCGTCAGCGGCCTGGGCGCCAGGACCCTCAACATCCGCAACGAGAGCCACAAGCGCGTCGAGGTCTTCCGCGGAGCCGTCTGCGACAACGGCGCCCCCATCGCCACCGTCGGCGCCTGGAGCTCCGCCGACGGCGTATGCCCGAGGATCAAGGACGAGGACGAGAAGAAGAACGGGAACGAGAACGAGAACTGCGAGGAGCGCGAGCACCACGAGAACGGCAAGCACGACGAGAACGGCAAGCAGGACGAGAAGGGCGAGCACCACGAGAAGATGGAAGACGGCGTGATGGTCAAGAACGGAGTCATCGCCAGCTTCCGCGTGGTCTGCGACCACGACGACCGCGGTGAGGGCGGCGAAGGCGGCCGGGGCGGCGAAGGCGGCGAGGGCGGCTGGGACTGACCCCGAAGCCGAGCAGCCCAATACGGGGCCCAGGCCCGCCGCAATCGGGCCGGGGTACTCCCATCCCATTGTCCGACAACCTACGTGCTACGCGTGCACCACCGGCCCGGGGGCCAGGCGTTCGCCCCTGGTTCCCGGGCCGACGCTCCTTCCCCTGTTGGTCGATCCACCTGGGGATTTCCGCCCCGAACGCTTCCCGCGGGCACACCTGACCGCGCCCACGCCACCCGCTTCCCTCCCGGCGTTTCCACCGCCCCGAACGGGTAAGAAAGAGCCGAACCCACCCGCCACGAGGCCGACCCGCGATCCAGGACACGTGCAGCCACCCCGGCACAGGCCCCGCACCCCGCCCCTAGGCCGGCGCAGGAGTCTGCCTGGGAGGGGAGGCGAGCCGCAGGCCCACCTCCACGAGGGTCCAGCCGAGCCGGGTGCGCAGGTCGACAGGGGGTTTCGCCTCGACGGCGAGTCGGTGGGCGGCGGCCTTGGCGCGCAGATCGGTGGCGCGGAGCCGGGCGAGCTGGTTCTGGGTGTGCATGCTGCCACCTGTCAATCGGTCTTGGTCGGGAACAGGCGGGTGTGGATGCGGACCGTCTCGGCCTCCGGGGTGTCCCTGGCGGGGGCCATGGTTCGGAACTCGTCGATCAGGGCGTGCATTCTGCCGACCAGGTCCTGGGCCAGCTCCGGTGTCAGCCGTAGCGTCATGTCGCTCACGTCGGTGGAGCGGGCCCAGCTGTGTGACCACTCGTTCCGGGTGGCCAGCCAGGTCGACAGCTCGCGCGTGTGGGTGTTCGCGACCTCGTGCAGGAACGTGTTCATCGCGCCGCGCACCTGCGGGTCGGCGTCCTGGAACTCGTCGCTGTCGAAGACCAGCCCCTGATCGGCCGCCTTCCACCAGCGCTCCCTGCCCTTGCCGCGCTCCGCGGCATCCTCGACGAAGCCGTGGGCGGCGAGCTGGCGCAGGTGGTAGCTGGTCGCCCCGCTGGACTCGCCCAGTCTCTCGGCGAGTTGGGACGCGGTGGCGGGCCCCCCGTGTCGCAACGCCTTCAGCAGTTCCATACGCAGCGGGTGGGCCAGTCCGCGCGGCAGGCGGGATGCCGTCGACGAGATCGAGGGTCTGGGTCACGTCGTTGACGTTGCTGGCGGTCGTGATGACGTGCAGCGGGGTGCCCTTGCCGTCGCAGATCAGGTGATGCTGCTGCCCGTCTTCCGCCGGTCGACCGGCGACGGACCGCCGCGGCTCCCCCTCTTCTTGCGCGCACGTGGGAGCCGTCCACGCACGCGCGGTTTCAGTCGAGCTCGCCGGCCGCACTGAGCTCGGCAAGCAGGATCCGGTGCAATCGTTCGAAGACTCCGGCCCGCTGCCAGCGGTCCAGGCGCCGCCAGCAGGTCTGCCCAGCTCCAGCTCCAGCTCCAGCTCCAGCTCCAGCTCCAGCTCCAGCTCCAGCTCCAGGATCGGCAAGGCGATGTCCTGGCACAGGACGTACCGATGCCCTGCAGACAGAGCCGATCATCCACTGGCCTAGGCCCCGGCGAAGGCGTCGGCCAGGGCGCCAGCAGCGGTTCGATCAGCGCCCACAAGTCACCGTCCACGATCCACGGCCGAGTCGTCACACCCGCCGAACGATCAGATCGTCACAACAGTCACGCTCGGCCTGGGGCGCCTCAGCGAGATCTCTTTGCGAGCTTACGTAGCCATGCGCAATGTTCCGATTTCGCCACCCTGCCAGCTGGGCCCCGTGAGGCTACGGGTGTGCGATGTGTGTCTCAGGTGTCCGCCGCGTACCGCCAGAACTCCCTGATCACCGGTGCCGGTGCCGGACCCGTCGCTGCCACCTGAGTCAGCAGGATGGTGACCGCACCCGTGGCCGGGATGACGTGCGCCGCTGTGCCCGTGCCGCCCACCCAGCCGTAACGGCCGGGCTCATTCCACGGGTTGGTTCGGTCGATATCAACCGAACCTCCGAAGCCCCAGCCCTGGCCCTCCAGAAACAGCCGGCCGATGTCGCGCTGCGCCGGATTCGTATGGTCGGTGGTCATCATGCGTACGGAGTCGGCCGACACCACCCGGCGGCCGTCGGCCGACACCCCGCCAGCCAGCAGCATCCGGCAGAAGGCCAGCCAGTCGTCGGCGGTCGAGGCCAGCCCGCCGTTGCCGAGCGGCAGCGCGGGCAAGCTGCTCCACTCGCCGTCCGAGCCGTCGGCGAGCTCCAGGCTGCCGTCGTCGCTTGGCCTGTAGTAGCTGGTGAACCGGCCCCGCTTGGCGGCCGGCACCTCGAAACCGGTGTCCACCATGCCCAGCGGCCCGAAGAGCCGCTCCGCCAGGAACTCCGGCAGCGGCTGGCCGGTGACCCGCGAAATCAGCACCCCCTGCAGGACGGAGCAGGTGTCGTACAGCCAGGCAACGCCCGGCTGGTACAGAGCCGGGATGCCGCCGAGCGCCGCCATCCACTCGTCGGGCGGCGGGAAGTTGCTCGGCACCCGGCCGTCCTTTTGTACCGTGAACAACTCCTGCACCGCCGGTAGCGTGAAGTCAGAGGGGAATCCGTACCCGGCCTGGGAGGCCAGCACGTCGAATACGGTGATGGGCCGGTCGGCCGGCACCACGTCGTCCACCGGGCTCGCCGGCGTGCGTACGACCATCGGCTTCCCCAACTCCGGCAGCCAAATCCCGATCGGCTCGTCCAGTGCGATCCTGCCCTCCTCCACGAGGATCAGCAGTGCGGCGGCGGTGACGGACTTGGTGATCGAGGCGACCCGGAAGATGGAGTCCCTCGCCATCGGGGCGCCATCGCCAGCGTCCTGCGTGCCGACGGCCACCACCTCGACCTGGGCACCCCTGGCCACGAGGCCAACCGCTCCCGGCAGGGTACCGGCACCGACGTGGGCTCCGAGCAAATCGTGCAGGGTCGTCATGAGGCCACCTTCCAGAAGATTCCTGTCGAAAGACAGACTCCCGCACGGGCCGGGAATCATCGGCGTCGACGAGGTCCGCGGCCGCATCCGCCGGCTCCGCCACAACACCTGCACCTCCCTCGCCGCCGTGGCCCTGACCCGCCAAACACCCGAAGAGGTATGGCGACTCGTCGAGCAGTGCGGCCAGCCGTCCCGTGATCGTCGGATCCGCCGTTGGCTGGGCCCTGTCTCACATTCGGTGGTGACGGAGGGTGACGCTATCCGAGGAGGATGCGGTGGCGGAGGAGAGTGAAGCCTGCTCTGCCGTGCATCTGGCGCGCGATCAACCTGGTCTTGGTGTTGACGCCCTCGGTGGGTCCGTTGCTGTACGGGAGTGTGAACGCGGCGATCACAGCGTCGCGGTCTCGCTCCAGGCCCCGGGTGAACGCGTGCAGATGCGGCAGCTCGGCTGCGCGGACCTGGGCGATCCAGAGTTCGAGCGCGTCGGCGTTTCCTGGCTGAGGGTTCAGGAGCTGGGTGAAGGTTCCGACACAGGCGGTCAGTTGAGTCATCTCGGGGCAGGCGGCGGTGAGTCTGGCCAGGAGGTCTCGCCGCTCGGCCTTGAGGCTGTCGGGCCTGCTGAGCAGCATCCGCGTGAGCCGGCGCGCAGAGATGTGACTGCGCTCAGCATCAGCGCGCCCCTGGTTGATGTACTTGTGCAGGAGGTTGAGGCAGCCCGTGAAGTCGAGGGCTTTGATCTCTTCGAAGAGGTGCAGGACGGGGATGGCGGGGTCTTCGGCCCGGCGTTTGCGCAGGTGTTCGCGGTAGGGGTCGACGAGGCCGGCACGGTACTTGGGGACGCGGAGCATCCGTTCGGGCTGCTCGGCGCGGGCGTAGCGTCTGACGGTGTTCAGGGCCAGGTGTAGACGGCGGGCGCATTCGAGCAAGCCCACGCCCTGGTCGAGGAGGCTGTGGACCTGGTGCCAGCGTTCCAGGGTGGTCTGGGCGCGGGGCCCGTCGTAGATCGGCGCGTCCAGCACGGTGGCCCAGCAGCTGCTGTGTGCCTTCACTTCGCTCAGGACGGTCTCGCACAGGTTGTGCCATAGGTGCCAGCGATCACCAACCTGCACCGCGTCGGGCAGGGCACGGCGGATGGCCTCGGCGTAGGTGGCCGAGCCGTCCCGACACACGACTTCGACGCCCGGATGGGCGCGCAGCCATGCTTCCAGGGTGTCAGCCGTGCGGTCGGGCAGCACGTCGATCCGCTCGTGGGTCTCGGCCTCGATCACCACGGTGGCGTAGCGGTGGCGCCGGCGCAGAGCGAAGTCGTCGACGCCGATCACGCGGGGCACCCGCCCGGTGGGCAGAGGGATACGCAGCAGGGCGCGCAGAGCCGTGTGACGCGAGACACCCGTCGCGAGTATCGCCAGCAAGCGTGCCCCCGCCCGGCCTGCTAACTCCTTGACCACGGCCATGACTTGCCTGGCCAGACGGGTGGTGCGTCGCTGGTACGCTCCAGCACCCCGGGCACCTGTTCGCGGAAGGTGTGGCGACAGCCGTGCGTGGGACACACCAGGCGCCGCACCCGCACACGGACCACCACCCGCCGCCCGTCCACTGACACATCGGCCACCGTCCGCAGGTGAAAGCCGTGCACCCGCCCGGACGGCGCTCCGCAACCCGGACACGGCACCGGTTCCTCCGGCGTCCGAGCCCGCACCGCAATCCGCTCGCCATCGTCGGTCACCACCTCGATGACCAGCGGCGACAGGCCCGAAAACACCACATCTACAAGCTCGTTGACATCCCGCGCATCACGTCACCGACGAACCAACACGCTCCGTCACCACCGAATGTGAGACAGGGCCGTTAGATTTGCACTCCCGAACAGGGCGAACGTAGCTTGATGCGGCACTAGTCAGCAGGTGCTCGGGGCGTCGGCTCGTGTGAAGCGTCGCTTGGCGTCCCGGGCGTGGTTGGCCTGCGGAGGCGGTCCGGGGTGCGGGTGGTGCCGATGGAGGCGAGGGCTACGGCGAGCACCCCGGCCCATTGCGGGGTGGCGAGGTGTTGACCGAGCAGGAGCAGGCCGATAAGTGCTCCGACGGCGGGTTCGAGGCTGGTAAGGATGCCGAAGGTACGAGATGGCAGGCGGCGGAGAGCTTCGAGGTGGAAGGTGTAGGGGAGGACGCTGGAGAGTATGGCGACGGCGGTGGCCAGGGCGAGGTTGCCAGGGGCCAGGAGCCGGGTGCCGGCCTGTGCGATGCCGTAGGGCAGGCTCAGTAGAGATCCCCAGATGACGGCGAGGGCCAGTCCGCGACCGTCGGGGACGCGTTCAGCCAGGCGTTTGGCGACGAGGATGTAGCCGCCCCAGCAGCACCCGGCGAGAGAGCCGAAGGCGAGTCCCGAGGCATCGAGCGGAATGCCGGAGTGGCTGAGCAGCACGACACCGCCGGCGGCCAGGCAGGCCCAGAGCAGATCGGTGGCACGGCGTGAGCCGAACAGCGCGATGGCGAAGGGACCGAGGAACTCCATGGTCGTGGCGGCACCCAGCGGGAGGCGGTCGACCGCTTCGTAGTAGCTGAGGTGATGGACGGCGAGCAGAGTGCCGGCACCGGCCGCGGTGCCGAGGGTGGCCCGGTCCCACCGCAGTCCCGGCCGCCACAGGGCGGTGAGGACGACTGCGGCGATGCACAGGCGCAAGGTCACCACTCCCGCCGGCCCCACGGTCGGGTAGAGACGGGTGGTGAGGGCGGCCCCGCACTGCAGGCCGATCACGCCGCCCATGACCAGCCCGGGGGCGGGCGCAGCGCCCAGTCCTCGGCTGATCGCTGCGACAGCGTGCTCACGGCGGATGTGAAGCTGACTGATGGGTGGCCTCCTTGAGCGTCGGTACGTCGCACAGCGCGCGGGTTTTCCGTTCGGGGCTATGGGTGTGGCGCGGGGCTGCGCGCCCCCGTCCGGCGCACAGCCCGGCTGTCTCAAGCGTCCGGTTCTGCCCGCAGCTTCTCGCGAAGGACAAGCAGTTGCCGCGCCAGGGGCTCCATGTCCGGCGCTTCGTGCACTTGCGGTATGCCGGCACGTTGTGCGGAGAGGACGTGACGGGCCCGCGCGCCGAAGCGGACGTTGCCGGAGGGCGTGACCACGACGCCGTCGCGCTCGGCCATCCGCATCTGCCACGCCACCGCGTCCTCGGTGGTAAGGCCGTCGGGCAGATCGAGTGTGATCCGGTCACCGTGGATGTGGACGGGGTAGCCGCCCGGCAGCCCCAGAGGCCCGGGAAGGTCGGCGCGTACCTCGTCACCGGCCGCCAGACGTGCGGCGAGCACGGCCGCGGTATGGCCGGTCACCGCATTCAATTCCTCGCGGGAGCACGCGCGGTGACCGGCGAGCAGTTCGCCCACGCCCTCCATCGGCCGGTCGTCGAGCCATACCCGAGCCTCGTCCGACGGGTGGGCGGGAGCGTGCAGGTGGGCGTGGTGGGCGAGGACCCGGAGTCGCTCACCGGGCTGTGGTCGCACGGCGGCGTGGAGCGAGGCGGCCAGCGTGGCGGAGTTCCCCACGCCGCAGAACACGGGCAGACCCTCGGCATGCAGCAGGGGGTTGACCGCGTCCGGATAGCAGGCGTTGACGAACAGCGCCGTGCTGCCGCTGTCCTGGATCGCACGGGCCGCTTCCCGGGCAAGTACCGCGTGCAACGGCAGACCGATACCGAACCCGCCGGCGGCGAGCAGCGCGGTCCAGGCCGAGGGAGCGCGTGCGCTCTCCCACGGCGATTGCAGCGAGGCGCAGTTGATGACGACACGTGGCCGTATGCGCAGCAGTACGCCCGCGATGGCGCCTCGGTCCGAGGCGTCGAGGGCCTCGGCCGTGAACCGGGTGGCGGATCCGGCGGTCGCGGCTCGTGCGCTCGCGATGCAGGCGATCTCGTGCGCCGCCCGGGCAGAGCGGGCGAGCACCGTCACGGTGCCGGGCAGCGGTTGGCCAGCGACCGCCAGCGAGTAGCAGATGCTGCGGGCGAGTGAGCCGCCGCCCACCACGGCGATGCCCGCAGGTGCGGTGGCGGTCACTCCGTCACCCTATGGGCGATCTGGATGCGGCGGAGGTGGCGGCCGGTGTCGGTGAACGCATTGCGGGCGTGCAACATGCGCCAGTTGTCGAAGACGAGCATGTCCCGCCGCTCGTACTGGATGCCCACGTGCTCGCGCTCGAAGTAGTTCTTGGCATCTTCGAGCAGTGGTCCGATTCGGTCGTCGTCACCGCGCACCAGATTGTTGAAGGAGTAGCGGACGATGGTGCCGTCGAGGTGGTCCTCAATGACCGGATGCTCGGGGTGCAGGTCGAGGCCCAGGTGCCGCATCGCGTCGGTGGTCTCCCAGTCCCAGATGCGGTCGCGCAGGTACGCACGGTCGGCCTCGGCCAGCGTCTCGGCCCAGGCACGGGCATCGGCGATCGTGGTCTCGCCCCCCGCGCCGGTGTTGGGGGTTTCGCACCACAGGGCGAGGTAGCGCGGGGGCAGCCCCTCGAAGTCGTAGCCTTCGGAGTGCGGATAGAGGGGTTTGGTGTTGCCCGCGTGGTAGAACTCCTCCATTCCCGGCTCCGGCCGGACGTCGCCGACCAGGACCCCGGTGTACTGGGGCACGAAATCACCGAGCCGCTTGCAGAAGGCCACGGGGTCGAAGGCTTCGGGCACGCTGCTCATGAAGACGTAGCCGTGACGCTCCATCAGGCCGTGGAAGCTCTTCCACACCATGTCGTCGGCCAGCGGCGCTCCGTTGAAGTCAGTGAGGGACAGCAGACTGTCCGGGTGCCTGGGCATGACTGCTCCTGTTCGTACGAGTTCCTGGTTCCGGCAGGCGCGGCGATGTCAGTGGCTGGTCGCTGCGCGGACCGCGTCCTCCACGTGGCCGGCGAGGGTGGTCACGTCTGCCGCGGAAAGACGGTGATGGTCCGGCACAGGCAGGTAGTCCTGGTCGCCGTAACTGCCGGAGGCGTGGATCAGCACGTCCTCGCTGTCCGGAAGCAGCCCGCGATCGGCGGCGTTGAGGGTGCCGGTGACGGCCATGACGAGCGACCACTCGCGCAGACGCCGAGGATCGGCGGGCAGCGAGACGCCGGCCGCAGCCAGTAGGCCGCGCACTTCGGCGTATCGGCTCAGGCACTCGTGCAGCGAGACGACGAGACCGCCGCCGCCCTGCCTCGCGATGAGGGGGTCCATGTGTGCGGAGGTGACAGGGCGGCGGGTGTAGAAGGTGGGATCGAGCTGTTCCGCGGGATCGAAGGTCGTCGCCGGGAAGTGCGGGTCGCCATCCTGCCGGTATAGTCCCTCGGAGGCTTCGAAGCGGTAGGCGGGCAGATTTCCGCGGTCGTGTGTGCCATGGCGGAGGCTGAGCACCATGTCCGGGGTGCCGAGGTGCTGGACAAGGAAGTAGCGGGCCTGCGGCAGTGTTCGTCCACCGCTCTCTGTGACCCTGCGGTGCCCGAGGTCGTGACCGAGCAGCCCGAAGGCACTGGAGACGGAGTGCACATGGGTCCGGGTGCCGGTGTCACTGTCCGCCTCGGGCAACAGGTCCCGTTCGACAAATGCGCGGATCATGTCCGCGGCGCGGTAGTTGTCCAGTCCGAGGGTGTACCAGACACGGACTCTGTATTGCCGCCACAGGCGTTCGGCATGCTCGGCGGTGAACGCGGCGGCCAGCTCCTTGACCGAGGCCGGCTCCTCGGAGACGTGCACCACCAGCGGGTTGCGGCGCCTCAGCAGGGCATCCTCGCTCAACGGTGATGACCACAACTTGGCGGTGGACACATCGGGAACAACGCAGGTGATCTGCAGCTGGTCCGCCGTCACTAGTCCGGCGACGATGGCCCGATGCACTGCGTCACGCAGAGCCGTGGCTTTGTTCGCGGACGAGGGCGTGACGATCAGGATGCGCTCGCCGGTCTCGGTGATGTGCCGCACCGCCCGGGCGACGATGGTCAGCGAGGCGAGCGTCTTGGTGGTACGCGTCCCAGGGTTCCGCATCAGGTCGAGCAGGCGCAGGGAGTGACCACGGTAGGCGGCCAGTTCGGCGATGCCGATGTCCGACACCGAGAAGAACTGCTCAAGGGCGAGGCTGGGCTCGGGCAGGCGAAAAGCGGGTGAGAACGCTTCTCCACTGCCGGCACGGTCGCGTTCGAGAGCGGACAGGGCGTGCTGCAGTTCCTCGTGGTAGTGCGTGAGGGCGTTCGTCAGGACCGTGGATGCGGAGCGCACGGTGGTCAATTCATTCCCGTTCAGATCGAGATGCAGCCGAAGAGGAGCAGGGAGTTGGGTAGATCTACGTGAGGGGAGAGGGAGTACGGCACGGGCCCCGGTGCGGGGGCGGTCCCGGGGCCCGTCCGGTCAGGCGCCGGCTATCTGGTCTCCGCGGACGAGGCCGCTCCCGGGCGGCACTTCGGCCGCATCCCCACCGAATCCTGTGATCTTGTTCTTGCCGTCGACGAAGACGACCCTCGGCTCGAACTCGTCGGCTTCCTGTGGCGTGACAGCGGCGTAGGACACGATCAGGACCAGGTCGCCCACCTGGGCCTGACGCGCCGACGGGCCGTTGACACCGATGATGCCGGAGCCCCTGGGCCCTTCGATCACGTAGGTCGACAGACGGGCGCCGTTGGTGACGTTGACCAGGTCCACCTTCTCGTGCCGGCGGAGGCCCGCCGCCTCCATCAGATCGAGGTCGATCGTGATGGATCCGACGTAGTTGAGGTGGGACTGGGTGACGGTGGCGCGGTGGATCTTGGCTTTGAGCGTCTCGAAATACACGATGGCCCTTTGCGGTTGCGTCTAGTCAGGTGATGGATCCCGGTGTCGCGACGTGATGGAGCGTGACATGACGAAAACACGCCCACAACCCCCGACAATCAACGAAATCCGAAGCAGTGGAGCGGTGTTGGCCTTGCAAAACGCAGGCAGGTTCCGATCTGTGGCCGTCTTCGAGGTGTTGGGTTTCCGTGGCACCGCGTGAGCTCCGGGGTCACGTCTTTGCTGGCTCTTTGCAGCCTGACGAGAGGGGCATCGACCTGGCGGAACCAGTGCGGAGCGGAGCTTGGACAGCAGCCGTGTCTCCCCTGGCTCCGGGCCGAGGACGTCCTGACGAAGTTCGGCATGGATCACCTTCACGAGCCCGCGAGCCGGCCGTGCGACCACGCTCCACCGCTGGGACACCCGCCGTCTCCAGTGCCGCCTACTGCCGGTCGCTCTGAACTGCCCGCCCGTCAGCGGGCTTACCTCGTCGAGCAGCACACCACCGCTGACCTCGCCGAACGATTCCCCGTCTCTCGTTCGACCGTGTACCGCCCGGTCCCGTGGCGATGCCCATTTATTTGACCGATCGTTCTTAATACGCTTATGGTCTTCAACGCGGCCAGGACCAAGGAATTCGATCCGGACGCCGCGCTGCAGTCGGCCCTTGAGCTGTTCTGGCGGCGCGGCTACGAAGCGACGTCGTTGACGGATCTGGTCGAGCACCTCGGCATCGGCCGCGCCAGCATCTACGCGACCTTTGGCAACAAGCGCGAGCTGTACCTGAAAGCCATGGACCGGTACACCGAGACGCGCGACCCGGCCCTCCTTGCCGAGCTGTCCCAGCCGGGCCCCGCACTGCCTGCGGTGCGGGCGGTAGTGCGCCGCTTCGCCGCAGAGGCCGTCTCTCCCGAAGGCCGGCTGAACGGCTGTTTCGTCACCAATACCGCGGCTGAGCTGGCGCCGCACGACCCTGCGGCGGCCCGCCGGGTCGAGATCAGCTGGGAGCACGTCGAGACCCTGCTGCACTCCGCGCTCGTCCGGGCCCAGGCTCAGAGCGAGCTGCCCGAGGGCGGCGATCCGCTTGCGCTGGCCCGCATGCTGCTCGTACTGCTGCAGGGGGTACGCATCGTCGGCAAGGCGTCGAACGATCCCGCCCGGGTGCGGGACGCGACCGAACAGGCCCTAGCCCTGTTGGACTGACTAACATCCGTGGAATCCACCGGGTTCCCTTCCGCATGCCCAAATAATGAACCGATCGGTCTAATATCGAGAGGGGGCGGCATGACCGCCACGAGCGCTGCCCGCGTCGCCACTATGCATCAGCGATGATCGGCGGAAGGCTCGCGGAAAACCTGCTGGACCTACTGGCGCCGGGCGGGAAGTCGGTCAGCCATGGACAGAGCGCCGAGGAACCGATCTCGGTACATGCCTCGACGCTGCTGCACAGGTCACCGACGCTGCGGGGCAAGAACATCAGCCGCTGGTCATCGGAGGTTTCCACCGAGAGGCGGGCTTCCGATGTCGCCGCCGCGATATTGATCGCGTCGGCGCTCGATGGCCAGTTCGACGTAGCCGCCACATGCGGCCTCGACGAGCTGGCCGACGGGGTGGAGCACACGGTCCGGCCTGGGAAGGTTGGTGCGGTGCTCGTCCGCCCTCGGTAGCGTGGCCGCCTCTACCGGCTGGCAACACCGTGCGACACCCGGCGCCGACGACAAGCGCCGACCTGGACGAGGAAAGAGCCGTACTGCCCGATCCGCCACAGGACGGCCCACATGCAGTCGGTGACGCCCCGCCCGAACAGGAGGGGCCCGTGAACGTGGAACCCGGCACCTGCTCGTCCGTCGAAACGCACGGCACAGTACCTGCCTGTCCGGCACTCGCGCCCGGCCCTCCACCAGGTTCCGGCCCTGTTCCGGTAGTAACGGCTCGCCCAGTGATCTCACTCCGTCGGAAATGATCCGCGGTCGCAACCAGTCTGTTTCTACCGCCGCATCAGGGAACGGAACCCTCCAACTCGCCCCGGACGAGGGCGACTACCTCTTCATCCTGGCGGACATCACTCCGGCCGAAGCGCGGTTGCGGCAGCACGGCCAGTCCGAAACAGCCTCGCGGCTACGGCAGTTGCTCGATACGATGCACGGCGTCTCTGCCCTGGTGCTCCATCGCGGCATGGACATCCTGACCTCGAACCTGGGCCGCCATGACGCTCCCGACCGGCTTCGGCACACTCCCCCGGACGAGCCGGCTCACCTTTCCCGGCGCCCCCGCCCGGGCCCTGTGCGCCAACTGTCGGCGCGACGCCCGCGAATGTGTCGCGTCCTTCAAATGGAGGCCGACCCGCACAACCCGGCGCCGACCGCCCCGACCAGCTCCTGGTCGCCTGCACCGCCCAGCCCGACTCACCCTTGTACGAGGCAGTCGGCTTCCTGCTGCGATGGGCGACCGGGAACACCGGAAAGCACGATGGCCTCCCGGTCCGGGAGCGGTGACGACTCGGGGCCGACGGTGGCTGCCGTCGACCCCGACTGCCGCCGGTGTCAGCTCAGTCCGCTGGCTGTGCCGCCGAAGAGCCCGTTGTTCACGGACAGGGCGAAGCCGTCGCCGTTGCTGAGGTACCAGTGGGCGAAGGAACCGTATGAGCTGCCGAAGCGCAGCACGACCTGGTTGGCGGACCAGGATACGACGGTGATGCCGATGCAGTTGGCGCCGTTGCCGTCGCTGTAACCGGCCTCGAAGTTGCTGTCGTCGAGGAAGTAGAGCTGGTTGCCGTAGGAGTTGCCGTTGTTTCTGTACGTCCCGCAGCTCGTGACGTCGTTGTTGGTCCCCGCGGGGGGAGCGGTCCCGAAGCCGGAGCCGTTGACGGTTATCGTCGGCGAGGCCACCCCGGGGCCGTGGGGCCCGCTGAAGGAGACCGAGCTGATGGAGGTCTGGGCCGCCGCGGCGGCGGTACTGGCCTGGGCGGGAGCGGCGGTCGCCGCCAGACCCGCGGTGAGTCCGAGCGCCGCCGTGGCCAGCGCGAGTCTGTGTGCCATGCTCATCTCTGCGTTCTCCTTTGGACGGTGGGACAGGGCGCGGAGGCCGTGCCCAGGCTGAGGGGATGTGCGTCTCAGTGGTGCTGTGCAGTGCGTTCCACACTGTGGACGGGGTGCATTTCAACCGGCTTACAGCTATTCCGGATTTCAACCGGCACGCGGAGCTTGTAGCGTCGGGGCTGCGAGCCTCACGGACCGATCCGCTGATGCTGCGGCTCACGAGGCGGGTGAACCGTTGATCTTCTGCCGGGTCCTCGGCCCGATCGAGGTCGAGATCGACGGCGTTGTGGCGGAACTCGGCGGTCCGGTTCCCCGCAGGCTGCTGGCGGCGCTCGCGGCCGGCGTTGGGGCCCCGGTGTCGCTGTCGACGCTGGCCGAGGAGGTCTGGGACGCCGAGCTGACCGCCGGGGTCACGAACGCGATCCGGGTCACGGTCCACCGGCTGCGCAGCGCGCTGGGCCCACAGGAACGGGGGCGCCTGGAATCGACCCCACAGGGCTATCGCCTCGCGCTGCCGACGGAAGCGACCGACGGGGGCCTCTTCGAGCAAGGAGTGGAGCGCGGCACGGGGGAACTGGCCGCCGCCGATCCGTCCGGTGCCGTACGGACGTTGGAATCGGCCCTGGCCCTGTGGCGCGGCCGTCCATGGGCGGAGTTGGGCGAGTCGCTGCATGTGTCCGGACGGCGGGCGCGGATCGTGGAGCTGCGGGATGTCGCGGTGGAGGAGTTGCAGGCCGCGCGGCTGGCCCGGGGTGACACCGCCCGCGCGGTCGCGGCCCTGAGCCAGTCGGTGATCGAGGCGCCGTACCGCGAGAGGCGCTGGGAACTGCTCGCCCTGGGGCTGTACCGCAGCGGCCGACAAGCGCACGCCCTGGCAGAGTTACGCCGGGTGCGCGGTCTGCTGTGCGAGGAGCTGGGCACCGAACCCGGCCCGGCTTTACGACAGTTGGAGCAGCGAATGCTCGTGCACGACCCGAGCCTGCTGATCCTACCGACCCCGGCGTCGGCACCCACACGGTCCGACGAACCGCCGTCCGCCGATCCGGAATCACCGCCTCCTGCGATCCCCCGTCCCCTGACCCGGCTGATCGGCCGGACCCGGGAACTGGCACAACTGGGCATGGAACTCGCCGCATCCCGCCTGGTGACGATCACCGGCCCGGCCGGGGTCGGCAAGACCCGCCTCGCCGTCGAGCACGCCGCCGACCGCGCCGACGCCCGGCTCGTACGACTGGCCGATATCCGCAGCCCGGAGGTGATCACCCCCGCGATCGCCGCGGCCGCAGGCATGACACACACCGCCGGCGATCCCCTCGCTGCGATCGCCCGGGTGCTCGCCGATCGGCAGGAGTTACTGGTCCTGGACAACTGCGAGCACCTCACCGACGCACTCGCCGGTGTCGTCCTGTCACTGCTGGCGCGGTGTCCCAAGTTGCGGATCCTGGCGACCAGCCGTGGCGCGCTGGGCCTGGACGGCGAGTACGTGCTCACGCTGGCACCGTTGCCGGTCCACGGCCAGGGCGGTACGGCGGTGGAGCTGCTGTTCGATCGAGTGCGGGCTCACCGTACGGGCTGGACACCCACCGCACGCGACATCGACGCGGCCGCCACCATCTGCACCGTGCTCGACGGACTTCCCCTTGCGATCGAACTGGCCGCCGCCCGGGCGCGGTCGTTCGGCCTGGTCGACATGGCCGCGCTTGTGCACGAAGGGTTCGACGCCCTCGGTAACCCGGCCCGCGGCACGGTGTCGCCGCACGACTCGCTGGCGACCGCCATCGCCTGGAGCGTCGACCAACTGCCGGACGGGGAGCGCGCGTTGCTGCTGCGTCTGTGGCCGTTCGACGGCGGCTTCTCCTGGCAGGCGGCGGCAGCGGTGCGGCCTGCCGGTGCGGACGGTGCGGTGTTCGCGGGGCTCGCGGCGCTGGTCGACCGGTCAGTGCTCACGGCAGACGTGTCCTCCGGGCAGGTCCGCTACCGCCTGCTGGAGACCGTCCGCCGGTACTGCCGTGCCATCGACCCCGACCGTGCCGCCACACTCCGGGCACATGCCGAGTGGGCGCGGTCCTTCGCCGCCGAGCAGGCTTCGCTGCTGACCGGACCCCGGTACAGGGAGGCCGTCCACGCGCTGGCGGGCGAGCTGAGCAACATCCGGGCCGGTATTGCCCACGACCTGGGACACGCACCCGCCCAAGCCCTGCGTACGACAGCAAAGTTGCGGTATCTGTGGGTGGCCGTCGGGCCGGTGCTCGAGGGAAGACGACTGCTGCGACAAGCCCTCGACGCGTGTCCTGACGCGTCCGTCACCGATCGCGCCGCCGCCTGGATCGGGGTCTCCGTCGCCTCCAACCACGCCGGCGACACCGACGCCGCGCTCGGCGCCGCCGATGCCGCGCTAGCGCTGCTCGACGACGAGAACCCGGCGCACGACGAGCTGCTGCTCGACGCGCACATGCGCCGCTGCAACGCCCTGGCCGACACGGAGGCCGGCGAACGCATGCGCGTCGCGGCCCTCGCATTCCAGGCGGCCTGTGACCGCCGGGACCCGCCCGGCTTCCTGCGCGTGGCGGCACTGTGGGCCCTCGCCATGGTCCACTTCCAGGACGGGAGCATGGCGGCCGTGACCGAGACCCTGACCAGGGCGCACGATTTCGCCGGAGCGTGTGGATTCACCTCGGGGCAAGCCATCACCGATCTGCAACTTGCCTGGCATGTGCTGGCCGATGGGCAACGCGATGAGCGGGGAGTCGAAGCGGGGGCACACCGGGCCCTGGAGCTGCTGGTGCGCGCGGTGAACACATTCGAGCAGCAGCCCAACGCCTCCGACGAACTGGGAGCCCTGTACGCGGGCGTCTTCGCCCTCGCCCTGCTCGGCGCCCCCGAGACCGCAGCAAGGCTGCACGCAGCAGTCGCCGACCACGCCGAACGTGGCGGCACGGATCCGGGCCGCTATATGCGGTTCGCCGGTCGGAGCTTGGAGGACCGGGTACAACGGCTGCTCGCGTCACTCCCGCTCCTGGGGCGCGATGGCCCCATGGCCTGGGCGGAGATGGTCGCCCTGTTCACCGGTGCGGCCGGCACGCTGTCGACGAAGCCCTGACCCGGCGTTGTCTGTAAGCCGCTTGCAATGCCGACCGGCCAGAGTGGTGGACGGGCACGCCATGAACAGGAGGAGAGCATGACCGATTCCCCGCTCACCACACGCGACATCGCCATCCGCTGTGTGCAGATGATGGCCGAGGGCAGCCTCGCCGACTTCGAGAAGTTCGTCCACCCCGACGCGGTCAACCGCGAGAGCCGGGCGGAGCCACAGGCGGCTCGCCTCCGTGGACCGCGGGCCTACCACGCCAGCGCGCTCTGGCTGCGCGCCGCCTACTCCGACATGGAGTGGAGGATCGAGGAGACGGTGGCCGAGGGTGATCTGGTCGTCCTGCACACCACCATGTCGGGGCGGCACACCGGCACATTCGTGACGTACGACGAGAACGCCCGCCCGTCCGGGGCGTTCCCCGCGACCGGGAAGACCTTCTCTGTCACCCACACACACTGGTGCCGCATGGACGACGGGCAGCTCATCGAGCACTGGGCCAACCGCGACGACCTCGGCCAGTCCCTGCAACTGGGCTGGGTACCGCCGACACCCTTGTACATCCTGCGCATGCAGCGGGCGCTGCGCCTCGCCCGCCGCGAACACCGGCTTGTCACCACCTCCCGCTGAGGCACACCAGCGGTTTCCCGATCGCCAAAGAGCGCGACCCGGTCTGCCAAGAGTGCGCGACCGGGCATGAGGATGAGCAGAAGCACTTCAGGACCGGTGTGCTCACCCGTGCCGTCAAAGGGCGACGTCCGCGCAGGGAGCCGTCCCCCGGCGCGGTGCGTTTGTCGGCTCAGGGACAGAAAACGATCACCTTCCGCTCCGAGGGACTACCGAACTTCGACGGCACCGCCTACGCCTCGGACACCATCCCCGGCATCCCGCTCCGCCCACGCGCCACTGGTCCACGGGCCTCCATCGCACCATACGCACGACGCGCAGCCAGTGCTCGGCCGCCGGGTCCTGACCGGCCCCGGGCTTGCTCCTCCGGGCTCGCGACGCTGGCGGGGAGGTGCGAGCGGATAGGCCCGACGACCAGGGATTCAGACCCCTGCGGACGTCCGGGCGTCCTCGGCAGGTGCCACGGGCGCCGCCGCAGGGCCGCTGCCGTGCCCCTCCGGGGACCCGAACCAGGCCACCGCCACCGCGCCCGACACAGCGAGCACGAACCCGGTGATCGCCGCCCAGGCGAAGCCGGGACGGGAGACATCGCCGAGCCACAGCACGCCGATCATGCCTGGCAAAACGGTCTCGCCGACGACCAGCGCGGCGGTGGCGCCGTTGACCGAGCCGATCTGCAGGGCGACCGTGTGCAGGTACATGCCGCCGATGCCGGCCACCAGGATCGCGTAGAACGCCGGATCGCAGAGCAGCGCTCCCAGGTCGAACGGGGCAATGCCGTTCAGCACCCGGACCCCGACACCGAGGGCGCCGAAGCACAGTCCGGACAGCAGGCCGGCCAGGATCGCGGCGCGCGCCCCCAGAAGGCGTACGGCCACGGTCCCGCCTACGATCAGGAACAGCGAGATCCCCAGAAGCCACCAGTGCGTGGAGATCGGGGTGTCGCCGCTGCCTTCCGGCCCCGCCGCCGTCGCCAGCAGCACCAGCGCGGAGCAGACCACGGCGATCGAGGCCCATTCGGCGCGGTTGAGCCGGACGCCGAGCAGCTTGATGCTCAGCACCGCCGTGATCACCAGGTTGGCACTGATCACGGTCTGCGACAGGAACAGTGGCAGGAGGCGCGCCGCCAGTGCGCCGAGCCCGAAGCCGACGAAGTCCAGGACGGTCCCGACAATGAATTCCCAGGTCATCGCCGCCTTCGCAGTGGACGACAGGCTCGGGCCGCCGTGCTGGGTCACGCTGCCAGCGGCGGCCTCCCGGCGGGCTGACTGCCGTGATCCGACGGCCTGCAGGACGGAGCCCGTGCCGTAACAGATCGATGCTGCCACGGCGGTGAGCACTCCTATGAGCACCGAAAGCTCCGTTCATGTATGGGTCGGTGGGGATTGGTCGCGTTCCCACTGGCAGACGGGGGTTTCGGCGCGGAAGTTGCTTTCCCGCGAGTGAGTTACCTGCCACGTTCTGTTGCAGTCGGTCGCCACCAGGCCGGAGGTAGGTCATGAACGAGGTGTGTTGACCACGCCAGCGAGCCGGTACAGACGACATGACTCAACGCGCGGGGGTCTCGGAGGCGGCGACAGCGCGCTGAGTCGACTGTCACGGACCACGGTGCACAGCGTTCTCGGCAAGCCTTGACTGGTAGCCGTGGCACGCAGGTCCCCAAGCCTGACCGGTCCCGTCGTACACCACCGCGGCGGCGTCGCGTTGAGTCCCGCCGGAGGACCGTCCCCCTCGCCCACCACTTCGGCGGACGGCTGGTCCTACCACTACGGCTTCCTTCCTTTTCGGCCAAGAGTCCAGTCTGCCCGGTACCAGCCCGCCGCCGAGGTGCCCATCCCGCCGACCCCGGTGGAGGGCGCCCCCGGGGGGCGGCGCCGAACGAGTGGGAACAGGACCGCCGGCGCGGGCCGCGAGCAGACCTGCTGTCGCCGGCGGGCGCCCGGCTATGGGCGGGCGTCGCCCAGGAACTACCCACGTGCGCCTACCACCAGGCGCTCCAGTGGACAGGCTCCCCCACACGTCCCGCTGATGCCGGACGACGAGGACCCCGGGGACATCGTCTTCATGCGGCTGCTGCGCTGCGCCGACCGGCAAATTCAGGCCTCCCGGCTCCAGCTGGCCCGCGCGCTCGCCGACCTGGCCGCCGACGTCCGCACCGGAGCGTTGCCGATGCCCCGCACCCGCCGCGGGGACCTGCGGTCCGGCGCGGGAGGGGCCAGCCCGCTTCGGCACGCGAACCTCACAGGCATCCCGTGCCTCGCCTCCGCATCCGCAGAGTCCGTCCGGGTCCGCGGCGCCTGAGTACGAGCAGATGTCCGCGGAGCGCCGGCCAGACGCAGAGCCGTCTGAAGCGGGCAGTGGAGCGCAATGTGCCGCTCGTCATGGCCTGCCAGACCATCGCCGTCCCGTGGTAGGCACACGCAGGACGAGCCGCCACCGACCCTACGGTCCGCCGCGCCCGGGCTCCCTGGTACCGGCAGATGACACACATCTCCATGACCGACATCCTGGCTGCCTTCCACCAGGCCCGAATTGAACCCGAATTAAAGAAGTCATCTCAGCTCAAGCACGTGACAGGGTAATCGTCATCGACGCCCGCGCAGCGACGGGCAGGACGACGGCATCGCGACACCGTGCGCCATGCCGAGAGCCGCCTCGACGTATGCCTGCACGCCGGGGCAGCCGTGGGCCTCAGGGGCCGCCAAACCCGGTCTGTCGCCGGATTCACGTCCACGACAGCCCTCGTAGCCCAAGGCCGCCGCACGGTCAGTTCTGGCGTACCACTGTGAGCCCCTCCGCCGGCAGGCTTTGCCACGAGGTGCCGGGAGGCAGGTGTTCGCCCTTCATCACCAGGGACAGCGCACCGATTCGAAGGCTCCGCACACCTTGCCGCCGGAATTTGTCGTTCGAGGCCCGGCGGCAAGGCATGCGTGTGGGAATCGCTCCGACGTTCGCCTCCATGCGCGGACGGAGCGTACCGTCGTGTCGCGCGTATTACGGCTAAATGTTTGATCCGCCACCGGAGGTGTTGTTCCACCAGGCACTGTAGGAGTTCAGCGAGTACTGCTTCTGCACGCCGCTGGTCGAGGTGATTTCGATGCCGTACTGCATCGTGTCGAAGGTGGTGTTGCGCAGGAGGTTCTGCGACGCGGCCCATCGCCAGACCGCCGAGGCGTCGATGGTGCCGGTGTTGGTCTGCTGGGCGGGGATGAGCTGCAGGACGTTCCAGCCGGGATCGGCCTGCCAGACCGACGCGTACAGCACGCCGCCGATGGTCACGTTGGACGCGATCTGCCTTCCCCAGCCGCCTGCCGTCCCGGACCAGCTGGTGAAGACCATGATCTCGTCCTGGTTGCCGGTCGACCAGAAGTCGCTCGTCCAGTCCCAGTAGTCACTGCCGGAGACGGGAGTCGACGACGTGTTGTACCAGAACCCCGCCGAGTTCAACTGCGACAACGGCGTCTGGGGTCGGACCGCCGTGTTCGGGTAGGACTTGATCCCGCCGCCGGAGTGGTTGGCGTCGACGTACCAGGACTTGATGCTGTTGACGGTCAGGCACTGCGGGCCGTGGTTTTGGCCCCAGATGTTGTTGTAGACCGTCCAGTTGCCCTGGCTGTACTGACCCCACTGGTCGCAGGTGGAGTAGGCCTGGGCCTGCGCCGGAGACGCGATGCTCAGGAACCCGGCGATCACGGCGGCTATCAGGGCCGGCCGACCGAACCCGGCCGACTTGCTGCTGATGGATTTAAGGGCTTGCCATCTCATGTGTCCCTCCAAGGACGGCGATGGGTTGTTCCGGACCCCCCGGTCTGGTGGCGGACTCTGGCGCCGCGAGGTGTCGCTCGCCGGCGAGTCCGGGCTCGGGACTGCGCGACTCAGCCCGTCCGAGGTGCTCGCGCGGTTGGCCGACTGATCGGCTTGATGGCCGGCCCTGGGCGAAGTGGTTCCTCCCACTGCTCGCAGTGGGAGTCCCCGCCGAAAGCGAGGCGGCCGAGACGGTCGATCAGCTCACGTGTTGACACCTTCACTCCGTTCGCATGCGGTGCTGCTCGCGATGGCGGGTGGCTCGTGTCGTCGAGGTGACGCGCTCAGGAACTGCGGGAACGGTGCTCGGTCCCCCTGCCTTCAAGCACCGGGCTTGCCAGACGCAGGTGCGAAGTATCGAAGCGCTTGCGTCTCTGGACAGTAATGATGAGATGCCTGAACGGCAAGGCTCTCCACAGGAAGACACATTTCCTTCACTTGCGGACATCGCTTTCGAAGCGGTTCACTATCGAAGCGCTTCGAATGGCCGCGCCAAGTGCCCGCAGATCACCGCCCTGGGGCACGACGCGGAACTGGGCCCTGGTCATAGAGTCCTCCGGGGCCCTCACCACCACCGACGCCCAGGCTCCTCACCTGGACTACGAGGCCGCCTCCTACTCCCCGGTCAGCGTCGACCTGGGTTTGAAGCTGAACGTGCGCTGTGATGACACCCCGCGTATGAGCCCGGCCGCCGACTGCGGCTGTGTCTACCCCGACTACACCCCTACCTACGACATCTCCGTCACCGGCTCCTACGACCAGGTCGCGTGGCACATCCTGTGGGCGCAGCGCAATCTCGCGCACCAATGGGGCTGGCAGGGCCACGGCCCGGAGCTGACGCGGACGATGGACCAGTCCCTGATCCGCGCCAACCGGCGTACCGCCTGCCCGTCCTCGATCCCGCGCCCGTCCGGCAAGAGCTGTGACGAGTACCCGTTCGCGTCCACCCACCAGGGCGCCAGCGTCAACCCGGACTTCGCGTGTCACATGGTGCCGGAGGCGCAGAACCGTCTGGAGGGCGGTGCGCGCAAGTCCTGGTACAACGCGAACCGTCTGCTGGAGAACGACAAATTCTGGGTCTTCGTCACCGACGCCCCAGCGTCGGCCGCCGCTTCTCCGGTGCGCCCGTTGGTGCAGTGCCCGTAACGCCGGCCGCGTAGTAAAACCCTGGGGCAGCGAAAACGCTGTCCCCTCCCTCTGTTAGGAGCCCTGTCATGGCCTCACTCATCGACCGCGTCCACGACCCGCGTCTGTTCGTCGCCCACGCCACCCTCGACCTCATCGACCTCGACACCTTCGAAGACGTCCCCCTCGACTACTACGCCGCCAACGGGCTTGTTTCTGCGCGGGAAAACTACGCCGCCGTCGTCTGTGCCACCGAGGGCGGTGACATCGACGTCACCGCCGAACTCTGGGACGCCCCTCCCGCCCTCCACCTGGACGACTGGCAGGACGCCGCCGAAATCTCCTTCACCTGGACCACCACTGGCATCTGCATCGGCCCTGGCGAGGAAGACCCCGAGGACACTCATCAGCTGGCCCTGCCCGGCCCCGGCACCTACCGCCTCCTGGTCCACGGCCGCCACCGCGACGACGGTGACGTGCGCGACGAGGGTGACCCGGTGGAGACCTATCTGCTCCAGCTGTGGCCGGCGCCCCTTGCCGGCCCCGTCACCCACAAGGCGGCGAGCCGGTTCGGAGCATCGTTGCGGAGCGAGGGTGCCGAGCCCAAGGGGCAGGTCCCGTCCTGGTTCTGCGCCGACCCGTGGCGCACGACGCATCGTGACCGGCCAGCAGCCCCAGGAGGACTACTACACCGCCGACCACTACAAGACCTTCAACCTCGTCGACCGCGCCTGCTGATCTCCACCAGCACGAGCTGACGAACCGTCCGCACGGCGGCCGGGACGCACCCGCACCCCGGCCGCCGCATCACATCCCGCCGCCCCTGACAGCCTTCCCTGCCGGTGCTGGCCAGGCCTTGCAAAGCGGGGGGAGCCCGCGAGCGCCTGGCGCCGCCGGGACCTCAAGTAGCCACAGCCTGCCGGGGGATCGACGAGCTGAGATGGCAATGCCCCCACGGCAACGCGTACATCCCGCACTGGACCGCAGAGCGCGCCCGGATCGGCGCGGTCTTCGAGAAGGGCGACCAGGGCGCCCACTTCTGCACGGCGAGCGTGGCGCAGAGCCCGAGCTGGCACATTCTGATCGCCGTGGCCATCTGCACCTTCGACGCCGACTCCGGACAGCCCGACCGCGCCTTCCTCGTCCTCGACCACAAGCACGGCAAGGACATCCAGGATCTCCTCAGCGGCAACGCCCTCGGCATGAACCGCGGCATCGACAACAAGGTCAAGATCACCGGCCATCCCGCAAGCCGTGACACCTCGATCTCGGACCAGAACCACACCACCAAGTTCAGCGACACCCAGCTGCGCATCCAGCGCACCGGCCCCGAGAACGGACGAGGACTGAACCCGACTCATCCGCACCCCACTCACGCCGAAGGGCCGTCACCGCGAAGCGCGCTGGTGAGGGGCAGGCCCTGTATCCAGTTGTGATCAAGCCGGGGTGCGACACCTTGTGTCTTCAACTCCAGAAGTCAGAAAACGATCCACCCCACACATCTTGTCAAACGTTGAACGGACTCCTAGAGTCCGGCGTTGAAGGGAGCGTGGGACCGCTCCCCCGCCTCATGTCATCCGAGCAATGGAACCGCGATGTCATCTGCACATCTCAGGCCGGAACGCCTGATGGTTGCCGCCCTGGCGACGCTCTCACTGCTTCTCCTGGGACAGCCGCAAGCCCACGCGGCGACCTGGGGAACCCCACAGACCATCAACTCGTGGAACACCATCAACGGACGGTGGACCGCCAACAACGAGTTGGAGACCTACACCCCCGACTGCGTCTGGTACGAGGGCAGCACCCTCGTCGTCAAGACCTACAAGTCGGGCAGCACGTACTACTCCGGCCGCGTGGAGTCCAAGGCGCTCTACGGCTACGGCACTTACAGCTTCACCGCGAACATGCCCAACGGCCAGGGCCTCCTGCCCGCGGTATGGGCGGCCTACCTGAATCCGTGGCTGCCCGAGTTCGACGCCGCCGAGATCGTCGGCCAGAACCCGAACTCCGTCTACCAGACCTCCCACGACTCCAACAACGCCCAGACCCAGTTCTCGAAGACAGATTCCGCGGGCTGGACCAACGCGTACCACACGTACTCGTTCACCTGGTGGCCGGACCACATCGACTTCGCCGTGGACGGCACCATCACCGGCACCAAGTGGTACACCACGGCACCGGGTGCCGGGATGCACTTCATCGTCAACACCGCCGTCGGCGGCGACTGGCCGGGCAATCCCAACGACTCGACATGGGCAACATCAGACGGCGCGAGGTACCTGAAGGTCTCCTCGATCACGTACACCCCGTACCAGCCGTAAGGGGTGGGTCCGCTTCAGGACCCGAACTCGGAGGATTGCGGAGAACGTGCCGGCCGGCCTGGCGGGGCGCCGTCGTGGCAACGTCATAACCCCCTTCAATCTACACGGCCAGGACAAGGGCCGTACCTTCACCGAGATCGTGCAGCCCCACCGGACAGGGCAACTGCACCAGGCCGATGGCAGCCGTGGCCGAGTCGCAGAGTTTCACTACGGCGACTCGGTCCAATGGGACGCTCCCGACGTCAGTGTCCCGCCCTCCCGGTGTGCGTCCTGGCCGAAGCGCCGTCGGCACATGAGGGCGTCGTACCACCGCGTTTCCCCAGCGCGTCGCACGCTCGACATTGAGCCTGCGGCGCATACCTGCCAGGGAACCGATGCACCGTCATGCGCCGGCCGGCACCCTCTCCATCCGGGGCCAGACCGGCTCCAGCCCCTGCTGGTGCGGCATCCCGGCGGTCGGCCCCCGCAGTCCGTTGGCCGCGCCCGAGGTCCGCGGCGCGGATGGCTCACGGCAACTGCCGTGTACCGACTACGACTACTTCCTCTCCGCCGACGGCAGCGGGTGCGGCGGCGCGATCAGAGTCACGGACATCCACGGTGAACGGCTGACCATCACCGGGATCGCGCTACGGTCGAACATCGCGCAACCGACCGGGGTCCAGTTCTCACGGCACTGATCGCACCGTCGTCACCTAGCCGAACAGTCCGACTGGTCGCCTGCCGCAGGCACGGCGACCAGTCGGCGAGGCACTCCCGGGAACCCGCCGGTCCGGCCGCACATCGTCCGGCGCGGGGGCCGTCAGACGTCGCGAAGGTCCGTGAGTTTCTCGAAGAAGAACTCGTGTTTCAGAAACGACACGTCGTACTCGTGCCCCGGATACGGCGGGATCAGCTGGGACGCCTGGATCAGGCGCCAGCCGTCGCACAGGGCGGCCACGCCCGTCGCGTAGGGAGGCTCGTCGCTGTCGCCCGTGGTAGGGCATGTGCGGCCGGTACCGTCGTAGAGTGCCCAGCCGATGACGTCGGAGTCCAGTGCGGACGTGCCCAGGTACAGCACCAGAAGTTGTTGGCGGACGGTCGGGGAGGTCGGGGCGGGGGCGGGGTTGATCGCGGTCATGCGGGCATCTCCTGCGGTCGGTTCGAGACGCGGGTGACCCAGTGGTCCAGGTCGAAGTCCGCGTCGCCGGTCAGCGCGCGCCACAGCAGGACGCGGTTGTAGAGCTCCAGGCGACCGGTCGCCCCTTCGTACCAGGGGAAGCCGGTGTTCAGTTCCGACGCCACGCCCGGGTCCGCCAGGTCCGAGGTGTCCCACAGCCGCCGCTGCCGTACCGTCGGGTTGAAGCGGATCTTGAACATGTAGCGCAGGATGTCACTGTCGTTGCGTCGGCCGCCGTGCCAGAGTCCGTGGTGCAGAAACACCACGGTGCCCGCCGGACAGACCAGTCGGTGCTGGCCACGAAGGTTCTGGTACCGGCCGGTGTCGCTCTCGTTCGTGCGCCGCAGATGGCTGCCGGGCACACTCAGCGTGCCGCCCATCTCCAGGGTCACGTCCTGCGGGTAGTACATGAGCTGCACGTCGAACGCGTCGGTCCGTGCGTCGATGATGGCGTCCGCGTGCAGCGGCTGCGCCCGGCCCTCGTGCGGCTCCCGGACGTGGACGAAGTGGTGGTCGATGTTCGGATCGGGGCCGACGAGACTGTGCAACGCGCCCGCGACCTCGGGCAGGTCGACGAGCCGGCGCATGAAGGAACCCTCGGGATAGGCCTCGGCGACCGGCGTGCCGTACGGCACCGGAGGAACGCCGGCGCCGAAGACCTCCATGGCCTCGGCGTTCGTCTCCGCGGGCACCACGGCGTCCAGGCGCAGCGATCCGTGGGCGACGAAGTGCGCCATCCGCACCGAGCTGAGCAGATGCACTCTGGTTGTGGTCATGTGCACCACGCTAGGGAAGGCATCGCGTCCGGCGCGTGGGTCCGGCTCACCACCGCTGGTAGGTTTTCACCATGCTTGAGGCGGTGGTGTGCCTGGACGAGCCGCCGGTCGTGGCAAACGTCGGCGTCGGCGTCCACGGCCCGGCTGGGCACACCGACGTCTTCCACCTGCCCGACCTGTGGCAGCTGCACCTGTACCGGTACGAGGCCGACCTCACGGTCGACGGAACGCCGCATGTCATCCGACCCGGCCGGGTCAGCCTCATACCGCCCGCCACGACCGTCCGGTACCGCTACCGGGGCCGCTCCGAGCACCTGTACGCCCACCTGCGCCTGTCCTCCGGCGGCGCGCCCCGCACGGTGCCCGTCATGCAGGATGCGGGCCCGGAGCTGGCCATGCTGTCCGCCCTGATGCTCCAGGCCGTCGCGGCCTGGCCGAGCGCACCGGTCCGGGCCGCGGCCGAGGTCTGGGCCGCCCTGTGGCGCGTCGGCCACCTCACCCCGCCGGCCCCGCAGGGCTCTCTGGACGGACCGCACCAGGCCGTCACCGCCGCGATCTCCTACATCGAGTCCCGGCTGACCGACCCCCTCACCGTCCCGGAGGTGGCCCGCGCCGCCGGGATCTCCCACAACCACCTCACCCGGCTCTTCCGCACCACCACCGGCGAGACCGTTGTCGCTTACATCCGTCAGCGCCGCCTGGCACGCGCCCGTCACCTGCTGCGCGAATCCACCCTCTCCATCTCCGCGATCGCCGCCGCGGTGGGAATCCCCGACCTCCAGGCCTTCAACAAGGCTTGCCGCCGGGAGCTGGGAGCCTCACCACGAGCCGTCCGCGAGACGGCGAGGCTTGCTCACGGGTGATCATCCGGGCGGCCCGTAGAGTGAACCGACCCGATCTGTCGAAGCGCATCGACGCCACCTCCCGACGCACCCAACCCCTCGCCCAGCCCGCTGTCATGACGCCGCATCCGAGAAGTTTTCTTGAATTCACGCTACTTGTTTCGCGCGAAGCGCCCCCGTTACATTGAGACAATGTGAAGCGCTTCGACACGCGCCCATCCTTCGGCTGTCGCCCGCAGGCCCTCATCAATCAGGGGGCAGGGCAGCCTGTGGCATACCGCCGTCGATCGCACGGTGGCCCGAATGTCCCACGAGGCGTGATGTTTTGACGTCGCGTCAGGCATCAGGCTCCACTCGCCCGGACCCGGCACTTCCGTCCTGCCGAGCACCATGATCCGTATCTCTGGAGGGACACATGAGATGGTCCATCAGTAGGTTCCATGGTCGGACGGTCACGCTGGCCGCGACACTGCTGCTCGCAGCCGCCGGCACGGTGACCGCGGCCGCGCCGACCGCCTCCGCCTCGACCGCCGTGTCCGTTTCGGTCGACGCGGCACAGCAGCTCGCGACGATCCCGTCCACCGGGGTCGGCACCAACGTCGCGGTCTACGACCCCAACATGACCCGCTCCGACATCCCGGGTCTGCTCAGCGCGGAAGGTGTGGGGAGCGTCCGCTACCCCGGTGGCAGCGTCGCCGACTTCTACCACTGGCAGACCAACACCGAGGAGGACGGCGGTTATGTCGCCCCGAACACCGACTTCGACACCTTCATGGGAACGACGCGTGCGGCAGGCGCGCAGCCGACCATCACGGTGGACTACGGCACCGGGACGCCACAGGAGGCGGCCTCCTGGGTGCAGTACGCGAACGTCACCAAGCACTACGGTGTGAAGTACTGGGAGGTCGGCAACGAGCAGTACGGCAACGGCGAGTACGGCTCCGCATGGGAGACCGACCACCACTCAAGCCACAGCGCCACGACCTACGCGAACAACGTGCTGCAGTACATATCGGCGATGAAGGCGGTCGATCCCTCCATCAAGATCGGTGCGGTGCTCACCACCCCAGGAGGCTGGCCGGACGGCATCACCGGGCCCGGTGACACCGCGGACTGGAACCACACGGTCCTGTCGATCGTCGGGTCGAAGATCGACTTCGTCATCGTGCACCACTACCCGAGCAGCACGAGCGAGGCCGACCTGCTCACCAAGCCACAGGCCGACATCCCCAGGATCACCGGCACGGTGCGCTCGCTGATCAAACAGTACGCGGGCACCAACGCCGACAACGTCGGCATCGCGGTGACGGAGGCCAACGCCACCTCCTACCGGGACACCTCCCCCAACGGCCTGTTCGCCCCGGACGAATACCTGACCTGGCTGGAGAACGGCGCGTTCAGCGTGGACTGGTGGGACATGCACAACGGCACCGACTGCACCGGGCTGACCACCGTCGAAGGCGCCACCGACTACAACGACTACGGCATGCTCTCCAGCGGCGCCTCGTGCGAGCCCCCGCTGAACGCCCCGTTCCCGGCGTACTACGGCACACAGATGATCACCAAGCTGGGCGCCGCGGGCGACACGATGGTCAAGGCCACGAGCTCCGACTCGCTGCTGTCCGCGCACACCGTCCGCCGCGCCAACGGTGACGTGGACGTCATGCTCATCAACAAGGATCCGAGCAACGACGCGACCGTCAGCCTCGACTACAGCGGATTCACCCCGTCCTCCGCCGCCCCGACGGTCTACTCGTATCTCAAGAACGCTCATTCGGTCACGTCGGCCAACGCCGGCAGCGCGACCCGGCAGACCGTGCCCGCCTACTCGGTCGTGGTCGTTCAGATGCACCCGGCCGACGCCGCCTGCCGGGTCGTCTACAACAAGATCGAGTGGCCGGGCGGCCTGATCGGCTCCGTCACCTTCACCAACAACAGCCTTGGCCAGATGAACGGCTGGGACCTCGGCTTCAACTTCGGCGGCGACACCCAGATCACCACCCAGTGGAACGCCACGGTGAAGCAGAGCGGCCCGAGCGTCAACGCCGGGAACACCTCCTCCAACGCCTCCGTCGCGCAGGGTGAGAGCGTCTATTGGGGCTTCCAGGGCACTTGGTCCAGCAGTGACGCCGATCCACCGGAGTTCTGGCTCAACGGCGCAAGCTGCTCGATCGGTTGAGCCACGCCGCCGCCGGCGGCGCGAAACCGCCTGCCGCGGAGTCGCCGAGGTCGGTATGACGGCCCGACCGACCCGAGGAGCATCTCGCCCGATGGAACCGACCAGGAATGCCCTTCCGGCATGAGTCGCCTGCCTGACGCCATCGGGCGAGAGGTTCCGGGCCAGGACCGCCCACCGCTTCGGCGACCATCGACTTCCGGTGAATCAAGTGACGGGCATTGACGTCTGCGGCTGGGTTCCTATCATCCTGAAGAGTCCGGAGTTCCGATCAGAGTTCGATATATCGAACCGACTGTTCCCCATGGAGAAGCAGCAAGCCGGATCCGACAGAAGACGGAGCGGTGTGATGCCCAAGCCCCCGTTATGGTCCTACAGGACGCCTCCCTCGCAGCAGGCAAGGCCACAACCTCGACCGCCGGTTGCGGCAAGGCCCCACGTTGACGAGCGGCACCCATCCACTTCAGATCACAAGGAGGAGCCGCAGCTGCATCCTGAAGGTGGCGGTCGCCCAGGACCAGCGCCACGCCTGTCGGCTGGTGTTCGGCTTCCACTGGCTGGGCGGCACCGCCAACGACGTGACCACGGGCCGCACCGCCGAGAACGGAACATGGGCCTGCTACGGCCTCCGACGGCTGGCGAACACGGCATCCGGGACAACGTCCTCGGCATCTCCGGAGGACGTGCCCTGCGCGACACGTTCGTCAGGAACAACGGCTGCACTCCCCAGAACCCGCCCGAGCCCGCGCAGGGCACCCTCACACACCGCATCACCACCTACTCGGGATGCTCCACCAAACACCCGGTCGAGTGGGCCGCCTTCGACGAGGGCCACATCCCCGCGTCCCAGGACGGCGCCGGCGGCGACAGCGGCTCCCGGACCTGGGTGCCGGCCGAGGTCTGGAAGTTCTTCACGCCGTTCTGAGCCCGGCACACCGCCGGCACGTGAGACACCCCCCACCATCGAAGGAGCTCACTCATGACCGTCCGCCCGCAGATACGGCACCTGCACCGTGCACTGCTCGCCACCGGAGCGGTCGCCGCGCTCAGCCTCGGCGTGCTCACCGGCACCGCACCCGCCGCACCGGCGGCCTCCGCCGCTCCGGCCGCCGCCTCGCTGCCGTGCGACCTCTACGCCGCCGGCGGCACCCCCTGCGTGGCGGCGCACAGTACGACCCGTGCGCTGTACGGCTCCTACAACGGCCCGCTGTACCAGGTCCGCCGCGCCTCCGACAACGCCACCCGCGACATCGGCGTCCTGAGCCGTGGCGGATACGCCAACGCCGCCGCCCAGGACTCGTTCTGTGCCGGCACGACCTGCGTCATCACCGTCATCTACGACCAGTCCGGCCGCGGCAACCGCCTCACCCAGGCACCTCCCGGCGGGTTCTCCGGCCCGGCCGCCGGCGGCTACGACAACCTCGCCGACGCCACCGCCGCACCGACCACCATCGGCGGCCACAAGGCCTACGGCGTCTACGTCGCCCCGGGGACCGGGTACCGCAACAACAACACCAACGGTGTCGCCAAGGGCGACCAGCCCGAGGGCATGTACGCCGTCCTCGACGGCACCCACTACAACGGCGGCTGCTGCTTCGACTACGGCAACGCCGAGACCAACAGCCGGGACAACGGCAACGGCACCATGGAGGCTGTCTACTTCGGGAACATCGAGGTCTGGGGCTACGGATCGGGCAACGGGCCCTGGATCATGGCCGACCTCGAAAACGGCCTGTTCTCCGGGGTGAACCAGCACTACAACGCGAACGACCCCTCCATCAGCCACCGCTATCTCACCGCTGTCGTCAAGGGCGGGCCCAACCACTGGGCGATCCGCGGCGGCAACGCCCAGTCCGGCGGCCTGTCGACCTTCTACAGCGGAACCCGCCCCAATGTCGCGGGCTACAACCCGATGAAGAAGGAAGGCGCCATCATCCTCGGCATCGGCGGCGACAACAGCCACGGCTCCGCCGGCACCTTCTACGAAGGCGTCATGACCACCGGCTACCCCTCGGACGCCACCGAGGGCGCCGTACAGGCCGGCATCGCGGCCGCCGGCTACGGAAAGTAGGTTCACTCCTCGTATCGGAACTCGGTGGTCGCGAGCCCCGCGGCGACGGTGTGGAGGGTGCCGTCGGGGCCGCCCGTCCGCAGCCGCCAGGGGTGCGGGCTGTCGGTCGTGACGCTGAGGCGGTCGCCCTCGCGGCGGACCTCGAAGCGGGCCGCCTCGCCGGGGCCGTTCGCAGACGGGATCACGACCGTGCGGCGAGCGCCGTCCGCGAAGGCGTGCACCCTCAGCTCGACATCGTCCGCCCAGGCCGAGACCGGGCGCTGGTCGTCGGCGGCGAAGGGGATGACCGAGTCGGGGCGAGCCAGCAACGGCAGGGTGTGGAAGCCGTGCTGTTCGCGCACCCAGCGCGGGCCGGTGACCCGGACGCCGGTCAGGATGTTGGTCCAGGTGCCCTCGGGCACGTAGTACTCGACCGTACCGTCGTCGGTGAAGACGGGAGCGACGAGCAGGTCGTCGCCGAGCATGTACTGCCGGTCGAGATGACCGGTGGTGGGGTCGCCGGGGAACTCCAGGACCATGGCCCGCATCACCGGGACGCCGGTGGTGTGGGCCTGCTGGGCAGCGCGCTGGAGGTACGGGGCGAGGCGATGTTTGAGGAGGGTGAACGCACGGGTGACCTCGACGGCCTCCTCGCCGTAGTCCCACGGGACGCGGTACGACCTGCTGCCGTGCAGGCGGCTGTGCGAGGAGAGCAGACCGAACTGCACCCAGCGCTTGAACACGGTCGGCGTGGGAGTGCCCTCGAAGCCGCCGATGTCGTGGCTCCAGAAACCGAACCCGGACAGGCCGAGGGAGAGTCCGCCACGCAGCGACTCGGCCATGGCGTTGAAGTGCGAGTCGCAGTCGCCGCCCCAGTGCACGGGGTACTGCTGGCCTCCGGCGGTGGCCGAGCGGGCGAACAGCATCGCCTCGCCCTCGCCGCGCTCCTCGCGCAGCAGGTCGAAGACGGCCTGGTTGTAGAGGTGGGTGTAGTAGTTGTGCATCCGCTCCGGGTCGGAACCGTCGTGCCAGACGACGTCGGTGGGGATGCGCTCGCCGAAGTCGGTCTTGAAGCAGTCCACGCCCTGGTCGAGCAGTGTCTTCAGTTTGCCGGTGTACCAGTCGCGCGCGGCCGGGTTGGTGAAGTCCACCAGGGCCATGCCTGCCTGCCACAGGTCCCACTGCCACACGCTGCCGTCCGGACGGCGAACAAGGTAGCCCTCGCGCATGCCCTCCGCGAACAGCGGTGACTTCTGGGCGATGTACGGGTTGATCCAGACGCAGACGCGCAGTCCCCGCTGCTTGAGCCGGGCCAGCACGCCCTCCGGGTCGGGGAAGGTCTCGGCGTCCCACGCGAAGTCGCACCACTGGTAGGCGCGCATCCAGAAGCAGTCGAAGTGGAACACGCTCAGCGGGATACCGCGTTCGGCCATGCCGTCGATGAAACGGCCGACCGTGGCCTCGTCGTAGTCGGTGGTGAAGGACGTGGTCAGCCACAGGCCCAGGGCCCAGGCAGGCGGGAGGGCCGGGCGGCCGGTGAGCGCGGTGTAGCGCTCCAGGACCTGCTTCGGGGTCGGGCCGTGGACGACGAAGTACTCCAGCGACTGGTCCTCGACGCTGAACTGGACCTGGCCGACGGCTTCCGAGCCGACCTCGTAGCTGACCCTGCCGGGGTGGTTCACGAAGACGCCGTATCCGCGGTTGGTCAGGTGGAACGGGATGTTCTTGTAGGCCTGTTCGCTGCTGGTGCCGCCGTCGGCCTGCCAGATGTCCACCGTCTGCCCGTTCTTCGCCAGCGGTGTGAATCGCTCCCCCAGGCCGTAGACAAGCTCTCCGACTCCCAACGACAGCTGGGCGAGCATGTGATGGCGGCCCTCGGCGTCGGTGACGAACCCGTTGCCGCGCTCGCCCGCGGAGGTCAGCACATGACCGCCGGCCATGAACTCCAGCTGCCAGGGCTGTTCCGTGTCCACGCGCAGTGTCAGGTCGCCGGAGACCAGCTCCAGCACCGCCCCGTCCCGGCGCACCTTGCCGGCGTCCGCACCGGCGCCGGGCAACGCGAACTCCGGTCCCCGGCGCGCCGATCCGGCATGGTGGGTCGTGCGCACGCCGATGACCCCCTCGGCCGGGGACCAGCACTCCACGGTCAGCAGCGGGCTGTTGAGGGTGTCACCGCGCCGGCTCACGTGCTTCACGGGCGCGTACAGGGTCATCCGGTGGTCGTCGGCGCGGACGTCGGCGACCTCGGTGGCATGGCGGGCCGTGCAGCCGGGGCGCATGAGCCAGTAGCCGTCCGTGAACTTCATCGGGCAGGTTCCTCCGTACGCGCACGGTGCGCGGTGATCAGGCCCCGGTACCAGTGGTAGCTGTCCTTGGGGGTGCGGGTCAGAGTGTCGTAGTCGACGTGGACCAGGCCGAAGCGCTGGCCGTAGCCACGTGCCCACTCGAAGTTGTCCAGCAGCGACCAGGCGTAGTAGCCGCGTACGTCCACACCGGCGGCCATGGCGTCGGCCACGGCGGTGAGGTGGTCGGCGAGGTAGCCGATGCGGTCGGGGTCGTGGATCCGGCCGTCGGGTGCGACGGTGTCGGCCTCCGCCGAGCCGTTCTCCGTGATCCAGATCGGCGGCGACCGCGGGTAGCGTACGTGGAGGTCGCAGAGCAGCTCGGTGAACGCGGACGGGACGACCGGCCAGCCCATCGTGGTGTGCCGCGTGCCGTACGGGTCCAGCTCGGCCACGCCGATGTCCACGGCGGTGCGCTGGTCGGGGTCGGCCACGCGGTGCGGTGCGGCGGCCACGGTGAGGGGCCGGTAGAAGTTGACCCCGAGGAAGTCCAGCGGCGTCCCGATCAGGTCCAGGTCGCCCGGCAACCGCCACGGGCCGTCGGCGGCTCCGGCCCAGGTCTCGGCCTCGTGCGCGGGATGGCGCCGGGCGAAGAGCGGTTCCGTCCAGATGTGGTTGTGCAGGGTCTCGGCGCGACGGCGGGCGGCGATCAGGGCGTTGGCGTGCGGCCCGATGACGGCGATCCGCTGTGCACGTTCCGGGGTCAGGGGCAGCAGGCCGTCGTTCTTGAGCAGCACGACCGACTCGGTCGCGGCGCGCAGGGCGAGAGCGCGGTGCTCGCGGCTGTCGATCACCTCCGGGCCGATGCCGCTGTACGGATCGAGATCGGGGTCGAACTCGCCAGCCGGAAGCGGAGTTGCAGCTGGCGGCGCACCGCCCGGTTGACGTCCTCTTCCTCGATCAGGCCACGCTCCAGCGCCTCACGCAATCGGTCGACCACGGTCGCGCTGTCCTCGCCGTGGTCGGTGAAACTGTCGATGCCGCCTTTCAGCGCGGCGGCGTGGGACGTGACGTGGTCCTCGAAGTAGTGCTCCTGTTCCACCAGGTTGGAGGGCGCTTCCGCGTCGCTGACCACGAACAGTTCGTGGCCGGTCCGCCGCGCCCAGCGCCGCAGTTCGTTCTCGATGAGCGGACTGACGTGACAGGGGCGGCCGTTGACCAGGTTGCAGGCGGCCATCGCGCCGGTGGCCGCGCCGGAGGCGACGATCGGGCGGAAGGCGGCCAGGTCGTACTCGTGCAGCACACGAGGGCGGAGGCCGGAGGAGGTGACGCAGCGGTCGTTCTCGTTGTTGCAGGCGAGGAAGTGCTTGAGCACCGGAGCGGCGCGCAGGCAGTCGGGATGGTCGCCGGCCAGGCCCCGGCAGTACGCGGTGCCGAGGCGCGCGGTGTGCAACGGGTCCTCGGAGTATCCCTCTTCGCCCCGGCCCCATCTCGGATCGCGCAGCAGGTTCACCACGGGCGCCCAGGCCTGCAGGCTGTTGACGCCGGATCCGGTCACGGGTGGGCGGTGCCGGCGGAAGGCGCGTAGTTCGACCGAGACCGCCTCGGCGACGAGGCGCACCAACTCCTCGTCCCACGAGGCTCCCAGCCCCACGGCTTGGGGAAAGACGGTCGCCGCGCCCAACCAGGCCACACCGTGCAATGCCTCCGTCCCGGTGCGGAACGAGTCGACGCCCAGGCGCGGGACGGCCGGGACGAACTGATGCAGCATGGCGAGCCGTTCGTCCAGTGTGAGCCGGTCCAGCAGGTCGTCGACGCGCTTCTGCAGTGGAAGCGCGGGATCGCGGAACGGCAGCCGGGCGGTGACGGAAAGGGACGGAGAACCCACGAGTCAGACCCCTCAACAGGCGGAAGTGGACGTCGGGTTGAAAGGCGAACGTCGAAGCGCATCGACGCTGCCATCGTCATGACGGACTGTCAATGGACCTGCGAAAAGAAAGTTTCTTTGTGTTCGTACTCTTGTTTCGTACGAAACATGTCCGTTAACTTCGCCTGCCAAGTGAAGCGCTTCGACGCTTTCTCAGGGGAAGGGGCCGCCACCATGCCACACGAGTTGAACCGCAGAAGCTTCGTCGGCTCAGCCGCCTCGGTCGCGGGAGCGGCCGCACTGGCTCCGTTGCTGTCCGCCTGCGGGGGTGGCGGACAGCAACACACGGGCACGAACACGAAGGCGGGCCTGAAGGCGGCGCTGCCGGCCTATGTGCCGCGTACGCCCGTGAAGCCTGACATCGCCTCGGTGGCGGGCAGCGACGGCGCGGTCACCGACCCCGCCTTCCTGCACTACCCGTCCGACCAGATCACCACGGTCTCCGGCACACCGGGGAAAGGCGGCAGCTACAGTGCCGTCACCCCGTTGTGGGGCACCGTGCCGACACCCGGCAACTCCTTCTACCGGGCGATGAACAAGGCCCTGGGCGTCGAGCTCACCGTCAGGCCCGCGGACGGCAACCACTACGACACCATCGTCCCGACGATGACGGCGGCGCGGCGCCTGCCCGACTGGATCCAGCTCCCGAGCTGGTGGAGCTCCAATTTCAACGTCGGTGAACTGGCCGGGACGCAGCTCACCGACCTGACGCCGTATCTGTCCGGCGACAGGATCAAGAAGTACCCCAACCTCGCCGCCCTCCCGACCGGCGCCTGGCAGGCCGGGACATGGGGCGACAAGCTGTACGGCATACCCTGCTCCGCCAGCAGGTTCGTCGTCGCCGGCACCGTGTTCTACCGGCAGGACATCCTGGAGCCGAAGGGCATCACGGCCGACCAGGTCACCTCCGCGGACGACCTGATGAAGCTGGGCAAGGAACTGACCGACGCCAAGCGCGGCGTGTGGGCCTTCGACGACGTGTGGACGTACCTCTTCCCCTGCTGGGACGTGCCCTCGCAGTGGAACCTCCAAGGCGGCAAGCTGGTCCACAAGTACGAGATGCCGCAGTTCCTTGACGCACTCGACTGGCACTACCGGCTGGCCACCGCCGGCTATGTGCATCCCGACGCCATCGCCGGCATCATGGCCACCGGCCCCACCCGCTTCTACTCCGGCAAGGTGCTGTTCTCGGGCGGGGGCATGGGCGCCTGGTCCGTGTCCGACTACCAGAACGGCAGGGCCGCCGACAGGAACTACCGGCGCGGCGCCCTCAACATCTTCGCCGCCGACGGCAAGAGCACACCTCGCACCTTCATGGGCGCGTCCACCAGCGTCTACAGCTACCTCAACGCACGGCTGAAGCCCCAGCAGATCGGGGAACTGCTGGCCGTCGCCGACTACCTGGCCGCGCCGTACGGATCGCGCGAGTACACGATGGTCAACTTCGGTGTCGAGGGCGTCCACTACACGATGAAGGACGGGGTCCCGACGGCGACCGACGACGGCAAGAAGTTCGTGCAGCCGGTGGTCTATCCCTTCCTCGCCGCACCGTCCGCCGTGCTCAGCAACCAGGGCGCCGACATCGTCACCAAGGACTACGCCGCCTGGCAGGCCGCCAACGTCAAGCGCCTGTACAAGCCGGTGTTCTGGAACATGAACATCAGCATGCCGCAGCCGATCGCCCAGGCCGCCGCCGCGCAGTCCGTCGAGGACGTCATCAAGGACTGCTACCACGGCAAGAAGAAGGTGAAGGACGTCCAGGAGGCCATCGCCGCCTGGAAGTCCAGCGGGGACCGGCTCAAGCGCTGGATGACCGAGAACGTCCTCGACAAGTACGGGACCGGCCAGTGAGCACGGCAGCCGCCCAGGAGGCGGACCGGCCCGCGCGCCTGACCTGGCGCCGCAGACTGCGGCGCGACAAGAGCTTGCTGATCATGACCGTGCCGGCGGTCGTCCTGCTGCTGGTCTTCAACTACGCGCCGCTGTTCGGCCTGGTGACCGCGTTCCAGTACTACGACCCCCTGACCGGTGTGTGGCACAGCGACTGGGCCGGCTTCGACCAGTTCCGCCAGCTCTTCGGCGACCCGCAGTTCTGGCAGTCGCTGAAGAACACGCTGTACCTCAGTTTCGTCCAGCTGATCCTGTTCTTCCCTGTACCGATCGCGCTGGCACTGCTGCTCAACACCGTCCTCAGCGAGCGGGTGCGCAACACCATCCAGGCGATCGTGTACCTGCCGCACTTCTTCTCCTGGGTGCTGACGATCACGATCTTCCAGCAGATGCTCGGCGGCGCGGGTGCGCTCAACCACTTCCTGCGCGTGCACGACATCGGCACGTGGGACATCATGAGCAACCCGCACACCTTCGCGCTGCTGGTGACCTCCCAGGCCGTGTGGAAGGAGGCCGGCTGGGGGATCGTCGTCTTCCTCGCCGCGCTCAGCGCCATCAACACCGAGCTGTACGAGGCGGCAGCCGCGGACGGCGCGGGACGCTGGCGGCGGATGTGGCACGTGACGCTGCCGGGCCTGCGCGGCGTGATCGTGCTGATGCTGGTGCTGCGCCTCGGCAACGCCCTGTCGGTGGGCTTCGAGCAGTTCCTGGTCCAGCGTGACGCCGTCGGCCACGAGGCGGCGGACGTCCTGGACACCTTCTCCTTCTACTACGGCATCGCCACGGGCAACTACAGCTACGGCGCGGCGGCCGGGCTCTTCAAGAGCGTGATCTCGCTGCTGCTCATCTGGGGCGCCAACAGGCTCGCGCACGCCTTCGGCGAGGACGGGTTGTACCGGAAATGACCAACGCACCCACACTCAGCCGCCCACACGGCAAGACGAGCACCACGAAGCCGACCGCCGGGCGCACGACGCGTGCGGGGCGCTCGCCCTGGGAGGAACCCCCGACCCCGGTGGGACAGGCCGCCAAGGGACTGACCCTCGGCGTGGTCGTGGCCATCGTCCTCGTCCCCCTGTGGATCATCGTCCTGACCAGCCTGTCCACCGCGGGTGCCATCAACCGGGCGGGCGGCCTGGTGATCTGGCCGGACGGTCTGACCACACAGGCGTACCGGGAGATGCTGGGCGACCCGACCGTGCGCACCGCCCTGCTGGTGAGCCTCGGCATCACCGCCGTCGGCACGGCCGTGTCCATGGCCGTGTCCGTGCTGTGCGCCTACGGACTGTCGCGGCCCCGTTCCTTCGGCCACCGCTGGCTGCTCGTCCTGCTGATCATCACGATGTTCGTCAGCGGCGGCCTCATCCCCACCTTCCTGGTCGTCTCCGGGCTGGGCGGCTACGGCCAGTGGTGGGCGCTGATCCTGCCCAGCGCGGTCTCGGTCTTCAACATCCTCGTGCTGCGCTCCTTCTACGCCGAAACCTCCTCCGAACTGGTCGACGCGGCACGCGTGGACGGTGCCGGGGACTGGCGGATCCTGTGGTCCATCGTCCTGCCCACCTCCCGCGCCGTGACCGCGGTGATCGCCCTCTTCTACGGCGTCGGCTACTGGAACTCCTTCTTCAACGTGATGCTCTACATGCCGACCGAGAGCGAGAAGTGGCCCCTGCAGTACGTCCTGCTGACCTACGTCAACCGCGGTGTCGGACTGCCCGGCTCGATCAACGCCGGCTTCGGCACCACCCAGGCGCAGACGGCCCCACTGTCCCTCCAGATGGCGGTGGTCGTGCTGACTCTGGTACCGCTGCTGATCGTCTACCCGTTCGTCCAGAAGCACTTCCGCACCGGCGTGCTCACCGGCGCCATCAAGGGCTGAACCGGTACCGCGCCAAAGGCACACCCCGGACCGGGAACGGTCCCGCTCGCTCCTCCCCGCCGCGTGACAGGGACCGCTCCCCCGCCAGAGCACGACACGACTCCGCGTACCTGAGGAACCGTCATGACGACTCGCACCATCACCGGCCGTCTGGGCGGGCTCGCCTTCGGCGGGGACTACAACCCCGAGCAGTGGGACGAGCCGGTCTGGAAGGAGGACGACGCGCTCATGCGCCGGGCCGGGGTCAACCTGGTCACCGTGGGCGTCTTCTCCTGGGCCCTGCTCGAACCGGAGGAGGGACGCTACGACTTCGCCTGGCTCGACGCCCACCTGGAGCGCCTGCACGCGAACGGCGTGGCCGTCGACCTCGCCACACCGACGGCCTCCCCGCCGCCCTGGTTCAGCCTCGCCCACCCCGACGCCCTGCCGGTCACACCCGACGGCACCCGCCTCACCCACGGCAGCCGCGACACCTACTGCCTGGCCGCACCCGCCTACCGGAACGCGGCTCGCAGGATCGCCTCGGCCCTCGCCGAACGGTACGGCGACCACCCGGCCCTCGCGCTGTGGCACGTGCACAACGAGTACGCCACCCTCTGCCACTGCGAGCACGCGGCGGCGGCCTTCCGGGTGTGGCTGCGCGGCCGCCACGGCTCACTGGACGCCCTCAACGAGGCCTGGGGAACGTCCTTCTGGAGCCAGCGCTACACCACTTGGGAACAGGTGCTGCCGCCACGCGCGACGCAGTGGCACAAGAACCCGGGCCAGAGTTTGGACTTCCGCCGCTTCTGGTCCGACGAGACCGTCGCCGCCTACCGCGAACAGCGCGACGCGATCCGCGCGCACAGCGACCGGCCGGTGACGACCAACCTGATGCTGCCCGCCTACCAGAACCTGGACCTGTGGGCGCTGGCCCGCGAACTCGACGTGGTCACCTCCGATCACTACCCGGGGTCGCCGGGTCTGGACGCCGCCGCCGACGCCGCATTCCACGCCGACCGCGTCCGCTCCCTGGGCGGCGGTAGCCCCTGGCTGCTGATGGAACAGGGCACCAACACCGTCTACGACAGCGACCGGGTGCTCGGCAAGGAACCCGGGGAGATCCTGCGCCACACCCTCGGCCACATCGCGCGCGGTTCGGACGGGGCCCTGTTCTTCCAGTGGCGGCAGTCCCGGGCCGGTGCCGAGACATGGCACTCGGCGATGGTCCCGCACGCGGGCCCGAACAGCCGGATCTTCCGCGAGGTCACACAGGTCGGGGAGGCGGTCGCCCGGCTCGGCGAGCTGGCGGGTTCGACGGTCGACACGTCCGTGGCCGTCCTGCACGACGCGGACGCCTGGTGGGCTCTGGGCGTCGACGGCCTGCCCTCCGCCGACCTCGGTTACCACGGGGAGCTGAGCCGGGCACACCGGGCGTTGTGGGACGCCGGCGTGACGGTCGACCTCGCCCATCCCGAGCACGAGTTGAGCCGCTATGCGCTCGTCGTCGCGCCGTCCTTGTTCCTCCTGTCCGACGCGAGCGCCGAGAACCTGCGCCGCTACGTCGCAGGCGGCGGGACGCTCCTCGTCCAGCACGCGAACGGATGCGTCGACGACCGCATGCACGCCCGGCTCGGCGGCTATCCCGCCGAGCCGCTGCGCGAGGCCCTGGGCATCCGTGTCGAGGAGCACCGCCCGCTGCGGACGGGCGAGCGGATCGCCCTGTCGGACGGCTCCTACGGCACGGTATGGAGCGAGTCCCTGCGCAGCGAGGGCGCCGAGACTCGCGCCGCCTACACCCACGGCATGCTCGCCGACAGCCCGGCACTGACCCGGCACCGCTACGGAACCGGACAGGGCTGGTACGTCTCCACCCGCCTCGACGACGCCGACTACGGCGCCCTGGTCCGCGGGCTGCTCCAGGAGGCCGGTGCCGAGCCGGAGTCGCCGGGTCTGCCGGGCGGTGTCGAAGCCGTCACCCGGCACGCGTCCGACGGCCGTCGCTGGCAGTTCCTGCTCAACCACCGCGCGGACACCGTGCCGCTGCCGGATCCCGCTCACGACCTGCTCACCGGCGCCACGGTCCACGAACTGCCCCCCGGTGGTTGCGCGGTGCTGCGCAGGACCTGACTCCGAGAGGCCACCATGACCGAGGAACAGCACACGATCCGCTGGGGTCACGACGCCCTTCGGCTCCAGATCACCCTTGACGAGAACGGCAGCCCCCTCCTGACGTACCTCGGGCCGCCCGCCGGCAGTGACGCGAACCCCCATGCCTCCCTGCCCCTGGTGGAGGTGACGGCCGCGGGGCACGGCCGCGGCTGGTCGGGCAACCGCCTCGTCGACACCACGATCGGCGGGCGGCTGCACCACCGGGCCCACCACACGGCACGCGAGGGCACCTGGCACACACTGACCGTCCAACTCCACGATCCGGAGAGCGGGTTGGCCGCGGACGTCACCTACCGTTCGCCCGACGGTGTGCCCGTCGTGCGCGGCGAGGTGACCCTGCGCAACGAGGGCCGGGAGACGGTGTTCCTGGAGTCGGTCAGCTCTCTCGTCGTGGGCGGCCTGACAGCGGCAGGTCCGGCGGCCATCGACGCCGCGGACCTGCTGTGGGCGGACAACGACTGGCTCGCGGAATGCCGGTGGCAGCGCCGTCCGATGCGCGTGACCTCGCCCGTCCTGAGCGGACGCGTGCACTTCGGCAACGGCAGGGGAGGGTTCGCCCTGACCGGGCAGGGCAGTTGGTCCAGCTGCGGGCATCTGCCCATGGGCGGCCTGACGGACCGTCACTCCGGCCACACCTGGGTGTGGCAGATCGAGCACAACGGCGGCTGGCACTGGGAGTGCGGCGAGCGCCACGGCACGGCGTACACGGCACTGTCCGGGCCGACCGACACGCACCACGGCTGGCGGCACGCCCTGGCACCCGGGGCCGCCTTCAGCACCGTAGCCGCCGCTGTGGCGTTCAGCGCCGACGGCGGCCCGGACGCCGCGTTCGCCGCGCTGACCCGCTACCGGCGCGCCCTGCGCCGCCCGCATCCCGACCACCGGCGGCTGCCCGTCATCTTCAACGACTACATGAACTGCCTGATGGGAGACCCCACCACCGACAAACTCCTGCCGTTGGTCGACGCGGCGGCCGAGGCCGGCGCCGAGTACTTCGTCATCGACGCCGGCTGGTACGACGACGGTGACGGCGGCTGGTGGACCTCCGTCGGCGCATGGGAACCAGCCGCCTCACTCTTCCCCGGCGAGAACGGGATCCACGAGGTGCTGGACCGGATCCGCGCACGCGGCATGGTCCCTGGACTGTGGCTGGAGCCGGAAGTGGTCGGCGTGCACAGCCCCGTGGCCGGGACCCTGCCCGACGAGGCCTTCTTCCGCCGCGACGGCGTCCGCGTCGTGGAGGGCGGCCGGTACCACCTGGACCTCCGTCACCCCGCGGCACGTGCCCACCTGGACCGGGTGGTGGACCGACTGGTCGGCGAGTGGCGCGTCGGGTATCTCAAGCTCGACCACAACATCGACCCCGGTTCCGGGACCAGTAGCCGTCCCGGCGAGTCACCCGGCGCCGGGCTGCTCGGCCACAACCGCGCCCACCTCGACTGGCTCGACGGCATCCTCGACCGGCACCGCCACCTGGTGCTGGAGAACTGCTCCTCCGGCGGCATGAGGTGGGACCACGCCCTGCTGTCCCGGTTGCACGTGCAGTCCACCAGCGACCAGCAGAACCTCCGGCTCTACGCACCCATCGCGGCCTCGGCGCCCACCGCCGTCACCCCCGAGCAGGGCGCCGTCTGGGCCTACCCGCAGCCGGAGGACTCCCTCGACGAGGTCGCGTTCACGATGGCCAACGCTCTCCTGGGCCGTATCCATCTCTCCGGCCGACTGGCCGAACTACAACCCGAGGCACGCGCCCTCGTCCACGAGGCGGTGACGGCGTACAAGGCCATCCGCGCCGACCTGGCGCAAGCCGTGCCCTGCTGGCCGCTCGGCCTTCCCGCCTGGGACGACCCCTGGCTCGCGCTGGCCCTGCGCACCCGCGACACCACCTGTCTCACGGCCTGGCGCCGCCCCGGCAGCGAGACCTCCGCGACTCTCCGCCTGCCGCACCTGCGCGGCTCACACGTCCGCGCGGACCTGCTCTACCCCTCCACCAGCCGGGCCACCACCGCCTGGCACCCGGACACCGGCCAGCTCACCGTGACCCTGCCGACCGCGCCCTCCGCCGTGCTGCTCCGGCTCAGCCGCCCCAAGGTGCCCTCCCCGGACGGAACATCCGGCTGAGACACGTGCATCCCGTAACCGAAAGGACCTGGTGGCTTGTCAGACACCGGCCCCGCCAACCCCGTCATCCCCGGCTTCCACCCCGATCCCAGCATCTGCCGGGTCGGCGACGACTACTACCTCGCCTGCTCCAGCTTCGAGTACTTCCCCGGCGTACCCCTCTTCCACAGCCGTGACCTGGTGCACTGGACGCAGATCGGCAACGCCCTGGACCGGCCGAGCCAGCTGTCTCTGGCGGCCGACGTGCCGTCATCCGCCGGGATCTACGCCCCCACCCTGCGCCACCACGACGAACGGTTCTGGCTGATCGTCACCAACGTGAGCGAGGGCGGCGGCAACCTGGTCGTCACCGCCACCGACCCCGCCGGACCGTGGTCGGACCCCGTCCGGCTTCCCGGCGTGTCCGGCATCGATCCCGACCTGGCCTGGGACGAGGACGGCATCTGCTGGTGCACCTTCGCCGGGGTCGCCCAGGTACGCATCGACCCGCACACCGGGGAAACGTACGGGACACCGCGGAAGTTGTGGTCCGGCGCGCCCGGCGACAAGGCCCCGGAGGCGCCGCACCTGTACCGGATCGGCGACTACTGGTACCTCCTCATCGCCGTGGGGGGAACCGAGCGCGGCCACGGCGTGGCGATCGCCCGCGGTCTCACACCGAGCGGCCCGTTCGAGCCCTGTCCCGCCAACCCGATCCTCACCCACCGCAGCACCGACCACCCCGTGCAGAACACCGGGCACGCCGATCTGGTCCAGGCGCCCGACGGCTCGTGGTGGATGGTGCTGCTCGGCGTACGGCCGGGCGGCGGCACGCCCGGCTGGCACGTGCTCGGCCGGGAGACCTTCCTGGCTCCGGTGACCTGGGTGGACGACTGGCCGGTCGTCGGCGAGGTCGCCCCGGACCTGCCCCGGCTCCCGTGGCCCCTTGTCCCCGGCCCCGTCGAGGAGCCGCGGGACGACTTCGAGCTGAGCGAACTGCGGCCGTCGTGGATCTCCGTGCGGGACCGCCCGGCCGCACACTGCACCACCAAGGAGCGCCCCGGATGGCTGACGCTCCGCGCGCGGGGCACCGACCTCGACGAACCCGACGCCATCTTCGTCGGCCGGCGCCAGCAGCACCTGTCGTGCCGGGCGCGGACCCTGGTCGATCCCGCCGAGGGTACCGGCGGCCTGGCCGTGCGGCTGGACGAGCGGCACCACTACGCGATCGAGGCGTCCGGCAGCGAAGTCCGGGTGATCGCGCGCGCCGGCTCCCTGCGCACGGTCGTGGCCGCACAGCCCGTACCCGACGGGCCGGTGGTCCTCGGCCTCACGATCACCGATCCTCCGCCTCCGCACGACTCCCGCACCGGCCCCGACGTCGTCTCCCTCGGCGTCGAGCAGCCCGACGGCACCTTCACCGTGCTCGCGACCCTCGACGGCCGTTACCTGTCGACCGAGGTCGCCGGTGGCTTCACGGGCCGCGTCATCGGCATGTACGCCGCGGCCGGCACCGTCCACTTCGACTGGTTCGCGTACGAGCCCCTCAGACCATGACCGCCGACCCGACCACCAGCAACCCGACAGCCGACCGAAAGGAACGACAGGTGAAGGACATACGGCACCCCGCACACCACCGCAGCCGCGGCCCCGGGCGCCTGGCCGCCCTGCTGCTGACGCTGCTCGTCATCGTGGGCCTGTCCAGCGGCACCACGATGGCGGCGGTCGACAGCCCGGCGCACCCGACGCGGCCTCAGGTCAGGGTTCCGGCCTCCGCGATGGACGCCGTGGCGGCCATGCAGCCCAGCTGGAACCTGGGCAACACCCTGGACGCCATCCCGGACGAGACGTCCTGGGGCAACCCCGCGGTCACCAAGTCCCTGTTCGACACCCTCCGCGCGCAGGGCTTCCGCAGCGTCCGCATCCCGGTGACCTGGACCGACCACCAGTCCGCCGCCGCGCCCTACACCATCGACGCGACGTACATGAACCGCGTCAAGCAGGTGGTGGACTGGGCGCTGGCCGACGGCCTGTACGTCGTGATCAACGTCCACCACGACTCGTGGCAGTGGATCGCTGACATGGCCACCAACCACGACAAGGTGCTCGCCCGCTTCGACGCCTCCTGGTCCCGGATCGCCACCACGTTCCGGGACGAGCCGCGCGCCCTGCTCTTCGAGAGTGTCAACGAGCCGCAGTTCAACAACGCGACGCCCGCGCAGAAGACCCAGTTCCTGAACGAGCTGAACACCTCCTTCCACAAGGTCGTCCGCGCCACGGGCGGCGGAAACACCAACCGCCTGCTCGTCCTGCCCACACAGGGCTGCACACCCGCCCAGGACCTCATGGACGACCTGTCCGCCACGATCGGGGCACTGCACGACCACAACCTGGTCGCCACGGTGCACTACTACAGCTGGTACCCGTTCAGTGTGAACGTCGCGGGCGGCATCCGGTACGACGCCACCGCCCAGAAGGACCTGACCGACGCCTTCGCCCGGATGCACGACACGTTCGTCGCCAAAGGCATCCCCGTCTACCTCGGCGAGTACGGCACGCTGAGCTGGCCCGACTACAACCATCCCGACACCATCGAGCGGGGTGAGGCACTGAAGTACCTCGAGCAGCTCGGGTACCAGGCGCGGGTCGCGGGGGTCACCACCGCCCTGTGGGACCCCTTCTCCTACCTGAACCGCTCCACTCTCAAGTGGCGTGACCCGGCCCTGTTCGCCTGGATCAGGTCGAGCTGGACCACCCGCTCGGGTACCGCCTCCTCCGACCAGGCCTTCGTGGCGAAGTCGACCCCGATCGCGCCCCAGTCCCTCACCCTGAACCCGAACGGCGCCACTTTCCGGGGCCTGTGGCAGGGAAACAGCAAGCTGGTCGCGGGACGGGACTACACCGTGTCCGGCGACCGGCTCACCCTCACGGCCACCGCGCTGACCCGGTTGACGGGCAATCGCGCGTACGGGGTGAACGCGACGCTACAGGCTCGGTTCTCCCGCGGGCTGCCCTGGAAGACCGACGTCATCACCTACGACACCCCGGTGCTGTCGAGCGCCACGGGCACGAGCGACTCGTTCGCCCTTCCCACGCAGTACCGCGGTGACGTGCTGGCGACCATGGAGGCGACGTACGCCGACGGCAGCAACGCCGGCCCGGCCGACTGGACGCCGTACCAGCAGTTCAACCAGTCCTTCTCGCCCGACTACGCGGGCGGCAGGATCACCCTGACGTCCGACTTCCTGAAGGCGGTGCACGACAACGCGCCGGTGACGCTGAAGTTCCACTTCTGGAGCGGCGCCATCGTCACGTACCACGTGACGAAGTCCGGAAGCTCGGTGACCGGCACGGCGTCCTGACCGACCGGCGCTCCGCCCTGGTTGCCCGCCCCCGTGCCGGGCGACCAGGGCACATCCCGTGTCCCGGCGCGACCTCACGCCTCCTTCGGCGGAGCCGTGCTCTCCCGGACGGTCAGTGTGGTCGCGATCTCCAGTCCCATCTGCGGCACTTCCTCACCGCGTCCGAGCGCCAGGGCCAGTTCGGTGGCTGCTATGGCCATTTCGGCCAGCGGCTGATGGACGGTGGTCAAGGGCGGATCCACCCAGGCCGCGGCCGGGACGTCGTCGTAGCCCACGACGCTGAGATCGTGCGGGATGCGCAGGCCGAGCTCGCGCGCGGCCTGGTAGACGCCGAGCGCCTGCATGTCGTTCGCGGTGAAGACGGCGGTGGGTCGGTCGGAACGGGACAGCAGTCCGACCACCGCGGTGTACCCGTGCTCGCGCGTGAGCTGGGTCTTCACCACCAGGTCGGACGCCGTCGGCAGGCCGGCCTCCGCAAGAGCGGAGAAGTAGCCGGACAGCCGGGCGCGGCAGAAGGGGTGGTCGGGCCCGCTGATCATGGCGATCCGCCGGTGTCCCAGTTCGAGCAGGTGCCGGGTCGCGGCCTGTCCGCCGCGCCAGTTCGTGGCACTGACGAACGGCACGTCGTCGGGCAGTTCGTCGACCGGGTCGAAGACGACGAACGGAATGCCCCTGGCCTCCAGCTGGTCCCGCTCCGCCTCGGAGAGCTGCGCCACCGACAGCACACACTGGGGACGCCGTCCGACCGTGTCGTCGATCATCCCGTCCGCGTCATGGAGTCCGAACTCGGAGACGAGGAGCCCGATCCGGTTCCTGCGGGCCACGCGCTCGACACCGCGGATGATCTCCACCGCCCACATGCTCTCCAGCTCACGGAAGACCAGTTCCACGAGTTTGCTGCGGTTCTTGGGAGGTTTGCGGTAGCCGTACTGGTGGATCAGTCGCTCGACGCGGGCGCGGGTCTCGTCGGACACTCCGGACCTGCCGTTGAGGACCTTCGACACGGTCGGGACCGAGACGCCCGCGGACTCGGCGATGTACGCGATCGTCACGGAAGCGGTTCCCGAACCGTGCTCACCGTGGTCGTCCGCCGAAGGTCTTCCCGAGTTGTCCGGCACGATCGCCTTTCCCCATCCCCTCGCCTGCTGCCGCCGCCATTCTGACACCTTCCGTTAAGTGGGGTGACTTGATCTTTTAGACGCGGGCAGCTCCGCTGCAACTCCGCCCATACATCCCATGTTGCCGCCCATCACCAGGTCGGCAGCCGGTCAACTACCGCCGTTTTGCAGCAACATGCGTCCTGAGACTCGACAGAGACGACGTCGACATCCGTTAATTCATCCAATGTCTCGGCAGAACAACCGAACAGGAGGATCCACGTTGCCGGAATCCACGTCACGCAGATCGGTACTCGCCGCCATGGCGGCCATGACGGTGGCCGCCGCGATCGGTCCCGTCACGGTGGCGGCACCCGCGCACGCCGCGCCCGACGCACCGCTGCCGCTGCCGCTGCCTGCCCTGCGGATCCCGAGGACCGACATGGGGGTCGAGCAGCAGCCCGATTCCACGATCAAGTGGCTCCAGGACGCCAAGCTGGGCATGTTCATCCACTGGGGCGTGTACTCGGGCCCCGCCAAGGGCGAGTGGTGGATGCACAGCGCCCCGGTCACGCCGGCGGACTACCGGAAGTACGTCACCGACGCCACCGACGAGCAGTTCACCGCGGACGCCTACGACCCAGCGGCCTGGGCACGGCTGGCCAAGGACTTCGGAGCGAGGTACGTGACTCTGACCACGCGCCACCACGACGGCTTCGCGCTGTGGCCACTGAACCATCCCAACAGCTGGAACTCAGGGCAGGCGCCGCTCCATCGTGACTTCGTCAAGGACTACGTCGCGGCGGTGCGGGCGGCGGGTCTGAAGGTGGGCCTGTACTACTCGCCGATCGACTGGCGCTATCCCGGCTACTACGACGTCCGCGGCACCCACTGCGCGCCCAACCCCTGGAACTACACGACCGATCCCGCGCACAAGGAGAACGCGCGGGTCATGAAGACCGAGGTGTACCAGTCGGTCAAGGAGCTGGTCACCCGCTACGGCCCGATCGACGACCTGTGGTGGGACGGCGGCTGGGTGGCGGAGCAGGGCAGCGACGCCGACGGCGCGTTCTTCTGGGAGCCCGGCCGGTACCGCGACCCCGCCAACGAGTGGCCGGTGGACGCTGTCTACGGCGAGACGGACGGTGACGGCAGGCCGCTCGGCCTGATGGGCATGGTGCGCAAGCACCAGCCCGGCATCGTCGCCACCTCACGCTCGGGCTGGACGGGCGACTACGCCAGCGACGAGGGCCCTTCCGTCCCGAGCGGGGCGATCCGCACCGGCCTCGTCGAGAAGGTGTTCACCGTCGACGGCACCTGGGGCTACAACTCCAGTGCCACTGTGATGGGTTACGGCACCGCCATGGACATCCTGGTCAACTGCTGGGTGCGGAACATGACCGCGATGGTCAACGTCGGCCCGGACCGGCACGGCACGGTGTCCGACGCCCAGGCCGGGCTGCTGCGGCGGATCGGCACCTTCATGGCGTCCTGCGGCCGGTCGGTCTACGGGACCCGCGGCGGCCCGTGGCACCCGGTCGACGGCCAGTACGGCTTCACCTGCAAGGACGACACCTTCTACGTGCACCTGCTGCCCGGCTACAGCGGAACCTCGTTCACCACCCCGTCGCTCGGCGACGCCAGGATCGTGCGGGCCTTCGATGTGCCCACCGGTGCAGGCCTGGCGTACTCGGCCGGCGGCGACGGCCGGGTGACGATCACCGGCATCGACCGCACCACCCATCCCGAGGACAGCGTCGTCGGCGTCACGCTGGACCGGTCCGTGCAGCCGTCCGACATCGCCGTCGGCCGGACGGCGACGGCCGACAGCGAGGAGTCCTCGAAGGGCAACACCGCTGCGAGGGCGGTGGACGGTTCCACCTCGACCCGGTGGTGCGCGGCCGACGGCGGCACCGGCCACTGGCTCAAGATCGACCTCGGCTCGCCCCGCTCGCTGACCGGCACCCGCATCGCCTGGGAACTGGACGGGACCAACTACCGTTATGTGATCAAAGGTTCCGTCGACAACCGCAGGTGGAGCACGCTGGCAGACAACACGGCCACCACCAGCACCAGTCAGGTCCAGGTGGCCATGTTCCGGACCCGGGCACGGTATGTGCGTGTCACGGTCACCGGGTTGCCTTCCGGAGCATGGGCGTCCATCCGCAACTTCGAGGTCTACGAACGGCCCTTCTCCGCCGAGCTGGGGTCGTAAGCGCCGGCGAGCCGGCCCAAGGGGCTTCGGCCGCGACAGCCGAAGCCCCGATAACCGGGAACACCCTCAGGAGGTGACGAAAACCCGGACGTCCCAGGCGCCGAGGCCCACCGGTGTGCCGCCGGGAATCACGCTTCCGTCGAGGACGTCGGTCAGTTCGCCGGGTGCACGGACATCAGCTTCCTGCCAGCTCCAGTTGTGCACCACGTGCGCGCGTCGCCCGTCGGGGCAGGTGCCGGTCGTCACGGTCACGGACGCGGGCAGGGTGCCCCATCCGCTGCTGGGTGTGGGCGCCAGCCACTCGGCCAGTGCCCGGGCCGTGCCGCGTCCGGGCACGGTGCCGACGCAGGTGACGCGGCCCGCGCCGTGGCGGCGGGTGGTGATGGCGGCCCAGCGGCCGAAGTGCGGGTGCTCGTACTCGGCGAGCACCTCGGCGTCGACCACCGTCAACCCGTCCACCCAGTGCGTCGCGGTCCCGTCCTCGGGCAGTGCGAACGGACTTCCGGGCGCGGCACGGAGCGACAGTTCAGCGGGCAGGTTGCCGACCTCGTCGTACCAGACGCCGGCCGCCGCCACGAGGCGTGCGGGCGCCTGCTCGTGCCGCGCCCGGGCCTCGTGGTCGGCGCAGCCGGTACGGGGGCCGAGGACCAGGTGACCACCGGCGTGCGCGTACTGCGCGAGCCAGTCGAGGGTCCCGTCGTCGGTGATGTACAGCCCGGGGACGACCAGTACGGGGTGGCTGCGTGCGGCCTGATCGGGTGCCATGCTGTCGCTCCCCCAGCCATCGGCCGGGGGTACCCCCACGCCGCGGGGGTCGTGCAGCTGGCGGGCGTGGAAGATGCGCACCTGGCGGCCGGCGTCGAACGCGCCGCGGTAGAAGGGGTCGAAGATGCGCTGGTACGCGGCACGGTCCGGCCCGCCGTCGGCGGTCGCGAGCGGCGGGTACTTCTGCATCAGCCATTTGGTGGGCATCGAGTAGACCATGGCGATGTCGGCGTCCGGTTCGATGCCGGCGACCAGCGCTCCGGCGGCGTCGAACTCCGCACCGAGCCGCGCGAGTTCGCCGTACACACGCCCCGGACGGCCGCTGTGCGGCAGGATTCCGCCCCAGTGGGTCTCCGCGCCGAAGTGCAGCGTGTGCCAGTGCCAGTACTCGATCATCCGGGCCCCACGTGCGACCAGCGCCCAGGCTGCCTGCCGCCACTGACCGTCGTAGGCGGGCTTGTTGTCCCAAGGGGCGCCGATGGCCTGGGCGTTGGTCTCGGTGACGAGGAACGGGGCCTGGCGGGAGGAGAACATCCGGTCTCCGCTCTGGAACAGCGCCCAGACACCTCTGGTCTTCCACTGCTGCTCGTGGCCGTCGGGTGTCCGGTCGGGCAGCGCGAGACCGTCCTGCATGTCGTAGTACGGGTTGCCCGCGGTGACGTCCAGGCTGTCGGTCAGCTCGTCGTCGTCCATGGCGGGGTGGCCGTAGGAGATGCAGGTGGTGACGAACTGGTCGTCGCGCGCGTATGCGCGCACGATGCCGGCCTGCCAGGCGACGAACTCGGTCGTCTGCCGTGCCTGGAACGCCCGCCAGGCGAGATCGTACTGTGGTTGGGCGTTGCCGTCCGGTGTCCACAGGTCGGCCCAGGTCGACAGCCGGTGCGACCAGTAGACCAGACCCCACTCACGGTTCAGGGTCTCCACGTCCCCGTACCGGGCGCGCAGGTGGTCCACGAACCGCTCGAAGACACCGTGGTTGTGCGGCAGCCGCAGGCCGGGCTCGTTGTCCACCTGGAAGCCGATGACCGCCGGGTGGGCGGCGTACCGGGCGAGGATCTCGCGCGTGACGCGCTCCGCGTGGAACCGGAAGGCGGGGTGGGTGAAGTCCACCTCCTGGCGGGCACCCCAGCCGATGCGCTGACCGGTGGCCCGCTCCGCGGCGATCTCCGGGTACTGCCGGGACAGCCACGGCGGCACGGCGTAGGTCGGCGTACCGAGGACGACCGAGATTCCTCGTTCGTGGGCACCGTCGAGAACCGGCCGCAGCCAGTCGAGGTCGAAGGTCCCGTTCTCCGGCTCCCAGGTCGACCAGACCGACTCACCGACCCGGATGACGGTGAACCTCGCCTCGGCCATCAGATCCAGGTCGGCTATGAGCCGCTCATGGGGCTGGTACTCGTGGTAGTAGGCGGCGCCGAACAGGACGCGGGCGGGCAGGACGGGCATGAACAGCCTCCGTCGGTCGAAGCGCTTCGACGACGAAGCGCAGGCAGTGGAGTCGACACTAATGACGGGTTTTCTTGTACTGCAAGCCATACCGAAGGAAGTGGCCCCGCGATTCTGAGAGTTGACATGTCCTTATGCGCATGGCAGCGTCGATGCGCTTCACCATCCCGTCGCAGCCCGGTGTACCGCCCCCGTCAGGAGGACCACCATGCCTCTGTCCGGTCAAAACTCGGACGAGCTCCTCTCCTACCGGCCGGAGGTGTCCGTACCGGAGGACTTCGACGCCTTCTGGCAACAGACCCTGGCCGAGGCACGCGCCCGAGGCGGAGCGGCGAAGGCCGAGCGGGTCACCGAGCGGTATCTGCTGTGCACCGTCGACGTGGACGACGTCCGCTTCCCCGGCTGGAACGGCGAACCGGTGGCCGCCTGGCTGCTGCGCCCGCGCGGTGCCGAAGGGCCGCTGCCGGTCGTCGTCACCTTCCTGGGATACTGCGCCGGGCGGGGGTTGCCCACCGACCACCTGCTGTGGTCCGCGGCCGGTTACGCCCAACTCGTCGTCGACAGCCGTGGCCAGGGCCACGACACCCCGGACCGCACCGAGGGCGACGGCACACAGTGGGTCGAAGGCTTCATGACCCGCGGCATCGACTCACCCGGCAACCACTACTACCGCCGCCTCATGACGGACTGTGTGCGCGCCGTGGACGCGATCCCCGAAATCCCCGGGCTGGATGCCGGGCGGGTCGTCGTCGCGGGCGGCAGCCAGGGCGGCGGCCTGGCCCTCGCGGTCGGCGGACTCGTCCCGGACCGGGTGGCGGCGGTGCTCGCCGACGTCCCGTTCCTGTGCCACTTCCGCCACGCGGCGCGGACCAGCGGGGACGGCCCGTACCTGGAACTCGCCAAATACCTGCGCTGGCACAGTCCGCACCGCGTGGAGGCGACCTTCGCCACACTCGACTACTTCGACGGTGTCCACTTCGCCCAGCGTGCGACGGCGCCGGCGCTGTTCAGCGTCGGCCTCATGGACCCGACATGCCCGCCTCCCACCGTCTACGCCGCCTTCAACCACTACGCCGGGACCGACCGGACCATGACCGCCTGGCCCTTCGCCGACCACGGCGGCGGCTTCGGCTTCAACACCGCGGAGCAGCTGAAGTGGCTGCGCGAACGCGGGCTGACACCGCAGCAGTAGGGGCCCCTTCCCTGGACGGAGGTGTCACCGCGGAGCGGTCAGGCCGTCGTACCGGTGACCGAGGTTCCGGACCTGGTCACGTAGTACGTCGCGGTGGTGCCGCTCCAGAAGTGGAAGGTGAGTTTCACCCGCGTGCCGTCCTTGAACGCGTTGAGGAACGCGGACGGGAGCGAGACGAGGTTCTTGGTGTAGTCGGGTGAGAAGGCCGTGTTGAACTGCTGGTAGGAACTCCATGTGGTGGGGCCTGCGGGGGTGCCGTCGGGGTACGTGGCCTGCATCGTGGCCAGCACGTCGCCGCTGAACCGGCTCGGGATCCGGAAGGAGCCGCTCGTCCCCGTGGTGGCCGACAGCACGGGCGGGCGGAACGCGATCACGCTGATCGACCAGGGGACGCCTCGGGAGAACCGCGCCTGAAGCCGGGCGTGGACGCCATGGGAGCGGTCTCCGGCAAGCCGGTTGAGTGCGGCCGCCTTCAGTGTCAGGCGGTTGCCGGACAGGGTGTAGTCCCGGCCCTTGACCAGGTCGGTGCCACCCTGGCGAAGTCCGCGGAAGGCGGCCCCATTCGGGTTCAGGGTGAGGGTCCGGTCCGTGACCGGTCCGGCACCGGGGACGAAGACCATGTCCGAGGAGGCGGCACCCGAGGTGGTGGTCCAGCTCGACCGGATCTGCTGGAACAGTCCTGGATCGTGCCACTTCATCGAGGTGCGGTCGAAGAAGGAGCCGTTGTCCCACAGGAACGTGGCCACGCCGCGGGTGCGGGCCGCGGCGCCGAACGCTTCGAAGTACTTCAGCATCTCGCCGCGCTCCACTCCGCCGGACGGGCCGAAGTCGTAGCCGAGCACGCCGTACTCTCCGAACACCGTGGGGATGCCCCGGGCCAGGAAGGTGTCGTGCACCCGCTTGAAGACCTTGGCCAGGTCGGCCTGGGCCGCGCCGTCGAAGCGGGTCTGTCCGGCGACGTTCACGCTGAACGGGTAGTAGCCGTAGTAGTGCACGCTGGCGACCAGCCGTGTGTCGTGCAACGACCTGATGGTGGTGGCCAGGTCGTCCATCAGGCCCTGGTCCGGGGTGTCGCCGATGGTGGGCAGCACCAGCAGCCGCTGTGCGTTGCCCCCGCCGGATCCGCGCACGATGTCGTGGAAGGAAGTGTTCAGTTCATGGAGCAGCTCGGCCCTGCGCGCGGCGCTCGCCTCGTCGAACTGCGGCTCGTTGACGCTCTCGAAGAGCAGCGCGGCGGGCTCGTTCCTGAACGCCTTGGCGATCTGCGACCAGGTCGCGCGGTAACGGGCCAGCACCTGGTCGTGCTCGGTGGACATCTTCTTGACCCACTGCCACGAGTCGTGATGAACGTCGAGCATCACGTAGAGGCCGTCGTCGAGGGCCCAGTCGACGACCTGCCTGACCCTGCTCACGTACGCCGGGTCGATCGTGTAGTCCGGCGCCGCCCCCTGGTGGGCACTCCAGGTCACCGGGATGCGGACGCTGTGGAAGCCCTGAGCGCGGATCTCGTCCATCAGTGCCTTGGTGACGCGCGGCATGCCCCACGAGGTCTCGTCGGGGGTGGCGTCCAGGCTGTTGCCGAGGTTCCAGCCCGGCTGCATCGCCGCCACGGCCGCCGTCGCGTCGTCGGGCACCCTGGGCGCCGCGGACGCCTTGGGCCGGGAATCGTCGCCGAAGGTCCCGAAGACCGCGCCGTAGGCCAGAACGCCTGCCGAGACCAACGCCAGCGGCGTACCGACCACCAGGCCGAGCCTGCGTCTGCGATGCCGTGGAACCTGCTGCTGTGCCTTCATTCCTCATCCGTTCGGAAAGAGTCGCGCCGATGGTGCTCCCTTCAGTGGCCGCCGACGGAGCAGAGGTTGCCGGATTCTGTGAAATTCCTTTTTGATGAGCCGATCCGGATCACGAAGAGGTCTACTTGCCGGGGAGTCGCCAGATCTGGTTCTTCTTGGTGCTGAGGTTGCTTGCCGGGTCGCAGGTCCACTGGTGGATGAGGGCTCCCGGAGCGGTGGAGACGTTGCTGACGTCGACGCACTTGCCGCTGTGGACGGCGACGAGTTGGTAGTCCTTGCTGTTGCCGAGTGCGGTGACGGGGTTGAGGGTGAACTGCTGGTTGGCCGCGCCGTTGCAGGTGTACTGGATGACGGCGGCGCCCTCGGTGGTGGACGCCCCGGAGACATCGAGGCACTTGCCGCTCAGCTCGTTGACCACGGAGTAGGTGTTGGTCCTGCCGCTCACCGGTTTGAGGTCGAGCATCTGCTGGTAGCCGCCCTCGCAGAGGTACTGCTGGTACTGGGTGCCGTTTGCGGTGCCCAGGTTGGTGTCGTCCAGGCACTGGCCGCTGTTCTCGCTGACGGCGACGGTCGAGATGGTGGTGTCGGACGGCGGGAGCAGGGTGACGGTGTAGCCGTCCCTGGCATTGCTCCAGGGGATGCTGACCGAGGCCGCGTTGTTGCTGACGCTCAGGGTGGTGTCGGAGATCGTCTCAGGCCCGGCCACCGCGGCGCCGCCGTTGTACGGGACGCGCTGGACGACGGCGCGGACCTTGCCGCTCTCCACCACCGAGGTCGTGTTCAGGCCGGTGAGGTTGACTGTGACATTGCCGGTGTTGCCGTTGCTGCCGAGCAGGATCTTGGCGTTCTTGGCGGTGTTGTCCTTGGTGGCGAGGCCGTCGGTACCGGCGCCCGGAGTGAGATTGACGATGTTGCCGGTCTGCGAGCCGTAGTAGCGGTACATGAACCACTCGCCCAGCGGCAGGTACTGGCCGGAGCTGTTCTTGGTGAGCAGGTTGGCCTCGTCGTCGTGCAGGTTCGTGCCGGAGGCCCAGTTGCCGCGCAGGCCGTCGGCGCCGGCCCGCTCCAGACGGCCGATGAACCAGGCACCGCCACCGGGGTTCTGCTGGGAGAGCGCCGCGTACTCGTTGATCTGGTACGGGCGGGTGTGGGTCAGACCTGCCGCGGCGAGGGTGGAGTTGGCGCTCGCGACGCCCGGGACGGGATCGGCGGGTTCGTCGTGCCAACTGTAGATGTCGGGGGCGACGTTGTTGGCCTTGACGTAGTCGAGGTAGGTGGTCCACCAGGTGTTGGAGGAGATCGGCTGGCCCGCCATGCTGGGGCCGACGATGAGCTGGCCCGGGAAGGCCGCCCGCACCCGGGCGTAGAAGCGCGACCACATCTGCAGGTACTGGCTCTGCGAAGGAGCCCAGAAGCCCCTGCCGTCGGGCTCGTTCCACAGGTCCCACTCGACGGTCATGTGGTTGGCTCTGACGTCGTTGATGAGCTGCGTGACGAAGTTGTCGAACTTCGTCCAGTCACCGTTGTCGCCGGGCCATCCCTGGCTGGTGGTGCTGTCCGCGCCCCACAGGTCGTGCGGGAGCAGCACGAAGGTGCCCCCGAGGGCCGCCGTGCGCTTGTACTGGGCGAGCGTGGCGTTCCAGCGGGTCTGGTAGTCGGCCACGCTGGTGCCGTAGCCGCCGCTGTTGAGCTGGGCGCCACCGGCCCGCATGAAGTGCCACTTGATGTCCTTGAAGAAGTGGTCCTGCGGCAGCGACCCGTCCGGGGTCATCCCGTAGATCATGCCGGAGGCACGGTAGGTGGGCGCGCCTCCGGCTGCCGCGAAGTCCACCGTGACGCCGGTGTCGGCGGCCTGGGACGGGGCTGCGGGCACCAGCGTCGCGGCCAGGGCGGTCAGCAGGACGGCGACGGAGAGGACCGTTCGGCGTCCGGTGCGGGTCGTGGGGCTGGAGTGTATCCGGCGCGATCTCATGGTGCGGCTCCTGCATGAGTGTGGCGGGACCCGGACGGTCCGGGGCCATGGAGGGGGAGGCAGCCGGTCAGCGGCTGTCTCGGTGTACGTGTGCTTCGGCCAGCAGGAGGTAGCTGCTGGCGGTCCAGGTGTAGGCGCGGTCGCGCAGACCCGTGCCGGTGAGGGCGTCGAAGTTCTCGGCGAAGCCGTGGGTCTCGCACAGGGCGCGGAAACGGGCGCTGATGTCGTCCGCCAGCCGGTGGTGCCCGGCGCGGCGCAGGCCGTCCTCGACGAGGACGGTGGCGGGGGCCCAGATCGGGCCGCGCCAGTAGCCGTCGGCGAGATAGTGCGGTGAGGTGGTCAGTTCCGTGGCCAGGCCGTACGGGGTGAGATGGGCCTTGATGTGGTCGGCGAGCGCGCTGGCGACCTCGCCGGGCAGGTGCTCGCCCAGCACGATGGGCATCAGGTCGAGGAGGCTTGAGCTGCTCCAGGTGTCCCCGCCGGCGACGCCCTGGGTGACGAATCTGTCCCCGCTCCAGAGCTGCTCCAGCAGTGCCGTCTGGGTCTCCGCGGCCGACCGCGTCCACCGGCGCGCCTCGTCCTGCCTGTCCAACTCGATTGCCAGATCGGCGAGTTCATGCAGTTGGAGGACAAGGAAGGCAGCAAGGTCGGCGGTGACGACCACCCGCTCGGGGTCGAAGGTGGTGGCGTTGTCCCAGCCGCTGTCGTTGCCGTGCTGGTAGTGGGCCAGTTCGGCGCCGGGGGCCCGTCGTGCGGTGAGCCAGAAGTCGGTCCAGCGCTCCAACCGGTCGTACACCTCCGCCAGCTCGGTCTCACCGGGAGGTGCCGGCAGACGGCGGCGCAGGCGGCCGAAGGCCCAGCCGTGGATGGGCGGCTTGACGAAGTTGTAGAGCACCTCGGAGTGAGTGACCGAGTCGGGCAGGGCGCCGCCGGCGTCCTGGTGGTCGAAGGGCAGGGCGAACTGGTTCAGGGCCAGTTCGGGGCAACCGGGGGCCAGGGCAAGGGCGTTGAAGCAGTGGTCCCAGCTCCAGACCTTGTCCATCCAGTGCTTGGACATCAGCACGGCGGGGCGGGTGACCAGGCCGGTCGGTCGCACGGTCGCCGACCAGACGACGTAGGCGGCGAGCTCGGCGGCCGGGGTGGCGGACGAGCGCCAGGGGGCCACGGCGTCGACGAAGTCCCTGAAGCCTCTCTTCTCGGCCGCCACGATCTCGTCGAAGGGCGCCGCGTAGGCGTAGGGCGGACGAGAGGCGTCGAGTTCCTCGATCGCCATCTCCCAGGTCCCGTCCGCCGCGCCAACCAGGGCGAGACCGCGGTCGCCGCTGCCCAGTTCCTGGGCTCCGGCCGGGTCGGCGAGGGTGCCGGACAGCACGGTGACGCGGTACCGGCGTCCGGTCTCGTACGAGGTGAAAACGTGCCCGTTCGCTGCCGGGTCGTGGAAGAAGTACGTTCCGCTGAACGGCGTCAGGGTCCGCGCGGCGGCGAAGACGCTGATGCCCAGGCCGCTCCCCCGCAGCCGCACGGTGTCCGGCGACTCGTAGGCGAGGTCGACGCGCCCGTCCTCACCGATCCAGCTGAGCAATCCCGGTGTCGCCTCGACGCGGGCCGCGGCCCGCTCACCCGTCGCCGGCTCCAGGGGGACCAGGCGCAGGACGCCGTGCATGCCGTTCTGGTGCGAGACGAGGTGGAGGTCCTCGGCGTACGTCTTCTCGGCCACCACGGGCGAGATGTCGAACCAGGATCCGTACGTGCTGAACGGAATGTCGTGGACGGAGAAGGCCGGGCCTGAGGGGGCGGCGGTCATGATGCGTGACTCGTTTCTCGGGCAGGGGGCACCGGCCGACTGGCGTACGTGCAGCCGGAGCGGTTGTGACGGAAGGGGGGCTCAGTCCTTGACGGCGCCGGCGGTCACTCCGGCGGCGACGTAGCGCTGGGCGAGGACGAGGATCACGGCGGTCGGCAGCGAGGCCACGACGGCGGTCGCCATGATGGCGTTCCACTGCTGGTTGTTGTTGCCGATGTAGTGGTAGATGCCGAGGGTGATCGGCTCGTGGGCGCCGCCGCCCGCGAGGGTGCTGGCGAAGACGAAGTCGGACCAGGACCACAGGAAGGTGAACAGGGAGACCGTGACGACGGCGTTGCGGCTCATCGGCAGCACCACGGACCAGAAGGTCCGCAGGGCCCTTGCCCCGTCCATCTGCGCGGCCTGGATCAGCTCGCCGGGGATGCCGGACATGAACGCCGTGAAGATCAGGACGCCGAAGGGGACGGCCAGGGTGGAGTCGGCGACGACGAGCCCGGGGACGGACTGGAGCAGACCCAGTTGGAGGTAGATGGCGTAGAAGCCCATCGCCATGATGATGCCGGGGATCATCTGGGCGGCCAGCAGCACGAAGCTCAGGATGCCGCCGCCGCGCGGGCGGAGTTTGGCCAGCGCGTAGCCGGCGGGTGCGGACAGGGCGATTGTCAGGACGACGGTGCCCAGGCCGATGACGAGGCTGGTGCCGAGGTAGAGCAACTGCTCGTCGAGGACGGTGCGGTAGCCGGACAGGGTGGCGTGCACAGGGAGCAGATCCGGTGGGCTCTTGCGCATGTCCTGGTCGCGGGTCAAGGACACGTTGAGCATCCAGTAGACCGGGAAGAGCATGAGCGCGGTCAGCAGCACACCGACGGTCGTCTTCCACCACGTTCGGCTGATGCTCCGGTTCATGACAGGGCCTGCTTCCGCTGGACCCTGACGTAGACCAGGCCGAAGACGAGGGCGGCGACCACGAGCAGGTTGCCGACGGCCGCTCCCGGGCCGAAGGCGGGCAGGAGGTTGCCGAATCCGAGCTGGTAGGACCAGGTGGCGAAGGTGGTGGACGAGTCCGCGGGGCCGCCCTTGGTCATGATCCAGATGATGTCGAAGACCTTGAGCGTGTAGACCAGCCCGAGCAGCAGGGTGATCGCGGACACCGGGCGCAGCAGCGGGAAGGTGACGCGCCAGAATCGCTGCCAGGCGTTGGCCCCGTCGAGGGCGGCGGCCTCGTACAGGTTCGCGGGGATGGACTGCAGGCCGCTGTAGAGGACGACCAGGTTGAACGGGACACCGATCCAGATGTTCGCGACGATCACCGAGGTCAGCGACCAGGACGGTGAGGTAAGCCAGTTCACCGGCGTGATACCGACGGCGCTCGCCAGAGCGTTGACGATGCCGGAGTCGCTGTTCAGCATCCACGACCAGGTGGAGGCCGACACGATCAGCGGGAGCAGCCAGGGCACGAGGAACAGGGCACGCAGGGTGGCCGACAGCCGGAAGTGCTGGTTGAAGAAGACCGCGAGGGCCAGCCCGATGGCGTACTGGAAGACCAGGCACACGGCGGTGAAGACGGCCGTGTGGAGCAGGGCCGGGGCGAAGGTCGGGTCGTCGAAGACGGTCTGGTAGTTCCTCAGGCCCGTGAAGGGTGCGTTGCCCTGCACGAAGGAGCGGACGGTGTAGTGGCGCAGGCTGAGGTCGAGGTTGCGGTACAGCGGATAGACATAGAAGAGGGCGAGATAGACGGTCACCGGAGCGAGGAATCCCCAGGCGGCCCACTGCCGGGAGGTCGGACGGCGGCGTGTCCTGGTGCGGGCCGGAGGCAGGGCGGCGGTGCCTGCCCCGTACCGGACGCGCGCGGACCGATGGTCCGGCGGATGGGTGGTCTGCTTCATCGGTCCCACCTCACTTGGCCGCGCCCTGCGCCGAAGTGAGCGCTTCCCTGGGCGACTTGGAGCCGCTGAGGGCGGACTGGACGGCCTTCCACATCTGCTCGGAGATCTTGGGGTACTTGGTGCCCAGGCCGTCACTCGTGCGTCCCTTGGCCGACTTGACCGCGTCGACCCATGGCTTCAGCTCGGCGTTCGCCGCCACCTGTTTGTCCTGGACCTCGCTGGTGGGGGCCACGTAGGACAGGGCGGTGTCGGTGTCGTAGACATTGCCGCTGCTGGTCAGGCAGGTGGTGAGCTTCTGGGAGGTGGTGTAGCGGGCGGTGTCGTCCTGGACCGGGATGGTGACGAACTCGCCGCCGGTCGGGGCCGCCGCGTTGCCCCCCGTGGCGGCGGGGACGGGCAGCACCCCGTAGTCGAGCCCGGCCTTCTTCGCATTGGCGAGCTGCCAGGTGCCGTTCTCCGCGAAGGCGTAGTCGCCGCTGGCGAACTCCTGCCAGCTGGTTGTCTGGGTGTTGTTGAGCACCGAGTTGGGGGCGTAGCCCTGCTTCAGCCAGCCCGTCCACAGCGACAGGGCGGACACGGCCTGCGCGGAGTCGAGCCCGGTCAGCTTGGCGCCCGCGCCCCAGAACCAGGGCAGGAACTGGAAACTGCCCTCCTCCGTGCCGATCGCCGAGAACGTGACGCCCTTCTTGCCCGCCTTCTTGACCTTCGCCAGCGCCGCCGTCAGCGACGTCCAGTCCTTGACCGAGGCGATGTCCACCCCGGCCTCCTTCAGCACCTTCTTGTTGTAGTAGAGGGCCAGGGTGTTGGCGCCGATCGGCGTGCCGTACGTCTTGCCTCCCGACTGGCCGGCCGCGAGCAGGTTGGGGTCCACCGCCGAGGTGTCCAGCTTGGTGTCCTCGGTCGTGGTGAGCACGCCCGCCTCGGCCAGGGTCGACACCACCGGGTTGTCCACGATGAGGACGTCCGGCGAGTTCCCCTGCTGCGCCGCCAGGAGCGTCTTGTTGCCCAGGTCGCTGGTGTCGAAGGCGGTACGCTTGATCTTCACCCCGGCCTCGGTGCCGCACCGGTCCAGCAGCTTCACCCAGGCCGAGCCCTTGTCGAACTGCGGGTACGGGTCCCAGACGGTGTACGTGCCGCTGCCGGCGCCCTTGGCGTCGGTGCTGTCCGAACCGGAGGAACAGGCGGTGGCGCTGACGGCCACGGCCAGGGCGGCCAGGGCTGCGGCGGTCAGACGACGCTGTCTGGATTAGTGCTTCATCGCAGGGATTCCTTTGATTTAGGCATGTCAATACTGAGGCACGGACTGACGCGGAGAGACGGGCACGGCGAACGGCACCGTTGAGCGGTTCGAGCGCCCGGTGGTGTGACGAGGATTGAAAGGGGGTTACGTGGATGCGGTCAGGGCGTCGTGCCGGACCGCGCGTCCACGGTGGGTGTGACTCCCGCAGGCCCGGTGCTGGCCCGCAGGGAGATCGGCGGCGTGAGGAGATGGTGCCGGGGCGGCGCGTCGGGATGGTCGAGCCGCTCCACCAGCAGGTCGACGGCGCGCCGGCCCATCTCCGCCGCCGGGACGTCCGCCGCGGTGAGCTGCGGGGTCACCGTCTCCGCCCACCGGCCGGCCACCACCCCGGTGACGGAGAAGTCGCGCGGCACATGGCGGCCCGCCTGGGCGAGCCCCCGGTAGAGGCCACCCAGCGCGGCCTCGTTCAGCGTGACCAGGGCCGTGGTGGCCGGGTCGTCGCGCAGGATCTGCTCCACGCAGGCCTGGCCCGACGCGGCGTCGTCCCCGCAGCAGTACGTCCGCACCGTCAGCCCGCGCTCGGCGGCCGCCTTGGTGAAGCCGTCCAGGCCGCGGTGCGCGGACTCGTACCCGGCCCGCAGCAGCTGCTGGGGCCGGTTGACGAAGGCGACCCGGCGATGGCCGAGATCCGCCAGATGGTGCACGCACGCCGCCGCCAGCGCGGTGTGGTCCAGGCCCACCCACCAGCCGTCCTCCGGGTGGGCGGTGCGGCCGATGGCGACGGAGGGGAAGTCCAGTACGGCCAGGTGATCGACCCGGTCGTCCTCCAGCCTGATCTCCATCAGGATCGCGCCGTCGACCCGCCGCTCGCCCAGCAGCCGCTGGAAGGAGCGGTCGCTGTCCACACCGCTCGGCGACAGAAGCACGTCGTAGTCGCGGGCCGCGGCGGCCTCCACCACACTGCCGATGAAATCCAGCTGCATCCCCGTGTAGTGGTCCCCGGCCGGCGGGAAGACCAGACCGATCGTGCTGGTCCTGCCGTTGGCCAGCGCGCGGGCACTGGCGCTGGGCCGGTAGCCCAGCTCGTCGACGACCTGCTGGATCTTCCGGCGGGTCTCCTCCGACACCGGGCGCTTGCCGCTCAGCGCGTACGACACGGTGCTCCGCGAGACACCGGCCCGCTTGGCGATCTCACCGATGTTCACGGGAACTCCTTGCTCGGTCGTGTCCCTTGTCGTGGTGTTGGGGATC
>NZ_MLYN01000054.1:0-12434 GCF_001866675.1 Streptomyces sp. MUSC 14
CACCGCGCTCCTGCTCTCCCTGCCCGGCTCGCCGATCCTCTACTACGGCGACGAGATCGGCATGGGCGACAACATCTGGCTCGGCGACCGCGACGCCGTCCGCACCCCCATGCAGTGGACCCCCGACCGCAACGCCGGCTTCTCGTCCAGCGACCCCGGGCGGCTCTTCCTGCCGACGATCATGGACCCGGTCTACGGCTACCAGGTCACCAACGTGGAAGCCGCGATGTCCTCGCCGTCGTCGCTGCTGCACTGGACCCGGCGCATGATCGAGATCCGCAAGCAGAACCCCGCCTTCGGGCTCGGGTCGTACGACGAACTCCAGTCCTCCAACCCGGCGGTGCTCGCCTTCCTGCGGGAGACCCCCCTGTCGCGGGACGGCGGGGACGACGTGGTGCTGTGCGTGCACAACTTCTCGCGCTTCGCCCAGCCGACCGAGCTGGACCTGAGCCGGTTCGGCGGGCGGCACCCCGTCGAGCTGTTCGGCGGGGTCCGCTTCCCGGCGATCGGCGAACTGCCGTACCTGCTCACCCTCGCGGGGCACGGCTTCTACTGGTTCAGGCTGCGCCGCGAGTCCGTTTAGCGGACCTGCGTGGTTTCCGGCCGGGCGGGGCGGTGGCGCGTTTCCACCGGCCCGCCCGGGGCACGCACAAGGAACACCCCCCGACGACCCCGGGGAAAGGACGTGACGCCCATGGCGGATCCGGTCACCACCCCTTCGCTCCTGGATTCCCTCGCTCCCCTGTTGCGCACCTGGCTGCCGAGACAACGCTGGTTCGCGGGCAAGGGCCGCCCGGTCACCGGGTTCACCCCCGTGGCCGTCACCGAGCTGCTCCCGCCCCACGGCCGCCTCGGCCTCTACCACCTGCTGCTCCGCGTCCACCAGCCGGACCCGGGCGGCCCCGGCGACGTCTACCAGTTCCTCATAGGCGTGCGCGAGGCGCTGCCGCCCCGGCTGGCGCCCGCGCTGATCGGACACGTGGACGAGGGGCCGCTCGCCGGACGCACGGTGTACGAGGCCCTGTACGACCCCCGGCCCGCCGAGGTACTCCTGGAGGCCCTGCGCACCCGGGCCCGCATCGGCGTGCTGCGCTTCGACCGGGACCCGGAGCACGAGATCCGCACGGGGCTGGTGGCCCGCCTGCTGACCACCGAGCAGTCCAACTCCTCGGTGGTGTACGGCGACACGTTCATACTGAAGCTGCTGCGCCGGGTGGTGCCCGGCGTCAATCCCGACCTGGAGATACCGCTCGCGCTGGCCCGCGAGGGCTGCCCCCGGGTGCCCGCGCCGACGGCGTGGGCGCGGGCGGAGGTCGAGCACGAGGAGCCGTACGTCCTCGCCGTGCTCCAGCCCTTCGTGCGCGGCGCGGCCGACGGCTGGGAGCTGGCGCTGCGCGAGCTGGCCAAGGGCGAGGACTTCGTCGCCGAGGCGCGCGCGCTGGGCCGGGCCACCGCCGAGGTGCACACCGCGCTCGCCCGCGCCCTGCCGACGGTCACCCTCGGACACGCCCAGCTCAGGGCGCTGACCGAGGGGATGAGGCAGCGGCTGAGGGCGGCCGTACAGGCCGTACCGGCGCTGCGCCCGTACGAGGTCGGGCTGCGGCGGGCCTACGCGGACCTGGACCGGCCGGCCGCCGGGGGCCATGCCTGGACCGCGCAGCGGATCCACGGCGATCTGCACCTCGGACAGTGTCTGCGCGCGGCGGACGGGACCTGGTCGCTGATCGACTTCGAGGGCGAGCCGGCCCGGCCGCTCGCCGAACGGCGCCTGCCGCAGCCGCCGGTGCGGGACGTCGCCGGGATGCTGCGCTCCTTCGACTACGCGGCCCACTCGGTGCGGCCGCCCGCACCGGACTGGGCGCGCGGGTGCCGGGCCGCCTACTGCGCGGGGTACGCGCAGGTGACGGGCCGCGATCCGCGCACCGACGCGGTGCTGCTGCGGGCCTTCGAGACCGACAAGGCGGTGTACGAGGTCCTCTACGAGGCCCGGCACCGGCCCGACTGGCTCCCCGTACCGCTCTCGGCGATCCGCCGGCTCGCCGCGTCCGACCAGGAGGCCCGTCCGTGACGAACCGGCACACCGTCCCCGCCGCCGTGGACCCCGCCGACCGCGAGCGGCTGCTGCACGGCGTCCATCACGACCCGCACGCGGTCCTCGGCGCCCATCCGGTGCCGGGCGGTGTGGTGTTCCGGGCCTTCCGGCCGTACGCGCTGTCCGTCACCGTCGCCGCCGACGCGTTCGAGGCGGAACTGCACGACGACGGGGACGGCTTCTTCTCCGGGCTGCTCCCGCTCACCGAGGTCCCCGTCTACCGGCTGCTCGTGGCGTACGAGGGCACGACCTTGGAGACCGAGGACGCCTACCGGTTCCTGCCCACGCTCGGCGAGCTGGACCTGCATCTGATCGGCGAGGGCCGGCACGAGCAGCTGTGGCGGGCGCTCGGCGCGCATGTCACCGTCCACCAGGGTGTGTCCGGCACCCGGTTCGCGGTGTGGGCGCCGGACGCGCGCGGAGTGCGGCTCGCGGGCGGTTTCGACTTCTGGGACGGCACCGGGCATCCGATGCGCTCGCTGGGCTCCTCGGGGGTGTGGGAGCTGTTCGTGCCGGGCCTCGGCGAGGGCGAGCTGTACAAGTTCGAGATCACCCGCCCCGACGGCTCACGCACCCTGCGCGCCGATCCGCTGGCCCGCCGCACGGAGGCCCCGCCCGCCACCTCGTCGATCGTGACCGCCTCCCACCACGAGTGGGGCGACGCGCGGTGGATGGCGCACCGCGGGGACCGGCCCGTGCACGAGGCGCCGCTGTCGGTGTACGAGGTCCATCTGCCGTCCTGGCGGCCGGGACTGTCGTACCGCGAACTGGCGGACCAACTGCCCGCATATGTCGCCGAGTTGGGCTTCACCCATGTGGAGCTGATGCCGGTCGCCGAGCATCCCTTCGGCGGCTCCTGGGGCTACCAGGTGACCGGCTTCTACGCCCCCACGGCCCGGCTCGGCACGCCGGACGACTTCCGGTACCTGGTGGACAGGCTGCACCAGGCCGGGATCGGCGTGCTGATGGACTGGGTGCCGGCGCACTTCCCGCGCGACGACTGGGCGCTGGCCGAGTTCGACGGGCGGCCGCTGTACGAGCACCACGATCCGCTGCGGGCGGCGCACCCGGACTGGGGGACGCTGGAGTTCGACTTCGGCCGCCGGGAGGTGCGCAACTTCCTGGTGGCGAACGCCGTGTACTGGTGCGCGGAGTTCCACATCGACGGGCTGCGCGTGGACGCCGTGGCCTCGATGCTGTACCTGGACTACTCGCGCGAGCCGGGCCGGTGGACGCCGAACGAGCACGGCGGCCGGGAGAACCTGGACGCGGTGGCCTTCCTCCAGGAGATGAACGCGACCGTCTACCGGCGCTGCCCGGGGGTCGTCACCATCGCCGAGGAGTCCACGGCCTGGGACGGGGTGACCCGGCCGACGGACACCGGCGGGCTCGGCTTCGGACTGAAGTGGAACATGGGCTGGATGCACGACTCGCTGGAGTACGTCCAGAAGGAGCCGGTGCACCGCAAGTACCACCACCACGAGATGACCTTCTCGATGGTGTACGCCTACAGCGAGAACTACGTCCTGCCCATCTCCCACGACGAGGTCGTGCACGGCAAGCGGTCCCTGGTCTCGAAGATGCCCGGCGACTGGTGGCAGCGGCGCGCCGACCACCGGGCCTACCTCGGCTTCATGTGGGCCCATCCCGGCAAGCAACTCCTCTTCATGGGGCAGGAGTTCGCGCAGGGCGCCGAATGGTCCGAGGCACACGGCCCCGACTGGTGGCTGCTCGACCCGGCGTACGGCGCCGAGGCCGACCACCGGGGCGTACGCGACCTGGTCCGGGACCTGAACACCCGCTACCGCGCGGCCCCGGCGCTCTGGGAGCGGGACACCGACCCGGCGGGCTTCGAGTGGATCACCGGAGACGATGTCCACGCCGCCGACGACAACGTCCTCGCGTTCCTGCGCCGCTCCGCCGACGGCACCCCGCTGCTCGCCGTCTGCCACTTCTCGCCGGTGGTGCGCGAGGACTACCGCCTCGGCGTCCCGGAGGACGTACCGGCATGGGTCGAGGTGCTCAACACCGACGCCGCGCACTACGGCGGCAGCGGCGTCGTCCACCCGGACGTGGTCAAGCCGGAGCCGCGGGACGCCCACGGCCGCCCCGCGAGCATCCGGCTGACCCTGCCCCCGCTGGCTACGGTGTGGCTGCGGCCGGCGTGAGCGCGTCGGGCAGGGTGTCCGTGTAGAGCACCCCGAGCCGCTGCGTGGCCCGGGTCAGGGCGACGTAGAGGTCGCTGGTGCCGTAGCGGGCCGGTTCCACCACCAGGACCGCGTCGAACTCCAGGCCCTTGGACTGGCGGGGGTCGAGGAGGACGACACCGCGGGTGAGGTCGGGTTCGGCGGCGGCCGTGACGCCGTCGAGGCGGGCGGCCAGCCGCCGGTGCAGGTCACGCGGGGCAATGACCGCGAGGCGGCCCTCGTCGGGGGTGAGTTCGGCGACCGCCTCGGCGACCGCGCCGGGCAGGTCGTCCGCGGCCCGGCGCACCCACGGCCGTACGCCTGTCGAGCGGACCGAGCTGGGCGGCTCGAAGTCCGGGTGCTCGGCGCGTACGACGGCCGCGGCCAGCTCCATGATCTCGGCCGGGGTGCGGTAGTTGACGCCGAGCCGGGTGTGCTCCCAGCGGTCCTCGACGTACGGCGCGAGGATGTCCGACCAGGAGCCGACCCCGGCCGCCTCCGCCGTCTGGGCCGGGTCGCCGACCAGGGTCATCGAGCGGGTCGGGCTGCGCCGCATCAGCAGCCGCCAGGCCATCGGCGACAGCTCCTGCGCCTCGTCCACGATGATGTGCCCGAACGCCCAGGTGCGGTCGGCCGCGGCCCGCTCGGCGGCGCTGCGGTGGTCCGCCTCCTCGTGCCGCTCGGCGAACCGCTCGGCGTCGATGATGTCGTGCGCGGACAGCACCTCCGACGATTCCGGATCACTGTCCTCCTTGTCCTCGAACTCGTAGGTCCGGGAGGCGTACGACACGTCCAGCACGCCCTGGGCGTAGGCGACCTGCGTCTCGCGTTCCCGCTCGGCCCGGGCGCGGGCGAAGCGGTCGTCCTCGCCGAGGAGTTCGGCCGCCTCGTCGAGGAGCGGGACGTCGGCGACGGTCCAGGCGCGGGTCACGGGTCTGCGGATCGCGTCCGCGTCCGCGTCGGGCAGGTGGTCGTGCGGCTCGGCGAGGAAGTCGGCGACGAGGCGCTGCGGGGTGATCCGGGGCCACAACCGGTCGACGGCCGACCAGACTTCGGGGTTCTCGGCGAGTTCGTCGCGGATCTGGGTGATGTCGGAGGCGTCGAGCAGGCTGCTGCCGTCGTAGGGGTCGGTGCCGACGCGCTCGGCGTACAGCTCGGTGAGGGTGTTGAGGATATGGCCCTCGAAGTGCTCGCGGGCCTCGTTGTGCGGCAGCTTGGCGGCGCGGGTGCGCTCGCGGGCGACGCCGACGAGACCGTCGTCGAGCATCAGCACCTCGCGGTCGTGCTGGACGGTGATCACCGGGTCGGGCAGGGCCTGCCGGTCGCGGACGGCGGCGGCCAGCGCCTCGGCCATGTCGGCTCGGCCCTTCACGGCGGCCGCCTCCGGGGTGTCGGCCGCGGTGGTCTTCACGCCGGGGAACAGCTCACCGACGGTGGCGAGCAGCACGCCGGTCTCGCCGAGCGAGGGCAGCACCTCGCCGATGTAGCCGAGGAAGGCCGGGTTGGGGCCGACGATCAGCACGGCGCGGCGGGCCAGCAGCTCGCGGTACTCGTAGAGCAGGTAGGCGGCGCGGTGCAGCGCGACCGCCGTCTTGCCCGTCCCCGGGCCGCCCTCGACCACCAGCACCCCGCGGTACGGCGCCCGGATGATCTCGTCCTGTTCGGCCTGGATGGTCTGCACGATGTCGCTCATCCGGCCGGTGCGCGCCGAGTTCAGCGCGGCCAGCAGCACGGCGTCACCGCTCGGGTCCTCGTGCCCGGTGCGGGTGGTGTCGCCGAGGTCCAGGATCTCGTCGTGCAGCGAGGTCACGGTCCGGTCCTCGGTGGTGATGTGCCGGCGGCGGCGCAGGCCCATCGGGGTGTGCCCGGTGGCGAGGTAGAAGGGCCGGGCGACGTCGGCCCGCCAGTCGATCAGCACCGGGGTGTGCTCGGCGTCGTCCTCGCGCAGCCCGATCCGGCCGATGTGGTGGGCGGCTCCGTCGGCCAGGTCGATCCGGCCGAAGCAGAGCGAGCCGTCCACGGCGTTCAGCGCGGCGAGCAGCCCCGAGCGCTCGGCGACGAGGATGTCCCGCTCCAGCCGGGCCTGCATGGGCTTGTCGCCCTGGGCGAGCGCGTCCGTGACCGAGGTCTCGGTCTCTCCGCGCAGTACGTCCACGCGCGCGTACAGTCCGTCGATGAATTCCTGCTCGTTGCGCAATTCATCGCCCGGATATTCGCTGTTTGACAATTCCACTCCCGCCCGGATATACTCTGCTCAGTGAACTTCTTCGCGACATCGCAGGATTGAAGTCGCGAACCACCGAATATACGCAGAGAAATCCCCCGAGCGCAATTGCCCGGGGGATTTTTTGGGTGCCCGGCTGTTCCTTACCGTACGTCGTCCAGCACGTCGGCCAGCTCCTCGCGCAGGCGCCGCCTGGGCCGCGCCCCCACCATCGCTCTCACCGGCTCACCGCCCCGGAACAGCATGAACGTCGGCATCGACAGCACCTTGTAGGCGTTCGTGATCTCCGGATTGGTGTCCACATCCAGCTGTACGACCTTCAGCCGGCCCTCCTCCTCGGCCGCGAGTGCGCTGAGCACCGGGCCCATCTGCCGACACGGCGGACACCAGTCGGCCGTGAACTCGACGAGCACCGGCAGATCCGACCGCAGCACCTCCGCCTCGAAATCCGTGTCCCGCACCTCGGCCACGCCCGCCGCGTTGATCACCGCTGCTGTCCTCCCAGTTCGCACCCGGGCTCCGGACCCCCCGGAACCAGCGCATCGGCTGCCAGCGCGTCCCGCGCCTCCTCGGCCCGAGCCAGCTGCCCCGCGACCGTCTCGCGCACCGACCGCAGCTGCCCGATGAGCGCGTCCAGCTCGGCCAGCTTGCGCCGGTAGACCTGCAGCGACGCCGGGCAGGAGTCGCCCTCCGGGTGCCCGGCCCGCAGGCACTCCACGAAGGGCCGCGTCTCCTCCAGCTCGAACCCGAAGTCCTGGAGCGTCCGGATCTGGGCCAGCAGCCGCAGATCCCCCTCGTCGTACGTGCGGTGCCCGTTGCCGTCCCGCCGGGCCGGCAGCAGCCCGCGCGACTCGTAGTACCGCAGGGCGCGGGTCGTGGTCCCGGCCCGCGCGGCCAGCTCACCGATTCGCATGCCCACGACGGTAGGCGTTGACGCCGGGGTCAGGGCAAGACGGGCACCCCCGCCGACTCCTCGACCTCCATCAGCGACGCGCTCTGGCGCTCCTCCTCGAAGGCCCTGGCTCCGCCCCGGAGGCCGAAGAGGCGTTTGGCGACGGCGATGTAGAGGACGGCCAGGATGTTGAGGACGAGGGTGGCGATCTTCAGATAGCTGACCTTCTCGGTGAGTTCGTAGATCTCCAGGGGGAGGAACGCGGCCGTCGCGACGACCGTCAGGTACTCCGCCCAGCGCTTGGCGTACCAGAGGCCGACCGCCTCGACCAGCTCGATCAGGGCGTAGGCCAGCGCCAGGCCGGCGACGATCATGAGCGTGGAGTGCTTGTAGCCGAACGCCTTCTGTATCGAGCCGACCACGGGTGAGTGGTCGAGGTCGTAGTGGAAGTGCCTGAAGACGGGGCGCAGGACGTCCAGGTATTCGTTGAAGAGGCGGCGCACCGCGTCCTGGCTGTTGCTGAACTTCCAGACCGCTATGGCGACCAGCACGATGAACACGCCGCGCACCAGCCGCTCGATCGCGAGGAAGCGCAGGATGAACAGGTCCCGCAGCACCTTGCCGCGCGGCACCAGCGGGGCGTCCGCCGCCGGCCCCGAGCCGTGCGGCTCGCCGAGCACGAAGTCGCCGCAGCGCAGACAGCGCCAGGCGTCCCCGAGGGCGGTCCCGGCGTGCAGCCGCGGCCGCAGCGTGGGTTCGTCGGGCGCGTAGGTCGTATGCCCCTTGCGCGCGCAGGTCCGCCGGTCCCAGTCGATCTTCATGTCCCCCGAGCCTCCACTTGCCTGTGCCTGATGTGCCGTCTGTACGGACGCCACACGCGAACGTGCCGTTCCGAATGATCCGGAGCGGCACGTTAGCGGACGCGGGGAAGAAGTGCTCAGGCGGCGGCGCTGTCCGCCAGTTCCCTCTCCTGCTCCTTCACCCCGGGCGCGGGCTTTTCACGGCGCGGGAGCAGAACGGCCACCAGGACGGTGCCGATGCCGAGGATGACCGCGCCGACCAGGCTGGTGTGCGCGACGGCGTCGGAGAAGGAGGAGCCGACCGCGTCGGCCATCTGCCGGGCGCCGGCGGCGAGTTCGGCGGCCTGCTGCTTGAGCTGCGCCGCCTGCCGCGGGTCGGTGCTGTGGGCGGCCTGCGTGCCCAGCTGGTTCGCCTTCTCGACGATGCCCTGCACGACCGCGTACCCGGCGCCGACCGAGTCCTGCGCCGTGTCCAGGGCGCTCGCCGGGAGCTTGCTGCCGGCCGTGGCGTCGCTCAGGTGGTTGCCGTACGACGTGGCGAGCAGCGAGCCGAGGATGGCGATGCCGAGCGAGCCGCCCAGCTCCAGCGAGGTGTCGTTGACCGCGCCGCCGACGCCCAGTTCGGACTCGGGGAAGGCGCCCATGATGGCGTCGGTGCAGGGTGAGAGCGCGAGACCGATGGCGAGGCCCAGAATGATCAGGGGGGCGAGGAAGTCGTTGTACGTCGAGCCCGCGTCGACCCGGGTCAGCAGGGCGAGGGCGGTGGTGCCGCCGACCATGCCCGCGCTGACCGTCCACTTCATGCCGACGCGCGGGGTCAGGAAGCCCGTCAGGGCCGAGCCGACGAAGACCGCGCCGGCCAGCGGGAGCATCCGGACGCCGGTCTGCAGGGCGTCGTAGCCGAGGACGAACTGGAGGTGCTGGGTGAGGTAGTAGAAGGCGCCGAAGACGGCGAGGAAGAACAGGGCGACGGCGAGGTTGGAGCCCGCGAAGCGACGGTGCGCGAAGCGGCGGACGTCCAGGATGGGGCGGGGGTGGCGCAGCTCCCAGAGGACGAACGCCACCAGGCCGGCGCCGGCGACGACCGCGGCCGCGATGGCCTTGGCGTGCCAGCCGAAGTGCGGGCCCTCGATGATCATGTAGATGAGGGAGCCGGTCCACAGGACGGAGAGCAGGCCGCCGACGTAGTCGATGCGGTCGTGGTGACCGGCCTTGGACGGCGGGATGAGCACGAAGGCGAGGACGATCGCGACGGCCGCGATCGGCACGTTGATCAGGAAGGTCGAGGACCAGCCGTGGTCGCGCAGCAGCGCGCCCGCGACGACCGGTCCGGCGGCGATGGCGAGACCGGCGGTGGCGGTCCACAGCACGATCGCCTTGGCGCGCTCGGCGCGCGGGAAGGTCGCGGCCAGCAGGGAGAGCGTGGCGGGCATGATCAGCGCCGCGCCGACGCCCATCACGGCGCGGGCCGCGATGACGGTCGTGGAGCTGTCCGCGAGGTAGCCGAAGACGGCACCGCCGCCGAACACGGCGAGGCCGAGGACGAGCGCACCGCGCCGGCTGTACTTGTCGCCGATCGCGCCGAGCAGCAGCATCAGCGCGGCGTACGGCACGGTGTAGCCGTCGATCACCCACTGGAGGTCGGCGCTGGAGAGCCCGAGGTCCCTCGTCATGTCGGGTGCGGCGACCGTGAGGGCGGTGTTGGCCATCACGATGATCAGCAGGCTCAGGCAGAGCACGAGCAGTGCCCACCAGCGCCGGGCGTACGGGCGCTCCATCTTCTCGACCGGTTCGGTCATGACGAGTCGCATGGCAGGGGTCGCCTTCCTCGGATCGCGACGGTTGGTGCGGAACGGTGCAAACTTGCACAGTGACGTGCAATTGCACAACCATGTGTAATGTACGCCGCTGCACAGCGGTGTGCAAATCACGGAAGGGCGTGCAGAATGACTGCCATGACCACGGGTAACAGCCGCGCCGACGCCAACCGGCGCCGCATCCTCGACGTCGCCCTCGCGGAACTGCTGCGCGACCCCGACGCCTCCATGGACCAGATCGCGCGCGCCGCGGGGGTCGTACGGCGGACGGTGTACGGCCATTTCCCCAGCCGTGAGGCGCTGATCAGCACGCTGGTCGACGAGGCCGTCGCGGCGCTGGCGGACGCGGACGCGGGCGCCCGCAAGGAGGTCGCCGACCCGGCGGAGGCGGTGGCCCGGTCGGTGCTCGCGATCTGGGAGATCGCCGACCGCTACCGGCTGCTGGTCGCGCTCGCCCAGCGCACGGTCACCGTCCAGGGCATCCGCGAACGCCTCGCCCCGCTGCGCGCGAACAAGGTCCGGCTGCTGGAACGCGGGCTGGACAAGGGCGTGTTCAGTTCACCGCTGCCGGCCCCGGCGCTGGCGTACGTGCACGAGCAGCTGCTGTTCGCCGTGATGGAGGCGGTGAACGACGGCCTCCTGACAGCGGCGGAGGCGGGCCGCTCGGCCACGGTCACGGTCCTGACCGCGGCGGGCGTACCCGCCGCGGCGGCCGGCGAGCTGGTGGCGCGGGTGAGCGAAGAACCGTAGGAAGCGAGGAGCGGGCGAGGCGGACATGCCGGATGCCCGGCCCCGGTTCAGGCGGGGCCGGGCATCCGGAGTCTCTTTCGCGGTCAGGCCGGGATCACATCAGGCCTTGGCCAGCTCCTCCTCGCGCCGCTCGGGCGCCTCGGACGCCGTCCCGTGGCCCTCGTCCATGAGTGTCGTCTCGTCGAACGGCAGCTCACCGGCGAGCACCCGCTGCACCCGCTCCTTGTCGATCTCCTTGGTCCAGGTGCCCACGAGCACCGTCGCCACCGCGTTGCCCGCGAAGTTGGTCAGCGCGCGGGCCTCGCTCATGAAGCGGTCGATGCCGACGATCAGACCGACGCCGTCGACCAGCGCGGGCTTGTGCGACTGGAGGCCGCCGGCCAGGGTCGCGAGACCGGCGCCGCTGACGCCCGCCGCGCCCTTGGACGCCAGCAGCAGGAAGAGCAGCAGCGGAATCTGCTCGCCGATCGACATCGGTGTGCCGAGGGCGTCCGCGATGTAGAGCGACGCCATGGTCATGTAGATCATGGTGCCGTCGAGGTTGAACGAGTACCCGGTCGGCACGGTGATGCCGACGACCGGCTTGCTGACGCCCAGGTGCTCCATCTTCGCGATGAGCCGCGGCAGCGCGGACTCGGAGGAGGAGGTGGACAGGATCAGCAGGAACTCACGGGCGAGGTACTTGCACAGCGAGAAGACGTTCACCCCCGCGACGACGCGCAGAATGGCGCCGAGCACCACGAAGACGAACAGGACACAGGTGAGGTAGAAGCCGAGCATCAGCACGGCGAGGCTCTTGAGCGCGTCGAGGCCGGCCGAGCCGGTCACGGCCGCGATGGCGCCGAAGGCACCGACGGGCGCCAGCCACATGATCATCGCCAGGATGCGGAAGACGAGCCGCTGGATGTGCTCGATGCCGCGCAGCACCGGCTGCCCGGCCGGGCCCATGGCCTGGAGGGCGAACCCGGCGAGCAGGGCGATCAGCAGCGTCTGGAGCACCTCGCCCTGGGTGAAGGCGGAGACGAACGTGGTCGGGATGATCGACAGCACGAAGTCGACGGGCCCCAGCGCCTTGCTGTCCACCTGGGCGTGCCCGGTCTGCCTGAGCGCCTCGGTCAGGTGCAGCCCGTCGCCCGGGTGGAGCACGTTGCCGACGACGAGCCCGATGGCGAGCGCGACCAGCGACATCACGAGGAAGTAGCCGAGGGCGATACCGCCGACGGCGCCGACCTTGGCGGCCTTCCGCACGGACCCGATGCCGAGCACGATCGTGCAGAAGATGATCGGCGAGATCATCATCTTGATCAGGTTCACGAACCCGGTACCGAGCGGCTTCAGCTGGACGGCCGCATCGGGCCAGACGAGCCCCACGGCGATGCCGAGCACGACCGCCGCGATGACGGCGATGTACAGGTAATGAGTCCGGTCCCGCTTCACGCGGGGTACGGCTGGTGCCGTATCGGGGGTGCTGGCGGCCACGGCTGCCCTCCTTGACGTCTTCGTCGGCATACCGGCGTGCGGCTCACGTCCGGGCGTTGTGGGGGATGCCGTGACTATCTCCCGGTCTGTGAGGGCGGTCACCCTTCCGTTCATTTAGTTCACGCTTAACCGAGGGGGCACACTGCTGACATGCGCGTTCCCTCCCGTTATGTTTTTCGCGGTCCTGCAAGAGG